>JBHPGP010000012.1:0-33344 GCA_042570305.1 Candidatus Omnitrophota bacterium
ATGTTTTAGCTTGGGCAAGACAGGCAGAGGATTTAGGAGCCGGAGAGGTCCTGCTTACCAGTATGGACTGCGACGGCACGCGCGCCGGTTATGATTTGGCGCTGACCAGGGTAATCTCTGAAGCGGCGAATGTTCCGCTGATTGCTTCTGGAGGAGCTGGAAATTTGGAACATCTCTACGAGGCTTTTAGCCAAGGCAAGGCAGATGCGGCACTGGCAGCCTCTATTTTTCATTACGGAGAATATTCGATTAAAGAAGCCAAGCAATATTTGAGGGATAAGGGTATCCCTGTGAGGGAATAATCTATGTGCGGGATATTCGGCATATACAAACATAAGGATGCCGCAAGGCTGGCATATTTGGGTTTGTATGCGCTTCAGCACCGCGGCGAGGAAAGCGCGGGGATAATCACTTATGACGGCAGGAAGGTCTGCCAGCATAAGGGCATGGGTATAGTTGGCGACGTATTTGACGAAAAGGCCATAAAATCACTGCGCGGAGACCTGGCAGTCGGGCATATTCGCTATTCAACCACCGGCATCAGCCATATCAAGAATGTGCAGCCCTTTATGGTACAGCATAAAAAAGACCATATTGCAATTGCCCATAACGGAAATCTTACCAATACCCTGCAATTGCGCCAGACCTTAGAAGCCAGGGGCTCCATATTCCAGAGCACAATGGATTCCGAGATTATAGTCCATCTCCTGGCGCAATCTGAAGAAGGAAACATCAAGCAGCGGGTAGCCAGGGCTTTATCAAAACTGCAGGGAGCGTATTCGATAGCGCTGATGATGAATGACGTCTTAATCGGCGCGCGAGACCCTCATGGATGGAGGCCTTTGTGTATCGGCAGGCTTGACGGAGCGTATGTTTTAGCCAGTGAGACCTGCGCGCTGGATTTAATCCAGGCAGAATATGTCAGGGATGTCCAGCCGGGCGAGATTGTATTTATCTCCAATCGCGGCCTGGAGTCAATAAAGCCGTTTGCTCCGGCAAAGCACTCACTTTGTATTTTTGAGTATATATATTTTGCCAGGCCGGACAGCGGTATTTTTACTAAGAATGTCTATCAGACCCGTAAACGCCTGGGCAGACAGCTTGCCCGCGAATGCCCTGCAGACGGTGATCTGGTGATGCCGGTTCCGGATTCGGGTAATTACGCAGCATTAGGGTTTTCAGAGGAATCCGGTATTCCTTATGAGGTAGGCCTAATCAGGAACCATTATATCGGCAGGACCTTTATTCAGCCCACGCAGTTTATCAGAGACTTCAGGGTTAAGGTAAAGCTCAATCCCATAAAAGACGTGCTTAAGGGTAAGCGCGTAGTTGTTATTGAAGATTCTATTGTAAGGGGCACTACCAGCAGGGTGAGGGTTAAGACCTTAAGGGAGGCAGGGACAAAGGAGATTCATATGCGGGTAAGTTGCCCGCCGCTTAGGTTTCCCTGCTACTATGGAATAGATTTTCCCACCAAGAAGGAATTAATCGCCTCAAGCCACAGCATAGAGTGGATAAAGGATTTTATCGGTTTAGACAGCCTGAAATATCTAAGCCTTGAGGGAATGCTGGATGCGATGTTATTGCCGAGGAGTGAGTTTTGCACGGCCTGTTTTAGCGGTGAATATCCGGTTAAGCCTCCCACGAGGCAGAGAAAGAATCTATTAGAGAGGGCAAGATAATGTCTAAATATATTTTTGTAACCGGAGGGGTGGTTTCCAGTTTAGGCAAAGGCATTACAGCTGCATCTATCGGCAAGTTATTGGAGTCAATTGGTCTTAAGGTTACGTTGATAAAGTGCGACCCTTATATAAACGTCGACCCAGGCACAATGAACCCCTTTCAGCACGGCGAGGTCTATGTTACAGATGACGGGGCAGAGACCGACCTGGACTTAGGTCATTATGAACGCTTTACCAATGCCAAGCTGACCAGGGACAATAATATTACTACAGGAAAGGTTTATTATTCTGTGATCAGTAAGGAAAGAAAAGGCGATTACCTCGGCAAGACCGTGCAAATAATTCCCCATATAACCGATGAGATAAAGAGCGATATAAAAAGGGTTGCTTACAGCCAGAGGCCGGATGTAGTGATAGTTGAAATAGGAGGCACGGTAGGCGATATTGAAGGCCTGCCGTTCCTGGAAGCGATCAGGCAGCTGCGTCTGGAGTTAGGCAAGGACTATGCAATAAACATACACGTGACACTGGTCCCCTTTATTAAATCAGCAGGGGAGATTAAAACCAAGCCTACCCAGCACAGCGTGGGTACGCTGCGCCAAATCGGGATTACTCCGGATATCATTATCTGCAGGAACGATAAGGGCATCAGTAAGGAGGCGCGCGAGAAGATAGCTCTGTTCTGTAACGTAGACCGGGAGGCAGTAATTTCCGCAGTAGACGTAAAGAGTATTTATGAAGTTCCCCTGAGGCTACAGAGGGAGGGGTTGGATGCCTTGATTATGAGGCTGTTTAACCTCAAGTGCAAGGACGGGGATTTATCCGGCTGGGAAGGTAATGTAGTTAACAAGTTGAAGCGTCCGGGAAAGAAAGTTCAGATAGCAGTAGTAGGTAAGTATATAACCCTGCAGGATTCATACAAGTCTATATATGAGGCCCTGGTTCACGCAGCAATCGCCAATGATGCACAGTTGCTCATAAGGAAACTGGATTCGGAGGATATCGAGAATAGCACAGCAAGCAAGTACCTTAAGGACGTAAAGGGCATTCTCGTGCCTGGCGGGTTTGGCCATAGGGGTATAGAGGGCAAGATTAAGGCAATTCAGTTTGCCAGAGAGAATAAGGTTCCCTTTTTGGGATTATGTTTAGGGATGCAGACAGCAGTAATTGAGTTCGCCCGCAATGCCTGCGGGTTAAAACAGGCAAATTCAACCGAGTTCAAGCAAGATACAAAGTATCCGGTAATCAGCCTGCTCCAGGAGCAGAAAAAAATTAAAAATATGGGCGCTACCATGCGGCTGGGAGCATATGAATGCAGATTACAAAAGGCGAGCAAGGCCTTTTCGGCATATAAAAAGGAGAAAATCTTGGAGCGCCACCGTCACCGGTACGAGTTCAATAATAAATACCGGGAGCTAATGGAGAAAAACGGCATGATTTTTTCAGGGATTAATCCCAAGCAGGGATTAGTTGAAATAATAGAACTAAAGGAGCATCCCTGGTTTGTCGCCTGTCAATTTCACCCTGAGTTCAAATCAAAACCCGATAATGTTCATCCTTTATTTCGCGAATTCATCAAGGCGGCGATAAGCTAACAGTTATGCCTTGACAGCCGAGGAGAAATTTAATATAATACGCTAGCTGTTTTAACCGGGAGTGAGAATGGCTTTTAAAGGAACGCATAATGTTCAAAAACGCGGCTCTAAGGTCTGGCACCAGAGGTTGAAGGTTTCTCCGGGGCAGAAGGTGGCTGCCGGGGCTTTACTGGTAATGAATGCCAAGAGCCTGAAGGCCGGGGAAAATGCCTATGCAGCCAGTAATAATATACACACAAGGGTAAGCGGTACGGTGGAGATTAAAAATAAGAGGATAAGCGTAAGGCCACTGCCCGCAGGAAAAAAATAATTTTTTTTCTTGACAAATGATACTATTGTAGTATCATTTAGCTAAGGAGGTGATGGGGATGCGTAATAAAGTGATGATTCTATTTACAGGCCTATTGCTTATAGGGTTTGTCTGTGTGGTGACGGCTTTCGCACAATGCGCAGGCCAAGCCAAGGCAGAAACAAGCAAGGCAGGGGAAATGATGGCAGCCAGTAGCGTAGAAACAGAGGCAGGCGCTACAGATAATCCAGAGACATCCGGTGGGGAAGTTGTAAATACGGTTTGCCCTGTTATGGGTAAACCGGTTAGCAAGGATACGCCGTATACGATAGTATACGCAGGCAAGAAAATCGGTTTTTGCTGTGCTGCTTGTCTTGAAAGTTTCAAGAAGAACCCTGAAGAATATATGGATAAACTCGAAAAAACAGAGGAGTAACTCTGCAGGAAAAAGGAGGTACGATTATGGGATGCGGATGCGGACAACCAAAAAAGGCCAAGTATGTCTGTGCGGTCTGCGGCAAAGAGGAAATCAAAGAGGCAAGAGAAGGTGAGGAGGTAAAAAGCTGCTGCGGACAGCCTATGCGTAAAAAGGAGTCGTAAAAACAGATAACTACTTGAGTTGAGGTCAATATTGCCCTCTGCGAACCTAGGGCTTGCAGAGGGCTTTTATTTGCTGTAAAATATAAAAGAGGCAAAGATGAAAAAAATAACAGTTATTTTTTTGTTGTTACTGGCTTTTGGTTCCTGTGCCTGCCATGCAGATGAAGGAGGTGGAGTTATGAAGTTAACCAGTCCGGTATTTGCACATAATCAGTCTATACCGGAAAAATACACCTGTCAGGGAGAGGATATTAACCCGCCATTGGTTATTGAAGGTGTTCCCGGGGAGGCCAGGAGCCTGGCCCTGATCATGGATGATCCGGATGCACCTATGGGTACATGGGTACACTGGGTAGTTTATGATATCGGTATTATTCCGCGGATAGAGGAGAACAGTATTCCCGGGAAACAGGGGAGTAATAACTTTCGTAGAAAAGATTACGGCGGTCCATGTCCGCCTTCCGGCACACACCGTTATTTTTTCAAAATATATGCGTTGGATAACCAGCTTGGCCTGGAGGAGGGAATCAATAAAGCGTCTTTGGAGAAGGCAATGCAGGGTCATATACTCCAGAAGGCGGAGTTAATCGGACTGTACAAAAAGCGCTGATAAATATCCATTGATTGGAGTAGGAACTATGAAAAAGATCTTGGTAGTAGATGACGACAATGATATACGCGAGATTACGGCAAAGAACCTGAGGCAGGCCGGCTATGAGGCGATGATTGCCGCAAGCGGCCGGGAGGCATTGGATATCTGCCAGAAACATCATCCGGACCTGGTTTTGCTGGATATAGCCATACCGCAGATGGACGGGTATGAGACTTGCCGTAAGATCAAGCAGGATACTCAAACCAGGGATATAGCTGTGTTGCTGGTGACCGGCAAGGGCTTATTGCCCGAAGGCATAAATAAACACTGTCAGGATTTGGGCGCTTGCGGCTACATTTCCAAGCCTTGCACCACAGGAGAATTGCTGGATAAAATAAGAGAGGTTTTGGCTGAATAGGGTTTTATTGTGCGGAAATAGATTCTATAATCTTTTCAATCTCCCCTTCGATTTTCCTTTCTAATCTGGGCGGAAGCAGTTTTTGCAGCGTCTGCTTAAAGTCAGACTCAAGCCACTTAAAGTTCATTGCCTGGAATAAGCCTGAAAGCTGAAAATGAAAACTTACCGAAGGCACGCCTTTATCCAGGTAATTGATTAGCCGTCTTAGCTTTGAAGAGTCCCTGAGGAATTCTTTTGCGAATACCAGGGAGAGTTTACTTGAGACTAAATCATTTTCGTAGAGCGTAAAATAGCCCTCGAAATTCACATCCCCTGATTCTAAGCGGATGTTTTCAAGGCTGGCTGCCCGGTCATTGACTACGAATTCTGCCGAAAGGGTGTCAAAATTTACCACATTCAGCGAAGGGATAGTTAAGAAACCGGCTACCCACTCGAAGAATATTATCCTATCCAATATACCTTTGTTGATTAGCAGTGTACCGCTCAATGTAGATTCAGGATCGCTGCGGAAATGAATCTGGCTGGAAAAACTGCCGTAGACCTTGGAGCAATAGATTATCAGGTTATGGAGGTTGTTTGCGCTCACGCCGCTTATTCCTAAATCAAAGGAATAATTAAGCGGTATGCGGCTCGTGTCCAATTTTCCCGATCCTTCCAAAATCCCGTCATAGATTGCCGAGCTGATTTTGACAAATTTAATCATCTCGCTCTCCAGCTGCATCAGGGCACTAAAGTCTTCCAGGAGGATATTATAGGCGTTCGCTCCCGAGGTATAGGTGAGGTTCGACTGAGCAAAAGACAGCTGCATCCTGTCGTTACCGGTATTAAAGAGAGCTAAATCTTTCAACAGAGCCTCTACCTTTTCCAGAGAGCTTTTGCTCTTGGTCCTCCTGACAAAGTTAACCCCCACAGTTCCGTTAAATTTGTTTTGCTTTAGATTTCCCGCAACCATTATATCAAAGGCCTCGGGGTTGCCTGTGCGCAACGCAGCAGATTGCCTGGGGAAGGAGGAGAGTTTAAGGTCAAAGGCAGGCAGGTCCGAAAGGAAAATGTATCCTGCTAGCGATAAGGGCATATTTTGCAAAGAGAAACTTAAATTCCTGACCTGGATTTCCGGCCAATCCAGTTTAATTACGCAGGCCAGATCGTGGATATCCAAATCAGGAAAGCTGTTCAGGCCAGAAGAGCCGTTGATTGATAAGAGATTATCCTCAAATTTCCCCCATAATTTCACCTGGAAGGTAGGGCTTTTCAATTCCAGGCTGTCAATAATCAGGCCCTCTTTGGTAAAAAATGCGCGGCAAGTATAGTTCAGCAAGAACTGTTCGGACAGACTAGGAAAGTCTTCCAGGCTGATTGAGCCAGAACTGGTCAGGCTTTGATTAGGGATGATATTGAGTTTGGCGTCAAGGATGGCCTGCTGTGTAATTTCTCCCTGCCGGGGAATAATCAAGACCGCTTTTTTAATCCCGATTTTTATTGCCTGTTCCGAAGCGAGGGCACGAAGCGTATCCAGTATTTCCTCTCCGTTTTCTTCTATGAAGGGGTAATCAAAAGCTGATTTATGCAAGTTTATTGCGGTTATAACGATGTCCCTCTTTGCGGCCAACATAAATAGCGAAAACCTGCAGTTTATCCTTGCTATAAAAACAGGCCGGCCTTCTGTTTTTTGCCCGGTTTCCAGAACAGCGATATTGTTCAAAATGAGAAAATTCCAAGGAAGGAAGGAAATGCTTTCTATGGATATCTTCTGCTTAAAAAGATTGCTTATCTCCTGTTCTATGCTGCTTTTAGAGTTTGCCAGAAAGTTGTTTAAGAGGATTGATATAAGCGCAGTTATTGCGATAAGAACGAGGATGGTGATGCTCAGTAGCTTAGAAAGAGATTTCAGCGAGAGGCTCATCTTCTACGCAGATTAAAATCTTATCAATAAAATTTAAGGCTTTATAATGCTTATCTAAGGCAGATGTGTATTGTATCTCTTTGAACTCCCTGAATAAAAGACTCAGTTGTTGCGAACCGATGAGTTCTTTCTCAATCTGTGCTACCCTGTCATCTGTGCCGCTTTTTTTAGCCATTGCCAGCAGATATGCCAGGGCAAAGGGCCGGTTTTGGGCCTGCGGAAAATCATCTGCCAATTGAGTAAAATGGCGCACGGCGTCATTATAACCACCGATTGAAAAGTAATACTCCCCTACGGCAAATAGTGCCTGCTCGCGATATTTTGATTCGGGGAAATCAAGCAAGAGCCTGTGAAACGAGATAAAGGCAAAATCTATCTCTCCCTTTTTAGCTGCCGCTACTCCTTCACGGTAGAGGCGCTTTCCATCCTGCGCATAGCCTTTATATTGTAATAAAAAGGCAAAGGCGAACAGGAGAAGAACGGTCTTCAATCTCAAGGATTTCCTGGGTAGCATAATTGATAAAATTATTATATATCAGATGCCTTTTAAGTCAACCGGGAAAATCTTTGAACAGATAACTTGCGGAAACCGCTGATTTGATGTAAAATGCCAGCAAGGAGGGAGTAAAATGCAGATGTCAATCGGGTTGACTTTTCCGGGTTCCCTGAAGGACGAATCCATCATTTCTTATATTTGTAAAAATTTTAATATTGATTTGAGGATAATCGAGGCTTCTTTTTCCATGTCTTCCGGATGGGCGATTTTACAAATTGACGGAAAACAAGAAGAGGTTAAGAAGGTTTTTGACTACCTGACAAGCAAAGACGTGCAAATACAGAAAATCGAGCAGAAATCCGAAGGCAATCCAGCCTAGGGGTGAAAAAGCTTCGGATGCCTGTTTTTGCCCTCTGCAGGGATGATGCGCAGAGGGTTTTTCTCTAAAGCGGGGGAAAGAGCATAATGATTAAGGAAAATTTAACAAGATTACTCGCCCAGATACCTGCAGGAGTCCGGATAGTTGCCGCAGGTAAATCCAGGTCTGCGGCAGAAATCCAGGAAGCCATACAAGCAGGCATCAGTGTGATAGGCGAGAATTATGTTCGGGAGGCAGAGGACAAGTTCAGTGTTATCGGCAGGGATGTAGAGTGGCATTTTATCGGGCACTTGCAAAAGAACAAGGTAAAGAAGGCAGCCGGCATTTTTGATATGATTCAGAGCGTAGATTCTCCTGCTATTGCCGAGGAGATTGACCGGGCCTGCCGATTGAAGAACAGAATAATGCAGGTTCTAATAGAGATAAATTGTGCCCGCGAAAAAGGGAAATTCGGCTTTTTCCCCGAAGAGGTGGAATCTATGATTATACAGGCAAGCCGGCTGGAGTATATCAAGATACTCGGGTTGATGACAATGGGTCCTAACCTGGCAGACCAGGAAGGGCTGCGTCCTTATTTCATGCAGATGCAGGAGCTTTTTGAGCGGATAAAATCCCGAAACCTTCCCGGAGTTGAAATGAGGTACCTCTCCATGGGTATGTCCGATTCTTATCAGGTTGCGATTGAAGAGGGCGCAAACATGGTAAGAATCGGAACAGCCATTTTTGGCAGAAGGAAATAATATTTAAAATGAAGACTTATCTTGATTGTATTCCCTGTTTTTTCAAACAGGCGCTTGAAGCAGGCAGGCTTGCCGGCGCCGACGAAGCAACCCAGAAAAAAATAACAGATGAACTGGCCGGAGTAATCAGCGGGTGGGACCTGAGCCTGCCTCCTCCTGAAATGGGAAGGGCAATCTACCGGATTGCCAAAAAAATAGCCGCACACAAAGACCCCTATAAAGAGATTAAGCATAAAAGCAATCAGCTGGCGCTGGGGTTACTGCCCTGCCTGCGGGAGAAATTAGATTCATCGAAAGACAGATTGCTTATGGCGGCGGAATTAGCCATTGCCGGGAATGTTATTGATTACGGAGTAAAGAATTCTTTGGAAATCGAGCAGGAAGCAGAAAATTTTCTTAACGGAAATTTTGATATCCATAATCAATACCATAAGCCGGTTTTTGCTTATCAAGAATTCAAGCAGGCATTGATAAAGGCAAAGAGGGTCCTTTATTTAGCAGATAATGCAGGCGAGACTGTTTTTGACCTGATTTTAATTGAGGAGATGGCAAGATTACCCGGTGAGCGCGAGGTTGTTTATGCAGTCAAAGACCAACCGATAATCAACGACGCGCTTATGGAGGATGCCCTTAGCGCAGGCATAGATAAGGTCGCCCGGGTTATTTCCAGCGGATGCGATGCCCCTGGCACAATTTTAAAGTTTTGCTCCGAAAGCTTCCTTAAAATTTACGAAAAGGCTGATATGATTATCAGCAAAGGACAGGGTAATTTCGAAGCCCTTTCAGGGCAGGTAAGACCGATATTTTTTCTCTTCAGAGTCAAGTGTCCTGTGGTGGCCAGGGATATCGGATGCGGGGTGGGCGATATGATTTTAAAATTATCGCCTTGATGAAGCGTTGCCCTTTTTTGTTGACAAAAAGCAGGGGAAGGGTTATAATTGTAATTGAGAATCAATTGCAATAAGCTATAAAGATGATCAACCAAGAGAAGGTTTTCAGGGATTATCTCAAAAATGAGGGTTTGAGGTTTACTCCCGAGAGGAGAGTAATCCTGGAGGGCGTTTCTGCCTTGAGCGGGCACTTTGATATCGAAAGGCTTTATGCTAAATTACACCATAAGGCAGGAAAGATTTCCCTGGCCACCATTTACCGCACTCTCCATCACCTGGTGAATTCCGGGTTAATCAGGGAGGTTATGCGCTGTCAGGACAGGCCGCAGTACGAGAAGATTTTCGGCTGTGCGCATCACGACCATTTAATCTGCGTTAAGTGCGGCAAAGTCATTGAGTTCAAGGATGATGCTATCGAGAGCCTGCAGAAGAGGGTGTGTAAGGAATTCAGGTTTCAACCCACTGAGCACCGTTTAGGCATCAGGGGATATTGCAGGGATTGCCGATGATTTTAGATTTAACAAAACTGAAGCCAGGAGAAAAGGGAAGAATAGCGGAAATCCAGGGCGGACATGGGATTGTCTGTCGCCTGGGGAACATGGGAATCAGGCCTGGTAAAAGCATTATCAAGGTAAGTGCTCAATTTCTGCGCGGGCCGCAGACGCTCAAGGTAGATAATTTACAGGTTGCTATCGGCTTTGGAATGTCCAGGAAAATTTTAATTGAGGTCCAGAGATGAAAGAAATACTACTGATAGGCAACCCTAATGTGGGGAAATCAGCGGTATTTTCACGCCTTACCGGGGCGCGGGTAACCGTTTCTAATTATCCGGGGACAACAGTAGAATTTACCCAGGGTTTTCTCAAGCTCCAGGATGAAAAGGCAATGGTTATAGACGTACCCGGCACCTATTCGCTGCATCCGACATCCAAGGCAGAAGAGGTGGCTGTGCAGATGCTAAAAGAGGGGAGCATTGTAATCAATGTCCTGGATGCCACCAACCTGGAAAGGAATCTTTATCTGACCCTGCAGCTATTGGAGAAGAATATTCCCGTAGTTGTAGCCTTAAACATCTGGGATGATACAAAGCACAGGGGTATTGAGATTGACGTTGAGAGATTAGAGCAGGCTTTAGGGGTGCCGGTGATTCCTACCTGCGCCTTAACAGGAGAGGGGATACACCACTTAATTGCCCGCCTGCCTGAGGCCAGAAGCCATGCGCGTCAATCCATCACTGACGCACAACGTTGGCAGGAGATAGGCAAGATTGTAGAGGAGGTGCAGAGATTGCACCACCGTCATCACACGCTGCTGGAGATTCTGGCGGATTTGAGCATCAAGCCTTTGACCGGGTTGCCGATTGCCCTGGCTGTAATTTTTTCTGCCTTTCAGGTTATCCGTTTTATCGGAGAGGGGCTAATCAGCAATCTCTGCGAGCCGGCATTCGAGAATTTATGGCTTCCCCTGATGTCCAAATTCAGCCTGCTAATGGGAAGCGGCGGCTTAGTGCACGATATACTTATCGGACGCCTTATCGAAGGGCAAATTGATCTTGGACTTTCATTCGGCCTGCTGACTACCGGCTTGTTCGTTCCCCTGGCAATGGTCCTGCCTTATATTGTCAGTTTTTATTTTGTGCTGGGTTTACTAGAGGATTTTGGTTATCTTCCCCGTCTGGCAGTACTAGTGGATAATGTTATGCACCATTTAGGGCTGCACGGCTACGCTGTCGTGCCTATGATTTTAGGTTTGGGTTGTAATGTACCAGGGGCTTTAGCCGTACGGCTGCTGGAAGGCAGGAGGGAAAAATTTATTGCCGCAACCCTGATGGCAATTGCCGTTCCCTGCATAGCGCAGATAGCGATGATTGTCGGTCTGGTCGGACAGCGGGGAGGGCAGTATGTGGCAATTATATTCCTGGTCTTGATTTTAATCTGGTTTTTCCTGGGAGCAATTCTGCACCGTATTCTCAAAGGGGAGAGTCCGGCGCTCACCCTGGAGATTCCGCCTTACCGTATTCCTCAGCTTGCGGCAACTGCTAAAAAACTCTGGATGAGGACCGAGGCGTTCTTAATCTCTGCCGTGCCCTATGTATTATTGGGAATAATGGCAGTAAATATTCTTTATACGCTGAAGATAATTGACTTTTTAGCCGGTGTTTTTTCTCCTCTATTTACAGGTTTATGGGGATTGCCTGCTGAGGCAATCTCAGCGCTGTTAGTGGGCTTTTTAAGAAAGGACGTGGCAATCGGCATGCTCGGGCCCCTTAACCTTACAACCAAGCAGCTGGTTGTGGGCTCAACCATACTGGCCATCTATTTCCCCTGTGTAGCCACCTTTATAGTCTTAATCAGGGAGCTGGGCATAAAGGACATGTTTAAATCCGCCCTGATAATGTTATTGGTGGCTTTAAGCGTAGGGGGACTCCTGAATTTCTTTCTCCCACCCAATCTTTAACTATATTTCGGATAAAAATACTTGACAGGAAATTTTTCTGTGCTATTATTTTAAAAAAAGTAGCACTGAACCGGGAGGCTTATGGCTGGTAAAATAGTCCGTTTCGGAGTTTCCTTAGAAAAAGAACTTCTTGATAACTTCGACAAACATATCAAAGCAAAGAATTATCCCAACCGCTCAGAGGTCTTTCGTGATTTGATCCGCAAGGAACTTATTAGCCGGGAATGGCAGGAGGCAGGAGAGGTTGCCGGAGCGATAACCATTGTCTATAATCACCACAGGCGTGAATTGATTAACCGGCTTACTGATATTCAGCATAATTTCAGCAAGATAATTATTTCTACGCAGCACATCCATTTAGACCACGATAACTGCCTGGAGATAGTCGCTTTAAAAGGCAGTCCCAGGAGCGCGCAGGAGCTGATGGACGCCCTCAAGGCAGTCAAGGGAGTCAAGCACGGCACCTTAAGCATGTCTACAACTGGCAAGAGGCTTTAGCCGGCTTTTATTTTTTTCCTGTTTAGTAACACGAATATACAAAATGTGCTAATTTAAATACGGGGGACAAATGTTGAAAAGATTTATTTTATACCTGGTGAGATGGCAGTTGAGTACGCCGATTCTCTGGCTGGTGGTTAAGAATCTGGGAGTAGGCGTTTCCTCAACGATAGTCGCCAATCTCATCGGAGGCTCAATATTCTTCTGGATAGACAGGTTCATCTTTACTTCCAAGGCGGTGGAGATGTGGCATTTTCGGGAAAGGGGGCATTGCGACGAATGCGGTAAAGAGACCAGCCTTTGGAGGCTGGTGCTGGCTCCTAATTATGATAAAAGAGGGGCAGAGCCAAAGTTTTTCTGCATGCAATGCTCTAAAACAAGAACGGACGCATTAAGGAATAAAGGGATAAAAATCAGAGGCAGGAGCGGATGAGGTTTACAGGTTCCGAGAGAAAGGAGTGAGAATGACTGCGAGAGTAAGGGGAATTGCATTGATTATGCTTTGTTTTTGTTTTGTCTGTATCCCGCTGTCCTTTGCCGCACGGCCTTTGTGTACGGATGATGCAGGCACAGTAGCCAAGAATGAGTTTGAATTGGAGACTGGGATAGAATACGTTAATCAGGCGGATAAAGAAGTTGCCTTATGTTTTGTCTTGAAAACAGGGATACTCGACAGGATGGATTTGGGCATCGAGGTTCCCTATAAGTTCATTGATTTTCAGGCAGGCTCAAAGACAGACGGCTTTGATGACATAATACTCGTTACAAAGTATAATTTCCTGCAGGAAACGGATACCCTTCCGGCCTTGTCAGTCAGCTTCTCATTTAAAAGCGATTCCGGCAATAACGACAGATCCTTGGGGACGGGCAAGCGGGAATACGCCATAAATTCTATCTTGAGTAAATCGCTTCATGCAATAACTCTGCATTTTAATCTGGGATATGTCTTCAAGGAAGATTTGCCAGGAGAGGACTTAGAGGATGTCTTGATATATTCTCTTGCCATGGAATATCCGTTAAATGAAAGGCTTAATCTGGTAGGAGACATTACCGGAGAGAACGAATGCAGGAATACATTCGACGATAACTCTACGGCCGGGCTTATCGGGTTTAATTATTCTCTAACCGATATCATTACGTATGATTTGGGAGTGGGTTTTGAGATTTCCGAGGCCAGTCCGGACTTTGTCGTGAGAACCGGATTGACATTCAGTTTATAAAGGAGGAGAAAATGCATATTCCAGACGGTTTTCTAACGCCGCAGGTTTTTGGCCCGCTCTGGGTAGCAGGCGCAGGCGGGGTGGCCTATTCTTTGAAAAAGACAAGAGAGACTTTAAAAGACAAGGCTGTTCCACTCATGGGCGTTACCGCGGCATTTATCTTTGCTGCACAGATGTTGAATTTTCCCATCTTTGGGGGGACCTCTGGTCATTTATTGGGCGGGGTTCTGGCAGCGGTTTTACTCGGGCCCTATGCAGGGGCAATTATCATCAGCCTGGTTCTCATTATCCAGTGCCTGGTTTTTCAGGATGGAGGCCTGACTGCGCTGGGAGCGAATATTTTTAATATGGCTTTTCTGGGAGCTGTTGTAGGGTATTTTATTTATCGCATTCTTAGAAAACGGCTGGGATTAATCGCAAGCACTGGTCTAGCAGCCTGGTTTTCTGTAGTGATTGCCTCTTTGGCTTGCGCAATCGAACTGGCCATATCAGGTGCGTCTGTGTTAAAGATTGTGCTTCCTGCCATGGTCGGAGTTCACGCACTCATTGGCATTGGCGAGGCGGTGATTACGTGCCTTGTGATTAATTTCGTATCAAAGGTAAGACCGGATCTTATCTACAACTGATAAATAAACTAGGACCGGTTCTTGCAGCAATCGGTGACCGTTTCTTGCTTCAAACGCAGAAGTGTCCCCGGAGATAAATTTTTGTTCGGGAGAAAGGATAAATTTTAGCATAAAGGGGGACACTTCTCCGAACAGTTGAAGAACCGGTACTCGAAGGGATGGAGAACCGGTCCTAAATAGAGGGGGATTAGATATGGATAAGAGAATATTCATTATCGGATTATTTATTGCTTTAGCTCTGGCTGTTTTTGTTTCTCCCTTTGCCTCGAGCTGGCCTGATGGATTAGAGCGAGTGGCAGAGGATAAGGATTTTATTGATTTGGCTGAAGAAGAACCTATAGTCCCAAGCCCTATACCTGATTATGCCTGGCCAGGAATAAGAAATGAAAAATTAGCCACTTCGGCTGCCGGCCTGGCAGGCACGATTATGCTTTGCGGATTAGGCCTTGGCTTAGGCTACGTTTTGAAGAAAAAAGATGCATCATAGTTTTTCTGATGAGTTTGCCGGTTTAGACAGCCTTCTTAGTCGGCTTCCGGCGAGGCTGAAGATTCTATTTTGCCTGGTTTTTGTAATCCTAATCGCCTTAACGCCGATCAGCATGAGGTATGCCTTTGCTGCCTATGCTATTTTTCTTGCGCTGCTGATGTTCGCCTCTAAAATTCCCTTGCGTTTTTTTCTGCAGCGCCTATTTACTATTTTGCCTTTTATTGTCTTGTTTGCCTTGTCCATACCCTTTATTCAGGATAATGGATGGACCATCTTTGCCAGTTGCCTGACAAAAGCGATATTAATAATCTTAAGCCTCATTCTGCTTATGCAGACTACGCGGTTTAGGAGTCTTTTAACTGAACTGGGAAAACTCAGGGTCCCCGGATTAATTATCATGTTGCTTTCTTTTATGTACCGTTATTTATTTGTTGTGGAAGACGAGATTTTAAGAAAAAAACGGGCGCTGGATTTACGCAGTTCCGGCAGGAGGAATTGGGCAGTTATGAAATCAACCGCCAACATGTTAGGCAGCCTTTTCATTCAGACCTATGAACGCGCAGAAAGGATATACCTGGCTATGTGCGCAAGAGGCTATGAGAGTAGAGAAAGGGAGCAAGATAAATGAAGCAGAAGATTATTCAAATAAATGAGCTGGATTATACCTATCCTGACGGTAATAAAGCCTTGCGGGGAATTAATCTGGATGTCTCCAGGGGAGAAACATTAGGCGTTGTCGGTCCTAATGGCGCCGGTAAAACTACTCTGCTTTTACATTTTAACGGGTTGCTTAATGGAAGCAGTGCAAGGGTAATGGTTGGCGGGCTGAGTATAAATAAAGAGAATCTGCGGCAGGTGAGGAAAATAATCGGTTTTGTTTTCCAGGACCCCCAGGACCAGCTTTTTATGCCTACGGTTTATGAGGATGTAAGTTTTGGCCCGGATAATTTAGGCTGGGATAAAGATAAGGTCAGGAAGAGCACAGAGCAGGCATTAGAGGAGGTGGGGTTGCTTGATAAGCAAGGGCATCTTTCTTATCACCTGAGTTTCGGCGAAAAGAAAAGGGTATCTATTGCCACGGTTCTTTCTATGAAACCGGAGGTTCTGGTTCTGGATGAGCCTTCGGCAAATCTTGACCCTGCTGCACGCAGGCACCTTATTGACCTGCTGCGGAAATTACCGGTTACCAAGATTATTGCCGGTCACGACCTGGAATTGATATTGGAATTGTGCAATGCGGTAGTGGTTTTAGATAAGGGCAGGATTGTGGCCTGCGGAGATACAAAAAAAATCCTTAGCGATTCCGTTCTGATGCAGCAACATAGCCTAGAGGTTCCGCTGTCTTTGAAATTATCTTCAAAAAGATAAAAATCATCCCGCCTCTCGGTTAAAAATTTCACTTTTCCAGTAAATCGTTGACATTTAGCCTGATTTCCTGTATTTTATCTATATAAAAAACAGGGACATCCTTTTAGCTGAATACAAGGGTGTCCCGGAACTTGTAATTTACTGAATTTGGGGACACCCTACCGATTGGACAAAAGGGTGTCCCCCGATTAGCTAAAAGGGTGTCCCTATGGAAAGGAGTAAGGCAGATGGAAGTTACGTTAAATGACACTAATTTTAAGCAGGAGGTTTTGGATTCGGATATTCCTGTATTGGTGGATTTCTGGGCCAGCTGGTGTTATCCCTGCAAAATGGTTGCTCCGACAGTCGAGGAGATAGCCAAGGAATATCAGGGTAAACTAAAGGTCGGCAAACTGAATGTAGATGAGGCGCGCAAGACAGCTACAAACTACAGCATTATGAGCATTCCCACGCTCAGCATCTTTAAAAACGGCAAGGTGCAGGAGCAGATTGTGGGCGTAGTTTCCAAGCCCGAGCTGGAAAAAAAGATAAAGGCTCACCTTAAGTAAGATAGTGAAAAAAATGCAGTTTAGATATATATATGGCCCGGTCAGCTCCTGGCGGCTGGGCAGGTCCCTAGGCATAGACTTGCTTTCTTGGAAAAGTAAGGTTTGCAATTTCAACTGTGTTTATTGTCAGTTGGGGCCAGCCGCAGCGCTTACGACCAGGCCAAAGGTATTGGTTAAGACATCCGAGGTTATAGCAGAACTAAAAAAGCTCCCTAAGATTAAGATAGACTATATTACCTTTTCCGGCCGTGGAGAGCCGTGCCTGGCGAGGAATCTGGGCGAAGCGATAAAGGCAGTGAAAAAGATGAATATTGCTCCGGTTGCCGTATTGACCAATGCCTCATTGCTTAATCAGGCGAAAATAAGAAAGAATTTATCCCTTGCTGATTTTGTTATCGTAAAACTTGACAGCTGTTCGCAGGATATGCTGGAGAGGATAAACCGGCCGGAGAAGGGAGTTAGATTTAAGAAGATTATCCAGGGGATAAAGAAGTTTCAGCAGGGCTTTAAGGGAAAATTTGCCCTGCAGATGATGTTTCTCAAGAAAAACCTTGATTCAGCGGAAAAATTAGCGCAGCTGGCAAGGGTAGTTAACCCTGATGAGGTCCAGATAAATACGCCAACCCGGCCATCCGCAGAAAAGTCATTATCAAAAAATGAGATTGCCAGGATAAAAAGTTATTTTAAGGGCCTGAACTTTATCTCGGTATATGATATACAGCCTAAGAAGGTAGCGTCCCTTAGTAATAAGCAGACCTTGAGGAGACGGGGGAAGGTTATTTAAGGAGGCATTGATATGGAGTGTAAGACAAAACAGAATAAATCACGCTGTAACTGCAGTTACGAACCTTGTGCGAAGAAGGGCATTTGCTGTGAATGCATACAGTCCCACTGGGTTCAGGGGCAATTCCCCGCCTGTTTTTTTCCCGATGATATCGAAAAGACCTATGACCGTTCGATAGAGCGTTTTATCATGACCTATCAGCAAAGGGGGCGCTGGTGGTAAGAGAGAATCAGATTGATCTACGCAGGCAGGTTGCGGTTGGAGCAGCCAGAGAAGCGGGGAAACTGTTATTCAGCAGCTTCGGGCGCATAAAGAAGATTAAGGCCAAGGGAGACAGGGACCTGGTCACTGACCTTGACCTGGCTGCAGAGACGATCATCAAATCCCGGATTATAAAAAATTTCCCCGGGGACAATATTATTTCTGAAGAAAACCCGCTTGTGCAAAAGTCGGATTTTACCTGGATTATCGATCCTCTGGACGGCACGCATAATTATATTCACCAGATTAACATCTTTGGCGTTTCCATTGCCCTGGCATATAGGCAAGAGGTGGTAGTGGGCGTAATTTATATGCCGCGGGATAATGAGCTTTACCTTGCGCAGAGGAAAAAGGGCGCTTATCTTAACGGCAGGCGTATCCGTGTTTCCGGGAGAAAAATAAGAGAGGCAACATTGATTTTCGATAGCAGCCTGCGCTATCAAAAGAAAAGGATGCTTAAGGGATTAAACAAGCTGGTGGACGAGGTATTTAATATCCGCATGTACGGCTCGACTGTGCGCAGCCTCGCAGATGTTGCCGCAGGCAAGGCAGAGGCAGAGGTAGAATATAACGATAAGCTTTGGGATTTTGCTGCCGGCTTGCTTCTGGTAGAAGAGGCAGGCGGCAGGGTCAGCGACCTTAAAGGCAGAAAATGGAATATGAAAACCAAAGGATACATCGCTTCCAATGCAAAGATACATAATCAGCTACTGGCTTTGATAAGATGAAAAAGATTGCTGCGATTGGCAGGGGGGGAGTAGGCAAGACGACTTTTATCGCCCTGATGACAAAGTATCTCAGGAGCGTCAAGAAGAGCCCTATTTTGCTTATTGACGCAGACCCTGACGAGAATCTGGCAGAACTGGTCGGCTTGGACCTTGAAAAGCTCAAGATAAAGACGATTTCCGACGTACTCTTTGATGTGCGCTTCGGCAATATCAACGAGAGGCTGAAGTCTTTTAGTCTGGCTGAAAGAATAGAATTTATGATTAACCAGAAGGCCTTATATGAAGGCGAGGAGTTTGATTTTCTATCCGTAGGCGCAAAATGGACAGAGGGGTGCTACTGCCAGCCGAATAATATCCTCAAAGGGCTAATGGCTGCCCTGGAGAAGAATTACGATTATATACTGATTGATTCACCGGCAGGCTTAGAGCATATAAACCGCAGGATAACCTCTTCGGTTGACGATATATTCGAAATCATTGACCCGACAAAAAAGGCCTTCCAGCATTTACAAAGGGTCTATAGGATTATATCGGAGGTCAAAATCAGGTTCGGAAACTTCTACATTCTCGGTAACTACCGTTTCCGCGATGAGTTGGCTGAGTTTACCGGCAAGCAGCCAGGGGTTAAGTATGCCGGTAAACTAGAATACGACCCCAATGTAGAGGAATTTAATCTGCAGGGAAGATCATTGCTGGAGCTGAAAGAAGATTCACCCCTGTTTGCAGCGATTAAAAGAATCGCGGCTGGCCTTGGCTACTAACTTAAACTATCCAAAAAAGAGTTAAATTTGTGATATAATAAACAAAGCAATGAATGCAAAAATTTATGACGTGATTATTATCGGCAGCGGACCAGCAGGTTATAGTGCCGGGATTTACGCTGCGAGGAGCAGGCTTAAGGCATTACTGATAGAGTGTTTTGACCCTTCTGCCCAGATAGTCAATGCCGACTGGGTGGAGAATTTTCCCGGGTTTCCCGAAGGCACTGAGGGATTCGGGCTGCTGGAAAGGTTAAAACTCCAGGCAAAGAATTTTGGCCTTGATTTTTACACGGGCAAGGTCGATAATATAAAGCTAGAGGAAAAGGATAAGAAAATCTGGCAGGTCAAAGCAGCCAGCGATAGCTTTCATGGTTTAGCGGTAATTTTGGCTGTCGGCGTCAGGCCAAAGCAGTTAGGTATTGAGGGAGAAGAGAAATTACGCGGTAAGGGCGTTTCCTATTGCGCTGTTTGTGACGGAGCGCTTTTCAAGGATAAGGATATCCTGGTTGCCGGAGGCGGAAATTCTGCGGTCAGCGAGGCATTGTACTTGACACGTTTTGCCAGCAAAGTCATTCTTGTGCACCGCCGAGACCGCCTGCGGGCAGTTTCTCTATTAGCCCAGAGAGCCAAAGAGAACAAGAAAATAGAGATTGCCTTTAATTCAGTGGTCACTCAGATTTACGGGAAGGATAAGGTTGAAGGTGTGGAGCTTAGGAATGTAGCCGAAGAGAGTAAATCCCGCCTTGCCTGCAGCGCAGTATTCGTTGCAATCGGTCTCCTTCCCAATACCGATTTTCTGGGCGGGTTGGTTAAGCTGGACGAGTACGGCTATATTATCACTGACCAGGCAATGCAGACATCTGTCCCGGGAATATTTGCCTGTGGCGATTGCCGGGTTACGCCTTTGCGCCAGATTATTACTGCTTGTGGCGACGGCGCAATAGCCGGATTTAGTGCCAGCAAATACGTAGACCAGATTAAAGGACAGGCTTATGACTAATAACGCTAAGCATATTCTGGAAATCAAGAAATATCCCGAGCCGGGATTGCGTAAGAAATCCTCTCAGGTCTTTGAGATAACCCCGAAAGAGCTCAAGCTGTTTGAGGATATGCTCCTGACGATGTACACATTTAACGGAGTGGGCCTTGCCGCACCCCAGGTAGGGAATGCCGTTACGATTATTGTGGCTGATGTCGGAGAAGGACCGATTAAAATCATCAACCCGCACATTGTCAAAAGCAAGGGCGAAGATAAGCTTACTGAAGGTTGTTTGAGCGTACCGGAATTGAGCGTGGATATCAGAAGGCCTGAGGAGGTTCTGGTTGAGGGGTTAAACGAGAAGGGTGAACATATAGGGATTAAGGCCAAGGGTCTCCTGGCCCGGGTGATTCAGCATGAGATGGACCATCTCAGGGGGCGCCTGATCATAGATTACCTAAGCATGATTGATAAGATGAAGTTATTTAAATCAAGAAGAGACAAGAGGAGAAATCAATGCAAGTAACCGCAATCGTGGATAAATATCTATCGGCAAGATACGCATTCTTTAGATGGCGCTGTAGCATGGTCCTGGTGAACAAGCTGGGTCTTGCGCTGGCAATGGCTTTGTTAACCGGGCTTTGTGCCCAGATAAGGATATATCTTCCCTTTAGCCCCGTACCGATTACCGGACAGGTTTTCGCAGTACTTTTAAGCGGGGTTATCTGCGGAGGAGTATTCGGTTCCTTCAGCCAGCTAATCTATATCGGATTAGGAATAGCTGGCTTGCCATGGTTTGCCGCGTTTTCTCCGTCTTCAGGGCCATTGTTTGCTTCGGCTACCGGAGGATATCTTATCGGATTTGCCATAGCGCCCCTGTTGATAGGCGGATATACTGACCGCCATATCGCAGCACGTGGATTCTTCTCCCAGGTGAAGCTGATGATGCTGGGGGTAGGTATAATTTATGCTGCGGGCACGATTGTTTTGGCAACGGTAATGCGGCTTACCCTTTGGCAGGCCCTGTTTCAGGGAGTGGTTCCCTTTATTTTCATTGATCTGATTAAGGCTTGCCTGGCTGCTGCGTTAAGTTCGGCAATCCTGCCGCGCAGTGCTTATAATGGAGAAATTGATAACAGGCAGTGAGTGCTGCGTTCCCCTTCCTCTTGAGCCAATCCAGTCAATAATTTCAAGCTACGATAGGTCCGTCCTTTTAGAGACCCAGAGGTTTGACTCGGAGAACTATCTTTCATACCTTTTTTTCCAGCCCGTTAAGCTGATTACCTGCTTTGGCCTGGATGGGATTGAGCGCTGTTTTCAGCAGCTGGAGAAATTCCTGGATATGGGTTATTGGGCAGCCGGGTTTTTCTCTTATGAGATGGGTTATGCCTGGGAGGATTTTAAGGCAATAAAGAAATCAGCGTTTCCCTTAATCTGGCTGGGAATTTTTAATACTCCTTTAATCTTTGACCATCTAAAGGGAGAATTTCTTTCAGCACCAAGCGGTATAAAGAAAGGCATAAAACAAAATACCCAGGGGCTTAAATACCGGATTAGCAAAGTCACCCTGAATGAGGAGTTGCCGGGGTATATCAGGAATATCCTGCGTATCAAGGATTATATTGCCCGGGGTTTGACCTACCAGGTCAATTATACGATGAAGTGCAGGTTTAAATTCCAGGGCTCAAGCCTTGCGCTTTATAAAGACCTGCGCCAGACCCAGCCGGTCGCTTATTCCTCTTTTATCAGGGACCGCCGGTTCAGCCTGCTTTCTTTTTCTCCGGAGTTATTCTTCCGAAAAGATGGCGGGTCAATCAGGGTCAGGCCGATGAAAGGCACAATCTGCCGCGGCAGAACAGAGGCAGAGGATGGGATAAGGGCCAGGGCATTAAAGGCAAGCCAGAAAGACAGGAGCGAAAACGTGATGATCGTTGACCTCTTGCGTAATGACCTGGGCAGGATTTCCCGTGCCGGAGGGGTAAAGACACTTAATCTCTACTCCGTTGAGAAGTATAAGACACTCTTCCAGATGACTTCTACCATTCAGGCCAAACTCCAAGGCAGCCCTTCTCTCTATGAAATTTTCAGGAGTATTTTCCCTTCGGGTTCCGTAACCGGAGCACCAAAAATAAAGACAATGGAGATTATCCGTAAATTGGAAAGAGAGGAGCGCAGGGTTTATACCGGAGCAATCGGCTTATTTAAGCCCAATCGCGATGCGGTTTTTAACGTAGCAATTCGCACGATTTTGCTAAAAGGCGAATCAGGAGAGATGGGTATCGGCAGCGGTATTGTTTACGACTCGGATCCTGAAAATGAATACGACGAATGCAGGCTTAAGGCGAGGTTCTTTACCCAGAAGAAAAACGATTTCCAGTTAATCGAGACAATGCGCTGGTCAAAGAGGAACGGTTTCTTCCTTCTCTCCGAGCATTTGGCCAGGCTCGAATCTTCAGCCGGGTATTTTCATTTTTCATTCGACCGCAATATGTTCAAGGAGCAGCTAAAGAAGGCAGCCGGGAATCTGGATGCTGCTTTCGTTTATAAGGTGCGGCTGCTTTTGTTTCCTTCGGGCAAGCTGAGGATAGGTTATCGCAGGATGCAAAGGAAGCAGAAAAAGGCGATTCCATTAGTTGGTTTTGCGGAAAAAAAGACCAATTCCGAAGACACGGCGCTTTATCATAAGACTACTAACCGCATGCTATATGACCTTGAATACAGGAAGGCAAGAGCCAGAGGATTCTATGATGTGCTGTTTGAGAATCAGCACGGGGAGGTTACTGAAGGGGCAATATCCAATATCTTTATCCGCAAGGGCAACGTATTCTATACCCCCCCTGTAAGTTGCGGCCTGCTGAAGGGAGTTTACAGGCAATACCTGATAAAGACAAGGTCCCCTGCGGTCAGGGAAAGGGTTTTAAGGCGCAGCGACCTATATCAGGCAGATGCGGTTTACCTTACCAATGCAGTGCGCGGGATGACACGGGTGAGGCTGTTTTAAAAGAACCACTTGACAATGCTATTTATATATGATATGCTATTGTCATTGATAAGAGGGATAAAATGAAGCAAGAATACAAACAACCTGTTTATACTATTGGAATCGTGGCTGAGTTGTTGAAGGTTTGTCCCGCTACATTGAGAATTTGGGAAAGCAAGAAGTTGATAAAACCTGCACGGATCGGCAAGAATAGGTTTTATTCCAAATGCGATTTGGATAGATTAGAATATATTAAGGAACTATTAGAAAAGGGAATCAATATAGAAGGGGTAAAAAGTATTTTAGGTGCCAATCGCTGCTGGGAGATAAAAAAATGTAAGCCTGCAGAGAGACAAGGCTGTTCGGTTTATCTTAAGTACGGGCATAATTAAAGATGAGACAATATAATATAATAATTATTGTTAGCCTGTTGATATTTATGTGTTCATTAATTGGCTTTTCTCAGCAGGTTTCCTTTGCGCAGGAACACAAAGAGTGTCCTTGCCGTGATTGTTCAGCAAATTGTCAATTCTGTAAGTGTTCCTTGACGCTGCATCCGATGTTTTTTACAGATAATGGTATCGGTTTTCCCGCTATGCTCTTAACTGAGTCACCATTTCAGGAGTATATTTTTACTTATACAAAAGAAATAATTAATCGCATTTTCCGCCCCCCGAAGCCTGATTAATTCCATCAAATAAAAGGCTATTATTCTTATTAACTTAATATAATTTCAAGGAGAATACAATGAAAAAAATAGTTATTATATTTATTCTTTTAACACTTATCCTGTTTTCGGGAAACGCATTTTCAGAATCTGGAAGATGTTGCAGTAGTTCAAAATGCGATTGCTCCCAGGCCGCGTGTAATGAAAAAGGATTATGCAATTGCGCAGCGGGCTGTTGTCAGGGAGGTTGTAACTGCCCGAAGGGGTAAGAATAACTTAAAAAGGGAGGTTGCTCTCGATGGGGTTTTAGCGACCCTATCGAGAGCAATTCCAATACCTGCTCAATTTGAGATTAAAGCATTCGAACAGCCGAATTTCTTGACAGTAAAACAGTTATGCTGTAACATATATACGTCGGAAAATCAAAAAAACACACTTAAAAGATTGCCATGAAAAAGATTGCCAAAGATATAACCGAATTAATCGGGAATACCCCCCTGGTGAGGCTGAATAAGCTCAGCCACGGCTGCGCTGCCGAGGTAGTGGCAAAATTGGAATTCTTTAATCCCGGCAGTTCTGTTAAGGACAGGATAGGGTTTAGTATGATTGCCGAAGCAGAGAAGCAGGGCAGGATTAACCGGGATACGGTGATTATTGAGCCGACCTCAGGCAATACCGGGATTGCCCTGGCAATGATTGCGGCAGTCAAAGGTTATAAGCTGGTATTGACTATGCCCGAGTCAATGAGCATTGAACGGCGCAAGTTACTTAAATTTCTTGGCGCAAGTATAGTTTTAACTCCGGCAGCAGAAGGTATGGCAGGGGCAGTGCGTAAAGCCGAGGAACTCCTTAAACAGGACAAGCGTTCTTTTATGCCTCAGCAATTCAAGAATCCTGCTAACCCCGGGGTACATTCCAAGACTACGGCCGAAGAAATCTGGAAAGATACGCAAGGGCGCGTGGATATCCTGGTTGCCGGAATCGGCACCGGAGGTACGATCAGCGGCGTAGCAGGGGCTATCAAGAAGCGTAAGCCAGGGTTTATCGCGGTCGGAGTAGAGCCAAAAAAATCAGCAGTCTTATCAGGCAATAAGCCGGGAGCGCATAAGATCCAGGGTATCGGAGCGGGCTTTATTCCGGAGGTATTAAAAAGAGAACTGGTCGATGAGGTTATTGCCGTAGATGACGAGGACGCGATGCATACTGCCAGGCAGCTGGCAGCCCAGGAAGGTATCCTTGCGGGAATTTCTTCCGGGGCTGCGGTATGGGCAGCGCTTCAGGTTGCGGCAAGAAAAGAAAACAAAGGCAAACTAATTGTAGCGGTACTTCCTGATACGGCTGAACGATATTTGACTACCGAGTTATTCGGAGGTGAGTAGCAATGCCAAAGACAATCAAGCAAATCAACGAGAAGATTAGGAAGAAAAAGGTAGTGGTGGTAACTGCCGAGGAAATCATTGATTTGGTAGATAAGCAGGGCTTAAGAAAAACAGCCAAAGAGGTTGATGTGGTTACTACCGGCACTTTTGGTCCTATGTGTTCCTCGGGGGCTTATTTTAATATCGGGCATTCCAGGCCGCGCATAAAATTAGGCGCAGGTTCCTGCAAGCTGAATGATGTGCCGGCTTATACCGGCTTTGCTGCAGTAGATATTTTCCTTGGGGCTACCGCGCTTCCGGAAGACGACCCGCTGAATAAGGTCTATCCCGGAGAGTTCAAATACGGCGGCGGACATGTGATTCAGGAGCTGCTTGAGGGCAAGGATATCCGCCTGCAGGCAACAGCTTACGGTACTGACTGTTATCCGCGTAAGCAGCTTATAACCTCGGTTAACCTGCGCGACTTGAATGAGGCAGTCTTGTTCAATATCCGCAATTGTTATCAGAATTACAATGTTGCGGTTAATCTATCCGAGCGGATGATCTATACATATATGGGCGTGTTGAAACCAAAACTCGGCAATGCCAATTACTGTTCTGCAGGACAACTGTCGCCTTTGTTGTGCGACCCCTATTACAAAACAATCGGTAAAGGCACCAGGATATTTCTGGGCGGCGGCATAGGCTATGTTGCCTGGCAGGGTACTCAGCATAATCCGGCAGTAAAGAGGGGGAAAAACGGCGTTCCTCTTGTTCCGGCAGGGACCTTAGCTGTAATCGGAGATTTAAAGAAGATGAAGCCCGGCTGGTTGTTGGGAACAAGCATGTTAGGTTACGGAGCTTCTTTGACCGTGGGGATAGGGGTGCCGATTCCTATACTGGATGAAGAGATTTGTCGTTTTGCGGCAGTCAGAGACGCGGAGATTTATGCCTCAATCGTGGATTACAGCGAAGCGTATCCTAACAGGAAGCCGGAAGTCCTGGGAGAAGTAAATTATGCGCAGTTGAAATCAGGCGCGATTACGATTAAGGGTAAACAGGTGGCTACCGGAGCACTCTCCAGTTATTATAAGGCTAAGGAAGTCGCAGAGGAACTGAAATCCTGGATTAAAAGGGGTGTTTTTCAGTTAACCGAGCCGCTTGAGCCTTTACCGGGAGCGGAATCAGGATATAGTTTCAAGTCGTTGAAAGAAAAATCGCTTTAGATTCTTTCCTAAAAGAGGAGTTAAGTTATGTCGTTGGATGAATTGAAGATCTCCAGGGGGATTATCGAATCTTACCATCGGAAGTTACTGGATTGCCTGGATGTAGACGTGGCGATTGCCGGCGCAGGTCCTTCGGGCATGGTTTGCGCTTATTACCTTGCCAAAGCCAAAAAAAGGGTGGCGATCTTTGAGCGTAAATTGTCAGTAGGCGGAGGTGTCTGGGGCGGGGGGATGATGTTCAACGAGATTATCCTGCAGGCAAAGGCAAAAGGTATTTTTGACCTGTTGGGAATCAGGACAAGGAAATACCAGGGAGAATATTATCTGGCTGATTCTCTTGAGGCAGCTTCAGGTTTATGTTTAACAGCTATCCAGGCAGGGGCAAGGATATTTAATCTGATTTCAGTCGAGGACATAATGGCGCGCAGGAATTGCGTTTGCGGTCTGGTTTTGAATTGGTCGGCTGTTGGCATGGCAAACCTGCATATTGACCCGCTTACGATAAGGGCGAAATTTGTGGTTGATGCTACCGGCCATGCTGCCGAGATTGCGCATATCATAGAGAGAAAAAGCGGGATAAAACTCAAGACAAAAACCGGAAGGGTTATCGGAGAGCAATCAATGTGGGCAGAACAGGCAGAGAATATGACTGTCAGGAACTCAAGAGAGGTCTGTCCTGGTTTGTATGTCTGCGGCATGGCGGCAAATGCCGTATTCGGAGGGCCGCGTATGGGTCCTATATTCGGAGGAATGCTGCTTTCCGGCAGGAAGGTTGCCCAGGAATTAATCAAAAGGTTAAAATGAAGGCAGTAGGTTTAATATCGGGAGGATTGGATAGCGCCTTGGCAGTTAAGGTCATCGGGCTCCAGGGCATCGAGGTAATCGGCCTTGCCTTTGAAAGTCCGTTTATGCATCCGCGCATAAAAGAATTGGCGCAGAATCTCGGTATTCAGATAAGCGTATTTGATGTTTCAGAAGAGCATCTGGGTTTAATCAGGAATCCCAGTTTTGGATTCGGCAGGAATATGAATCCCTGCATTGATTGCCATATTTTCATGTTAAAGAAAGCTAAGGCGTTTATGCTCAAGCAGGGGGCTGATTTTATAATCGCTGGAGATGTATTGGGACAGAGGCCGATGTCGCAGAATAAAGCCGCTTTAAAAAAGATAGAAGAAGAAAGCGGTTTAGAAGGCTTGTTGCTGCGGCCTCTTTCTGCCAGGCTTCTGCCTATCAGCATCCCTGAGCAGAAGGGATGGGTTAAGCGGGAAGGGTTGTTTGACTTTTCAGGCAGGTCGCGTAAGCCGCAGCTGGATTTGGCAGAGAGGCTCGGGTTAGCAGGCTTTACTCAGCCTGCAGGCGGCTGCCTCTTAACCGACCCGGCTTTTAGCAAAAGATTAAGCGACCTGGTTGCCCATCAGCAAGAATTCGATTTAGACGACATCGGGCTTCTGAAACTTGGCAGGCAATTTCGTATTTCAAGCCAGGCAAAATTAGTCCTGGGGCGCAATCAAAAGGAGAATCAGGGTTTGACCGGCTACTTGCGCAAGGGCGATTTTCTTCTGGAGCCGATCGCTACTCCCGGGCCAACGGGACTGCTGAGAGCGAAAGTTGCTTCACAGGATTTGCTGGAATTAAGCGCAGAGATTCTGGCGTATTATTGCGACGAGAACGGGCTGCGGTTCGATATATCAATAAAGAACGGGGAGTCAAGTCAGGTTGTCAGATGCCCGGCGCTGGAAAAGGAAAAAATAGAAAGACTAAGGTTATAATAAAGAAAGGAAGGTAGTCATGCGGGAACAGATAGAGAAAGCTCTAGACAAGATAAGAGGGGCACTGATGGCTGATGGCGGTAACGTGGAGTTAGTGGATGTAAGCGAGCAGGGAGTAGTGAAGGTTAGGCTTACCGGGGCATGCGGTTGTTGCCCGATGAGCCAGATGACCCTGAAGATGGGGATAGAGCAGGCTTTGAAACGGGAGATACCCCAGATAAAAGAGGTGATTAGCGTATGATTTCTAAACGTATGGTGTTGCATTTTCCGAACCGGCTGGTTGATCAACCGATTGTCTATAAGCTGGTTAAGGATTACAATATCAAGTTCAATATACTCAAGGCTTATGTTACGCCGCAGGAGGAGGGGCTAATGGTTTTGGAGCTCAGCGGCGAAAAGGCGGATTTTAACCGCGGGATAGAGTATCTGACTTCCTGCGGAGTAAAGATTCAGCCCTTAAGCCAGGATATCATCCGCAATGCAGTAAAGTGCACTGACTGCGGAGTCTGTGTTCCCATCTGCCCCACCGGGGCTTTAGCCATTGACCCGACCACGCGCAAGGTGCATTTTTACGATAACAAGTGTATTGCCTGCGAGCTCTGCGTAAAGGTCTGCCCAACCCGGGCGATGGAAATTCATTTCTAGGCATTATGCTAAAAAAGAAATTGGATAGCCTCACCGCTCTCCTGGAACAGATGCGGGCAGCGGTGGTCTGTTATTCCGCAGGTGCGGACAGTTCTTTATTATTGAAGATTGCCCAGCAGGTGCTTGGCGGTCATCTTTTGGCAGTGACCGCGGATTCGCCTGTCTTGCCCCCGGAGCAATTAAGATTTTCCCGCAGGATGACCAAAGAATGGGGGGTAAGGCATACGGTTATACATTTAGATATATTAAATACGCCGGCCTTTATTAAGAATCCGCTTAACCGATGCTATTATTGTAAAAGGATGCTCTTTGGCCAGGCCCGGGCCATTGCCAGCAGGCGAAAGATTCATTTTGTGCTCGATGGTACTAATGCCTCTGATTCAAGGGATTTCCGTCCCGGCAGTCAGGCAAGGAAAGAATTCGGGGTGCGTTCGCCTTTAGAAGAGTGCGCGATAAATAAACAGGATGTTTACAAGTTAAGCAAGTCGCTTCGCCTGCCTACGTGGAATAAACCGCCTACCGTTTGCCTTGCTTCTCGCATACCCTATGGCCAGCAGATTATACTCAAAGATTTAAAAATGGTTCAGCGGGCAGAGGATTATATCCGCAGATTCGGGTTTCGCCAGGTACGCCTGAGGCATTATAATTTAAATCCTCACTTGAAATTGGCCTGCATCGAACTGGACAAGAAGAATATTTCTTATTTAGCCGGCTCCTTGCGTTTTAAGGTGCAGGATTATCTTAAACGCCTGGGCTATGATTATGTAACCTTAGATTTAGAAGGCTACCGTTGTGGCAGCCTGCATAAATTTGTCGGCCCCCAGCACGCTTAAATAATATGGTCAACGAGGAAATATTGTTTTTTTTGAAAACCAAACCCGGTTATATTTCCGGAGAAGAAATCAGCCAGGCACTGGGCATAAGTCGGACAGCAATCTGGAAACATATCCAGGAATTAAGGGAGCTGGGTTATGATATCGCCGCAGTTCCCCATTTAGGTTACAACCTGCTTTCCTGTCCTGACCGTCTTTTTCCATGGGAAATAAGGCATGTTCTCAAAAACCGGATTATTGCCAAGAGTATCTATTACTATGAAAGCCTGCCTTCTACTATGGATAAGGCAATGGAATTTGCGCTCAGCGGTGCGCCTGAGGGTACACTGGTTCTTGCTGAAAGCCAGACAAAGGGCAGGGGCAGGATGGGCAGGCAGTGGTTTTCCCCAAAATACAAAGGGATATATTTCTCGCTGATTCTCAGGCCCGATATGCTCCCGCAGCAAGCACCGGTTTTGACCCTGATTGCCGCAGTGGCAATCTGCGAGGTTCTCAAGCAGTACTTAGGCATTGAGGCTCAGATAAAATGGCCCAACGATATTTTCTCGAATAATAAAAAAATCGCCGGTATATTAACGGAGTTGCGGGCCGAGATGGACAAGATTTACGCCATTATTCTCGGGTTGGGGATAAACGTAAATAACGAAAAGAAGTCTCTGCCGTATCCCGGCAGCTCTTTAAGGGAGATAACCGGCCGTCCAATCTCTCGCCTGGAATTATTACAGGGCATATTATCCTGTTTTGAGCAAAGGTATAGAGAATTTCAAAAACAGGGGGTTGGGGAGATTCTCGATAAATGGCGGCATCTTAGCACAACCTTAGGCAAGAGGGTGAGGTTGAATACAGGCAGGTCCAGGCATCAGCTGGTGGGCGAAGCAGTGGATATTGACCAGGACGGGGGTTTATTAATCCGCCAGGATTCCGGCCTGGTGGAAAGGGTAATGGCAGGAGATATCATACATTGTAAACGATAATTTTTTATAAGTTGACAGTTACCCCGCACCTTCTATAATAATATTCTATGTTAAGAAGATGCGGGGTTATTTTTTTATTTTTGTTATATTGCCTGCCCATTCTTGCCGCTGAGCCCAAGACCCTGGAGAAGATTGTAATAGCAAAGCCCGCAGCCAGAGATCAGCGATACTCCATCGACAGCCAGTATTTAGAGAACTCCTCAGTTAAGTCTCTTACTGAAGCCTTTGGATTGCTGGGAATCGATACGCAGGCGCGTTCCCTTAATTACGGCATACAGAGCGACCTTTCCTTTAGGGGTTTGGGTTTTGAGGGTTTGACCATTTTATTTAACGGACAGCGCATTAATGATCCTCAAACCGGCCACTTCAACGCGGATATCCCTTTTGTTACCGAAGACATCAAGGAAATTGAATTGGATCCGCTTAAGGGGACGGTTAATCTAATTCCCAAGCCAACAGCGGAAAGGAAAAATATATTCCAGAATACTTACGCCGAACACGAAACTTATTCCGGTCTGCTGAGCGTTTCCCACAAGAGGGAAGATGCCGGGCTTAGCCTGTCTTTACAACGCAATGAATCTGAAGGCTTTCGCGAGGGAGTTGATTTTAAGACATTTACCGCCAGCCTGTATTCTGATATGAGATTCTCGGCAGGGCAAGAGGCCTATTTATCTTTGGGTTATAATGAAAAGGAGTTCGGCGCTTATGATTTTTATACTCCCGGAAGCGGTTTTCCTTCAAAGGAATGGATAAAGTCCCTGTTGCTAAATACGGGCGTCAATTTAGAGGCGGATGGTTTTTTGTTCAAGCCCAGGTTTCTCTGGCGCCGCCACTTTGATAAGTTTATGCTGGATAGAACGCAAGCCAGATCCAGTTATTTAAATCATCACCGGACAGACGTATATGCAGGCGGCCTGTCGCTGGAGTTGCCGGAAGGTTTTTTTGATTATCTTTGTCTGGATACGCAATTCCAGGAGGAGGGGATTGAGTCCACCCGCCTGGGCAAACACAGCCGCCAGGATTACAGAATATCTATGGATATGAAGGAGCAGTTAGGCGCACAAATGCTTCTGGAGAGTACGCTGGCCTTTGATTATTTTGACAGCTTTAAAAATCAGTTTAGCGGTTCCGCGGTCTTAAGCTATCTATTCAGCCAGCATCAGAGGCTAAGCCTGGGGGTTTCTCAATCAGTGAGAGCCCCTACATTTACGGAAATTTATTATATAGACCCCCTGACCATCGGCAATATCAATCTCCTCCCGGAAGAATGGTTAACTTATGAGTTAGCTTATAATTACAAAAATAATCAGCTGGATACGGGCTTGGCAATATTTTTCAGGCAGGAGGATGACTTGATTAATTGGGTAAAGAAAAAACCCGCAGAGCTTTGGCAGGCAAGGAATATATTGGAAGCGGATTGTTTTGGCATTGAGGCGCATTTCATGCAAAGATTCAATTCATGTTTAAGGGGGAGGCTTACATATGCCTTTATTGATAAGCACCTTAAGGAAAGGGGCTGGCTCTATAAATACGGGCCCAGTTACGCCTCGCATATTTTTAAGTCACTTCTGGAATTTGATTTATCTTTATTTTCTACATCTATGGAGTTAGAATATAAAAAACGCCCCAGGCGCAATGGATGGTTTCTGCTCAATCTATCTGTTTGGCGCAAGCTCAATAAGCATACCAGGGTGTTTTTCAAAATAGGAAACCTTCTGAACGTGGAGTATCAGGATATAGAAGGCATACCCAGCCCCGGCAGTTGGGCTGAAGCAGGGATAAGGTTAGAATGGTAAAAACGCGCAAAAAGGCTGTAGTAGCTATGAGCGGCGGGGTTGATTCTTCGGTTGCCGCCGCGATTCTTAAAAAAAATGGTTTTGATGTTCTGGGCGTGACAATGTCGTTTAATCTCACTGACAAAACGGCAGTAAGGAATGCCCGCAGAGTGGCTGATTTTCTGGGGATCAGGCACCGGGTGGTTGATTTTACCGCTTGCCTTGAAGAAAAGGTGATTGCGGATTTTATCCAGAGTTATCTTACGGGAAAGACGCCCAATCCCTGTGTGCTTTGCAACCTGTTTATAAAATTCGGAGTCCTGCTTAAACAGGCTCTTGCCTGGGGCTACGATTTTCTGGCTACAGGACATTATGCGCAGAAATTAGAGACTAAAGAAGGCCTCTTGTTAAAAAAGGGCAGAGATAAAACCAAGGACCAGTCTTATTTTCTCTATCGGCTGACGCAGCGGCAACTGAGGAGTATTTTATTTCCCCTGGGAGATTTTACCAAGCAGGAGGTAATCAAGTTTTCCCGGAAATTACATCTACCTGTGGTACAGGGAAGGGAAAGCCAGGAGATTTGTTTTTTATCCGGCACAGATTATCGCCGGTTTCTAAAGAAGCGTCTTGCTGCCGGTATAAAACCCGGTCTGGTTGTTGATAAGGCAGGTAATGTCCTTGGCAGGCACCAGGGCATACCATTTTATACTATCGGTCAACGGGAGGGATTGAACATCGCCCTGGGCTGGCGGGCCTATGTAGTTCGGGTCAATGCTCTTGAGAACCGCATTGTCCTGGGTAAATTAAAGGATGCTT
>JBHPGP010000013.1:0-32634 GCA_042570305.1 Candidatus Omnitrophota bacterium
ATTACAGATATTCGATGACGGAAGGCTTACTGACAGCCAGGGCAGGGTAGTGAATTTCAAGAATACGGTAATCATTATGACCTCTAATTTAGGCACAGAGCAGATACAGAGAGATGACAGCAAAGAAGAACTGCGCAGGAAAATTATGTCTGCTTTCCGTAATCACCTGCGGCCGGAATTCTTAAACCGCATTGACGAGACTGTGATATTCAACCACCTTTCAGCCAAGGATATGTCCAGGATTGTGGATATCCAGTTTGCCCAAATCAGGCCGCGCCTGAACCAGCAGGGACTGGATTTAGCGCTGACTGCCAAGGCACGCGACTTTCTTGCAGCCCAAGGCTATGAGCCTGATTTCGGAGCAAGGCCATTAAAGAGGCTGATTCAGAAAAGGGTGGTTGACCCCCTGTCATTACGGCTCCTTAACGGAGATTTCCGGCAGGGCAATAGAATAGAGGTTGCCTTAAACGGCAAGGATATCTTATTTAAGAGGCTAAAGGATTAAGCTCACAGGAAAATGTCTCTGTTGACTAGAAAGGATTTTGTGCTAAAATTAACTCTATGGTACGCGTAGTTGACCACACTCAACGCAGGAACAGGATTCTCACCTCAAGCATAAACGCCTACATCAATTCGGCAGTGCCGGTGAGCTCAGAGGCATTGGCAAAGGAGTTTTCCCTAAGCTCTGCCACTGTGCGCAATATTTTTTCCGAGCTTGAAGATGCAGGGTATCTTACCCACCCGCATACCTCAGCCGGCAGGGTGCCTACTGATAAAGGCTACCGTTATTACGTGGACTTTTTGATGTCCGAGTTTGAGCTTTTAAATGACGAGAAGGAATCAGTCATCCGGCAATACAAAAATAAGCTCGAGCGCCTGGAGGATGTCTTAGAGAAGACTTCAGGGGTAATTTCTGCAATTACCCATTATGCCGGGCTTGTTTCACTCCTGGAATGGGAGGACCGTATTTTTTACAGAGGATTAAGCCATATCCTCCAGCAGCCGGAGTTTGAAAAAGCCGACAGGATACGCCTGCTGGTGAATATGCTTGAGGAAAAGAAACGGCTTCTGGATATCATCAACCGCGACTTCCCGGATACAACCAAGGTTTACATCGGTTCGGAAATAGGGTGCCCCGAAATAGATTCTTGCTCATTGGTCATCTCCTCTTACCGCAGAGGCAAAAAGCAAAACGGCAGATTGGCGGTTTTAGGCCCGCGCCGGATGAATTATGACCATATTATTCCTGCCCTGGAGTTTATTTCTCAGGTATTGAGCGAAGCCTTGAGCTGATACTTTTTGTGAGCTTATCAACCGCCGGAGGTCAATTTTCCTTTGGCGGTAAATTATCAATGCTTGAAATTAACCATGAACAAACACGCAGAACACAAAAAACAAGAAGAAAAATCAGAAGATAAAAAAGAGGGGCGCGAGGCAAAAGCCTCTAAAAAGACGGTTACGCTCAGCGAAGAGGAATATAACCAGCTCAAAGAGCAGGCCGCTAACTCCGCAGAGCAGGAAGACAGAATCCTGAGGCTGCAGGCGGACTTTGAGAATATCCGCAAGCGCCTTGAACGCGAAAAACAGGATTTTGTGCGTTTTGCCAATGAGGGCTTAATTGTTGATTTATTAAATGTGGTTGACGATTTGGAGCGCAGCGTTGAGCTGGCTCAGGGAAAGCACGAGGATTACTCGGCATTCTTAAAAGGCATTGAGATGGTTCTTGCGCACTTATATGACTTACTAAAGAAAAACGGGCTTTCCCCCATAGAGGCAAAGGGAAAAATTTTTGACCCGGAGTATCATGAGGCTTTACTCAAAACAGAGGCAGATAACGTTGCCGAGAACACCGTAATAGAGGAGCTTCAGAAGGGTTATTTATTGAATAAACGGGTAATCCGCACGGCAAAGGTCAAGGTTGCGCAAAAAAACCAGCCGGAAGCGGATGTCCCGCAGGATGAGCAAACCAAGAAAGACAGTTCCGAAACAAAGGAAAAATAAAAGAGGAGGTTTAAAATGGCTAAAGTAATCGGTATTGATTTGGGTACTTCTAATTCGGCTGCCGCGATAATGGAGGCAGGCAGGCCAACGATTATACCTTCCGCGGAAGGCGCGGGAGTGGCATCGGGCAAAGCCTTTCCTTCATACGTGGCCTTTACCAAAGACGGTCAGAGGCTGGTGGGTGAGCCGGCACGGCGCCAGGCAGCAATAAACCCTGAAGGCACAATCAGCGCAGCCAAGCGCAAGATGGGCACAGAGCATAAATTCAAGGCGTTTGGCAAGGAGTATACTCCGCAGCAGATTTCCGCCTTTATCCTGCAGAAGGTTAAACAGGATTCAGAGGCATACCTCGGTGATAAAGTCAATGAGGCGGTAATTACCTGCCCTGCCTATTTTGACGACAACCAGAGGCAGGCCACCAAGGATGCCGGAGAGATTGCCGGTCTAAGCGTGCTGCGCATAATCAATGAGCCGACTGCTGCCTGCCTTGCTTACGGGCTGGATAAGGCGCAGAAGGAACAGAAGATCATGGTCTTTGATTTCGGCGGAGGCACTCTGGATGTAACCGTAATGGAGATGTGGTATTCCGAAGCACAAAAAACCAGCGGCTTTGAGGTTAAGTCAACCAGCGGAGATACGCAGCTCGGCGGCACGGATATGGACAACCTCTTGATTGACCATATCGCAGGGCAGTTCCAAAAGGAGTCCGGCATTGACTTACGAAACGACAAGATGGCAATGCAGCGCCTGCGCGAGGCAGCGGAAAAGGCAAAGGTTGAGCTTTCCAGCACTATGACAACAGATATCAACCTTCCCTTTATTACTGCTGACGCCAGCGGGCCAAAGCATCTGACAATGAGCATAACCCGGGCAAAACTGGAAGACCTTGTCGGCCAGATCATTGACCGTTGCCGTCACCCTATGGAGCAGGCACTTTCCGATGCCAAGCTTGAGCCCAAAGATATCCATAAAATAATTATGGTGGGCGGGCCTACGAGAATGCCCTCTGTGCAGAAGTTTGTCGAGGATTTTGTAGGCAAGAAGATAGAGCGCGGCGTTGACCCGATGGAGTGCGTGGCAATGGGCGCGGCTATTCAGGCAGCGGCTTTAAAGGGGGACTTAAAGGACATTCAGCTGCTCGATGTTACCCCGCTTTCTTTAGGCATAGAAACCTTAGGCGGAGTGAGCACCAAGTTGATTGAAAGAAACACCACCATCCCGACGAAAAAATCACAGATTTTTTCAACCGCGGCAGATAACCAGACAGCGGTTACCATCAGGGTGCTGCAGGGAGAGAGGCAGATGGCTAACGATAACACCGAGCTCGGCAGGTTTGATTTAGTGGGCATACCTGCTGCTCCGCGCGGCATTCCCCAGATACAGGTCACCTTTGACATTGACGCCAACGGCATTGTGCATGTTTCGGCAAAGGACTTAGGCACAGGCAAGGAGCAATCCATCCGCATTACCGCTCCCAAGAAACTCTCCAAGGAAGAGATTGAGAAGATGGTCAAAGAGGCAGAGAAGTTTGCAGCCGATGACAGCAAGAAGAAAGAAGAGGTAGAGGTTACCAACCAGGCAGACACGCTCGTCTATTCAACGGAAAAGTCGCTTAAGGAATTCGGAGATAAGGTAAGCCAGGCCGAGCGGGGAGAAATAGAGTCAAAGCTCAACAGCCTGAAGCAGGCGATAAAGGACAAAAACGTAGAGAGGATTAAGAAGGCAATGGAGGAATTAACCAAAGCCTCCCATAAGCTTGCCGAAGAAATTTACAAGCAGGCTGCGGCAAAGCAGCAGAAAACCCAGCAGCAGCAAGGCCCGCAGGCACAGCAAGAGGCTGCGCCCGAGCCCGAAGGGGAGCCTAAGCAGGAGAAGAAGGACAAGAAGGAAGATGATATTATCGACGCAGAATACAAGGAAGAAGATAATAAGAAGTAATGTCTGCTAAAAGAGACTACTACGAAATACTCGGAGTGAAAAAGAGCGCCAGCCTCGATGAGATAAAAAGCGCTTACCGGGAGCTGGCCCTGCAGCACCATCCTGACCGTGTTGCCCATGAGCAGAAAAAAGACGCTGAGGAGAAATTCAAGGAAATCTCCGAGGCTTATGCGGTGCTCTCTGATTCCCAAAAGAGGGCACTTTATGACCAGTACGGACACGCCGGCATAGACCAGCGTTTTACTCATGAGGATATTTTCAAGGGGGCTGATTTCTCCAGCATCTTCCAGGATTTAAGCGACTTTGGTTTCGGAGGAGGATTGTTTGAAGAAATTTTCGGAGACATCGGCTTGAATATCTTTGGCGGCTCAAGGAGAAGGCAGTCAGGCGGAAGAAGGAAAAGGGGAAGGGATTTAGAAATTGAGGCAGACATAACTCTCGAAGAGGCAGCAGCCGGTACGGAAAAGACTATACGCGTGCCGCGCTATGAGCCTTGTTCTACCTGTAAGGGCTCAGGAGCAAAACCCGGTACTAAAAAATCAACCTGTCCTCAATGCAAGGGTACAGGCAGGACAGTTGTCTCAAGCGGGTTTTTTCAGCTTGCCCAGACCTGCAGCCGCTGTCGAGGAGAGGGTTCTGTAATTTCCTCTCCCTGTCAGGATTGCCGCGGAGAGGGAAGGTCTAAGGTTACCCGGAACATCAAATTAACTATACCTGCCGGAGTATATAGCGGTTCGCATTTAAGGGTGCGCGGAGAGGGAGAGGCAGGTGCTTCGAGCCGGGGAGACCTCTATGTAATTATAAACGTAAGATCGCATAATCTATTCGACAGGCATGATAACAACATTATCTGCGAAGTAGAGATCAGCATAACCAAGGCTATCCTGGGAGGAGAAATCGAGGTTCCCACCTTAAACGGCAGCGTGAAGATGAAAATACCTGCCGGCACTCAGTCCAACCGGGTATTCCGCCTGCGCAGTAAAGGTATTCCCGATTTACACGGCCGGGGAGTAGGCGACGAACTGGTCAAGATAAACGTGAAAATCCCGGTAAACTTATCTTACGAGCAAAAAAAGCTGATTGAGGAATTTTCCCGTATTTCCGGAGAAGACATTAATTCCAAGGAATCGCTTGTAGACAAGATTAAAAAGACTTTTAAATAAATTATGCCTACCTACGAATACGAATGTTTAAACTGCGGGCATCGTTATGAGTTATTCCAGATGATGAGCGCAGCTCCGCGCAAGACCTGCCCCAAGTGCCGTAAACAGCGCGCGCGCAGGCTGATTGGAACAGGCAGCGGAATTATCTTCAAGGGGTCGGGTTTCTACGCTACGGATTACCGCAAGCCCGATAAAAAATCACAGGATAAAAATCCGCATCCGCAGGAGAAAAAGCCTGAATGTAGCAAATGCAGTTCGGAGCCTGTTTGCAAGGCCAAGGATAAAAAATCCTGATGAAGGCATTTGCCAAATACTGGCTGCCGGTTATTCTCTGGGCCGGCAGTATATTTTTTGTATCCTCACTACCCGGGGAAGAGATCCCCAGCCTTTTTTCGGGCCAGGAAATCGTATTCCATATTTTTGAATACGCCTTGCTTACCCTGCTTTTGCTCCGCGCCTTGAAAAATGCGGCATGCAAAAGCTTTGCAAGCAGAAACTTGCGTCTATTGGTAGCTATTGTCTTTTGTTTAATCTATGCTGCCGGCGACGAATTCCATCAGCAGTTCACGAGCGGCAGGGTGAGTTCAGTATCGGATTTTCTTATTGACGGCTTAGGCATTATCCTGGGGAGTATTATATACCTATGATAGAAATCAAGCCTTTCCCGGCAGTCAGTTACAATTACAAGAACAAAGCCTGCCAGCCGCGTAAGGTTATCTGCCCGCCTTATGATATTATCAGCCCTGCACAGGCTAAATTATTCCGCAGCCTTTCCCCATACAACATGGTTAATCTTATCCTGCCTGAAGATTCCCGTCAGCGCAGTAAATACAAAACAGCTGCCTTACGTTTCCGTAATTACCTTAAGAAGGGGATTCTTTGTCAGGACAGGGAGCCGGCAATATATTTCTATGAGCAGAAATTTAACAATGGCAGATCTAAGCGCCTGGGTTTTATCTGTTGCCTGGGCTTAAGCGATAAGCCTTCCATACATGGGCATGAGCATACGCATATCGAACCCAAGGAAGACAGGTTGAAGCTCCTGGTTAATGTCAGGGCTAATCTGGAGCCGATATTTCTTCTTTTCTCCGACCACACGGGTTTCCTCAGGGAGGCTTTTGGAAAATCTATCGGCTCCAGGAAGCCGCTAATCAATTTCCGTGACCGCGAAAACAATGTTAATTCCTTATGGAGATTGACTGACCAGGGTATGCTAAAACGCCTGCGCAGGATAATGAGGAAAAAAAATATCTTCATTGCCGACGGGCATCACCGCTATGAGGTTTCCCTGAATTACCGCCAGCAGATGCGTAAAAGATCAGGCCGGCATTTTCGCGACAGCAAAGATTTCAATTATATTATGGCTTATTTCTGTCCCATCCAGTCACCGGGATTGCTGATTAAGCCAGTACACCGCCTGGTAAAGGGGATTAAGAGCCTGCCTTTGGATAAGTTCGCTGAATTCTTCAAGATACGTCAAACAAGTCGCGCGGAATTATCCAAGTTGATACAATCCCATACTTCGAATCAACGCATGCTCGGTGCGTATTTTAATAATTATTTTTATATTTTTACTTTGAAAAACAGGCAATTTTTGGCTAAAATAGATAAACACTACCGTTCTTTGGATATCGCCCTGCTGAACCAGCTGATATTAAAAAGGGTATTGGGGATAAACCCTGGCAATAAACAAAGGGTAGTATTCGGCGCAGATGCGCAGGAATTGATTCGCATGGCGGATGCTGATAAAGCCTCGGCGGTTTTCTTTGTTCAACCGGTCAGAATAAGCAGCCTGATAAGCCTTGCGCGCGCAGGCAGGAAGATGCCCCCTAAAACCACCTATTTTTATCCCAAGGTTCCTTCGGGCCTTGTGATTTACAAGTTTAACGGTTAGTTAGGGGTCAGGAGTAAATAAAGGTTATGGCAATTTTTGGGAAGCCTAAATATACAATCGTAAGACTACGCAAGAAAGAGATGCCTGACGGGCTCTGGGAAAAATGCCAGGGCTGCGGACAGCCGATTTATAACAAATCCCTTAACGAAGACCTCAGGGTATGCCCTAAGTGTAATTTCCATTTTGTATTGTCTGCCTGGGAGAGGATAGACATATTAATCGATGCCGGCACGTTTCAGGAATATGATAAAGACCTTCAACCCGCAGACCCCCTGAAATTCAAGGGCACTAAATCGTATGAAGAGAAGATTGCCCAGGAACAGGAGATAACCGGTTTAAATGAAGCGGCAGTCACAGGGGAGGGGCTCCTGGATAAGAAGCGGATAATTTTTGGGGTTACTGACTCGCGTTTTATTATGGGCTCTATGGGTTCGGTTGTAGGAGAGAAGATTACCAGGGCAGCGGAAAAAGCCACGGAGAAGAAGCTGCCCCTGATTATTGTTTCCGGCTCAGGCGGCGGAGCACGGATGCAGGAGGGGATGTTCAGCCTGATGCAGATGGCAAAGACGTCTGCTGCGCTTTCCCGCCATCACCAGCAGGGATTGCCTTATATTTCGGTTTTGACAAACCCCACAATGGCAGGGGTATTGGCTTCATTTGCCGCTTTGGGTGACGTGATTATTGCCGAGCCAAAGGCGCTGATCGGTTTTACCGGGCCGCGCGTGATTGAGCAGACAATCAGGCAAAAATTACCGGAAGGGTTCCAGCGCTCGGAGTTTCTCCTGAAACACGGCCTGATTGATATGATTGTGCATCGTAAGAATCTTAAAGTCACCCTGAGGCAGTTAATCAACTACCTTACTTAAAAAAATGGGGTCAGAATTATTTTTCAAGGTAGAGATAGAAAACGAGAAACTAATCCAGAAAAATAATTCTGACCCCATTTTACACATATGGCACAAGTCAGCCTGAAAAATGTCTCTAAAATTTACGCCCCGGATATAAAGGCGGTAGAGAATATCAGCCTTGGCGTTGAGAATAAAGAGTTTATGGTGCTGGTCGGACCTTCAGGATGCGGCAAGTCCACTACCCTGAGGATGATTGCCGGCCTTGAGGATGTTACTTCCGGAGATATCTTCCTTGAGAACAAGCGTATTAACGATATTCCTGCCAAGGACCGCGATATGGCTATGGTATTTCAAACCTACGCGCTTTATCCCCATATGACAATTTATGAAAATATGGCTTTTGGTCTACGCCTGAGGCACTATCCCAAAACAGAAATCGACCGCAGGGTTATGGAGGCCGCAGAGATGCTGGGTATTAAGCACCTGCTTGGCCGCAGGCCGCGCGCCCTTTCCGGAGGGGAGAGGCAGCGCGTGGCAGTAGGCAGGGCGATTGTAAGAAAGCCGATAGTTTTTCTATTTGATGAGCCATTGAGCAACCTGGACGCAAAATTACGCGTGCAGATGCGCACGGAGATTCATAAACTCCACATCCGCCTGCAGACAACCATGATTTACGTCACCCATGACCAGGTCGAGGCAATGACGATGGGCGACCGTATCGCGGTGCTCAAGGACGGGGTATTGCAGCAGGTTGACAAGCCGATTGCCATTTATGACCGCCCGAAAAACAGGTTCGTTGCCGGCTTCATCGGTTCTCCGCCGATGAATTTTATGAGCGGAAGGATTATCAAGAAAGACGGCCGCCTGTATTTTAACGAAGGCGAGATCGAGGTCAAGTTGGTAGAGGATATGCATGCGAAGATGCTCACCTTTGTAGGCAAAGAAGTGACCTTCGGCATCCGCTCGGAGGATATTTACGACAAATTATTTATTTCCGAAGCTCCCCCTGAAAATATCGTGCGGGTAAACTGCGAGGTAGTCGAGCCAATGGGTTCTGAGGTGCATTTGCACCTTAATACCGGAAGGCACACCTTTATTGCCCGCGTAGGCGCACATGACCAGCCACAGGTCAATCAGGACATAGAAGTCGTGTTTGATATGAGCAAGGTGCACTTTTTCCAAAAGGGTAGCGGGGAAGAAACAATCGTATAAGATTTGAGTATACCTGCCTATACAATTCCGGCTCTGGTTTTTATTTATCTCATTCTATTCGCCCTGCTCATCCGGCGCCATCTGTATTCATTCCGCCTCTCCAATATCAAAAACGAAAACCTCAAGGAAGAAATCAATACCTTGAGCGACCAGATTAAGGGACAGAGGAGAATACGCCGTTCCCTTGAGCATAAAATCATCTACTATAACAATCTGCGCGACATTACCGACAAAATCCAGAATTTGTCTATCGATGAAATCTGCCGCCATCTGGTCGACTACACCTATTATTTATTAGGCAGGAATAAGGGCTGCTGCATGCTTTACCTGGTAGAGGCCGAGAAGCATAAATTAAATCTTTTTTTGAGTAAAAAGCAAAACCCGGAGCTGGTGATCAAGCATAAGCAGGGGGATGTTTTTGACCGTTGGGTGATCAGGCATACCAGCTCTTTACTGGTGGAGGACGTAAAAGCCGACTTTCGCTTTGACCTGGAGAAGACAGGATACAGCACAGAGAGGACATTCTCGTCGCTGATCAGCTCTCCGCTGAAGGTAGAGCAGAGATTTCTCGGGCTGCTCAGGCTCGATAGCGGCCAGGCTTATTTTTTCACCCAGGAAGACCTGCGCTTCCTGGATACGGTTTGCAATGTCGGAGGCCTGGGGTTGGAAAATTCCCTGCTTTTCAAGCGCATTCAGGAGTTAGCCATCAGGGACAGCCTGACTACTCTATATACCAAGGGTTATTTTCTAGAGCGTTTAAATGAGCAAATACAGAGGGCTGCACGCCTGCCGCAGGGGAATCTGAGCTTATTGATGATAGACATTGATAATTTTAAGAATTATAACGACCACTACGGGCATATCGCCGGAGATATCGTGTTAAAGGCGCTGAGCAGGATTTTTCTGGAATTCTTTTCCGCTGTACCGCAGGTAACCATTTGCCGTTTCGGAGGAGAGGAGTTTTCTATTTCCCTGCCGGATATCACAAAAAAGAAATGCGAGGCCCTGGCAGAGCGTCTAAGGTCAAGGGTAGAAGAACAGGGGTTTATTTTGCGCCGCAAGGAGACGCAGGTAACCGTATCCATCGGCCTTGCAGATTTATCTGCAGGAATGCGCACTGCCCAGGAATTGATTCTTAAGGCGGACAGGGCCCTGTATCAGGCAAAGGAAAAAGGCCGCAACCGCGTATGCATCTCTTAACCTTTTTATTAGTATCAGTAATTTTATATTTCTTGCTGAAGCGGATATTCTCCAAGCGCCTTCAGAGGCTATTGGTTGATTACGAATCAACTCAAGAGAAATATGGGCTCCTGACGGAAGAATACAGGAAACACGACGAAATAAATTCCCGGCTTTCCGAAAATGTGCGTAACCTCGTCGAATTTTATGAGATTACCAAGGAATTAACAAGGTACCGCGGCTTTGAAGAGGCGGTGGATGCCTTTTCCGAAAATTTAAAAAAGTATATCGAGCTTGATGATTGCCAATTCCTCAAGCCGCAGGCTGATCAGTCCAGCTACATAAAATATGAGCTCTTCCCTTTGAAGATAAACGACGAATCTATGGGCAGCCTGGCGATACAGGGGTTAAGGATAGAGGACAAAGATAAATTTTATATCCTTTTTAACCAGCTGCTACTGGTATTGAAAAGAGCACGCCTTTACTCCAAGATAGAAGAGTTGGCAATTACAGATAGCCTGACCGGAGCATACCTAAGGCGTTATTTTCAGGATAAGCTGGAGGATGAAATCAGGCGCTGCAAGGACTTTAAACTCGGATTTGTTTTTTTAATGCTGGACCTGGATAATTTTAAGAGTTACAATGACCGCTATGGACACCTGGTAGGCGACGCGCTGCTGAGCTCGGTAGCCAGGATTATGAGGGAGAATTTACGCGAGATTGATGTTGTGGCAAGGTACGGAGGAGAAGAGTTTTCAATTATTCTGCCCAATACCAGCAAGGAAGAGGCAGAGTACGTAAGCTTGCGTTTGCGCCAGGCAATCGAGAAAGAAAACATCCGCGCCTATGATGAGGAATTGCATATAACCGTAAGCATCGGCGCAAGCCTTTTTCCCCAAGATGCACAGGATGCCCAGCAATTGATTGACAAGGCAGACCAGGCATTATATACTGCCAAACAGGCAGGCAAGAACCAGGTCCGCTTCTGGAGTTAAATGACTAAATTACCTAAATTTAAATTTTGGCTATTGATTACCGGTGTATTAGTTATCGTCTTGTCACTAGGTTCTCTATCCTCTCGTTTAAATACCGCTTATGGCCAGGAAGAGAAAAGGCCGATTACTATCGACGGAGATACCGTAGAATATTCCGCAGATGCTCAGGAGGTTACCGCTGAAGGCAACGTAGTGATAGACTATGGCAACGTGCGCCTGACCTGCGATAAGATCACGGTGAATACCCAGACCAAAGACGCCGAGGCAGTCGGTAATGTACGCCTGCGGGATGCGCGCGGCGTGCTTCAGGCAGAAAAGATTGTCTATAACTTTGACCAACAAACCGGAGATATAATTGAAGGAAGGCTGCGCTCATCTCCTTATTATTATGCCGGCAGGAATGCCAAGCGCATAAGCGATAACGAGTATGTTGTTGAGGACGGATATTTTTCCACCTGTAATTATGACCATCCGCATTTTCGCGTAAAGTCAAAGCGGATTGAGATTTATCCGGGGAATAAGATTGTGGCGCGTTCGAACCGCCTGTACTGGCGCGAGATTCCGCTTTTTGGCTTTCCTACATACAGCCATAGCCTGAAAGACAAGTTTATGAAAGTGCAGGTTAGGGCCGGGAAGACCAGCAATTGGGGCCCTTACCTGTTAAGCGGCTGGCGCACTGATTTGAATGAGAACGCGCGCTTAAGGCTGTATTTTGACTGGAGGGAGAGGCTGGGCACTGCAGAGGGGCTCGGAGTAAACTATAATACCAAGGTTGCCGGAACGGGAGACTTTTTGTTCTATTATACCAATGAGCGCCCCACCCGCCAGGATGGCAGTACGGTAGGCACAAATCCTTCCAGTACGCTTCAGCAGGAATTTCAAAGGTACCTGATACGCCTGCGGCATACATGGGATATAGACAAGAAGACAAAGCTGACTGCCCAGTATTACCGAATAGAGGACGACAGGATTGCCTATGATTCCGATGCTGATTTCCTGCGGGACTATTTTTACCGCGAATACGAGAAGGATGCGCAGCCCAAATCCTATCTCTTAATTGCGCATAACGAGGCCTTATCAGACATCAATATGCTGGTGCAGAAGCGCACCAACCGCTGGTATGATATGATGACCGAGAAATTACCGGAGATTTCCTATAACCTGCACAACTTCCCGTTTTATGAGAGCCCGCTCTATTTTAAGAACGAATCGAAATTCTCCAACCTGACGGTTAAGAATCCTCTGCCCACAACCTTTGACAGCGATGTGGTGAGGCTTGATTCCTATAACCAGTTTACCCTGCCCTGGAGAGTGGCATTCATAGACGCTTCCCCTTATCTGGGTTTCAGGCAGACGGTCTATTCCAAAGATAACCAGGGCGCTTCGCTTTCTCCCCGCACTATTTTTTATACCGGTATGGATATGAGCGCAAAGTTCTACCGTATTTTTAATGACCGCCTGCGCCACGTTATCAGCCCTAAAATACGCTATTCCTATGTTCATGAGCCTACTGTTTCTCCCTCCAAGTTGCAGGATTTCGGCGACGGCATAGATACCATTGACGGCGACAACCGCTTTAGCCTGGAGCTGGAGAACAAACTGCAGGGTAAACGCGACGAGCAGACAGTTGATTTGGCGATTTTCAGGGTATCCACGGACTATATAATGTATTCGAAAATGGCCGGCTTATCCAAGTCAGATGACAGGTTTACCGATTTCCTCTTTGATTTGGAGCTGGAGCCTTTTGCCTGGCTGCGTATGGAGGCAGATGCCACTTACGACCACCGCCATGATTATTTTAAAACAGCAAACGTGGACACCTGGTTAACCTTTAACGAAAACACTAGATTGGGATTAGGGCACCGCTATGACAGATTTGGCGGCAAGGAAATGACCGGCCATTTTCGCTGGCGCATTAACCCCAAATGGGCGATTCGCATTTACGAGCGTTATCAGTTTGCTTCCTCGCGCGGCAAGGGCCTGAAAGAACAGGAATACACCATTTCTCGCGATTTGCACTGCGCTACCATAGATTTTACCTTTAACAGAAGGAAAAAGCGAAACGAAAAAAGCGAAAGCTCATTTATGTGCGTGTTCAACCTGAAGATATTCAAGGAGAGCCAGTTTGATTACGTGCAGAGCTATCATCCTCCCAAATCCCAACAGTAAAACGGGGTCAGAATTATTTTTTGGCCGCGTTTTACTATGTTATTAAATTAAAAAATAATTCTGACCCCGTTTTCTTTCAATGGAGGTAGAATGAATAAGGCAGTTGCGAAATTCCAAAGAAAAATCAGGCAGAAAAATATAAAGATAGCAGTGGTTGGCTTGGGCTATGTGGGCTTGCCTCTGGCTTATGAATTTGCCGCCAAGGGCTGCTGCGTATACGGGATTGACCTGGATAAAGACAGGGTGAATTCGCTCAAAGAAAGGAAGTCTTATATCACAGACCTTACCAGTCGCAGCGTGAGTGAGGTTATTGGAAGCGGTAATCTAAAGGTAAGCACTGATTTCAGGGTACTCAAAGACATAGACGTAGTTTTTGTCTGCGTTCCCACGCCCCTTAAGAGAAAATACCAGCCAAATATTTCCTACATTATCAGCGCGGTAAAATCCATTGCCAGGAATTTCAAGCGCGGCTCGCTGGTAATCCTGGAAAGCACGACTTATCCCGGCACCACCGAAGAAGTCATCCTGCCGATTTTCCGGAAGCAAGGGCACAGGCCGCCCAACGGGATTTACCTTTGTTTTTCTCCGGAAAGGATTGACCCGGGAAATAAAACCTACCCCTTAAAAAAGATTCCCAAGGTAATCGGCGGCATTAACCCGGAGTCAACCCGGTTAGGGACCGCAGTTTATGGCATTATCTTAAAAAGGGTTTTCCCGGTTTCAAGCGCGCGGGTGGCAGAGACCGTGAAATTGCTGGAGAATACCTTTCGCCTGATAAATATCGGGCTGATCGACGAGATGGCAATGATGGCGCACAAGATGGGCATTGATATCTGGGAGGTGATTGAGGCAGCCAAAACCAAGCCTTTCGGGTTTATGCCCTTTTATCCTTCTGCAGGGGTGGGAGGACATTGTATCCCCAAAGACCCGCTTTACCTATATTGGAAGGCCAGGCACTTTGGCTTTGCCCCGAAATTCATTAAACTTGCCTCTAAACTAACCACTGCCATGCCTGAATATATCACCAAGCGCCTGAAAGAGGTTTTGGCAAAAAGAAACAAGCCCTTAGCCGGCTCCAGGATTTTGGTTATCGGAGTAACTTATAAAAAGGATGTCAGGGATTTGCGCAAATCTCCGGCCTTAGACGTGATTGATATCCTGCAAACAAAAAGAGCCAAGGTATCTTACTACGACCCGATTATTCCCTATCTTAAGTTTATGCGCATAAACTTAAAATCAATCAAATTCAGCCAGATTAGCCCGGCGCGCTTTGATTGCGTAGTGATTGCTACCAACCACTCCAGCATTAATTACCGCCTGTTATTGCAAAAATCCTCCCTGATTTTTGACACGCATAATGTTTACGCCAAGAGCAGGGACAAAAAAATTATCAGATTATGAAGAAGCCGGAGAAAAACCGCCGACACCATGTCAGGGTAAGCAAAAACCTTGAGATAAGCTACCAGGTTATTAATGATGTCCTGCGTTACGGCTCGCATAGCATGGATGTTTCCAAAGGCGGAATACGTTTTCCCGCGATTCAGAGGTTAAAGCCGGAAACGGTTATGGAGCTTGAAATCCGACTGCAGGATATTGTCAAGCCTATAGCGGCAACCGGAGAAGTGGTTTGGTTAAGCAGGAAAAAGTCAGGCCAATTCCCCTATGAGGTAGGAGTGAAGTTTATTCAAATCTCAAGCATCGACGTCGAAATCCTCAGCAGCTACTGCAATAATTTCGAGGAGAACCTCTAACTAAAAAAACAAAATAAAAAAATCTTGACAAAGGATATTTTTATGCTAACATTAGCACTTGCCTATCATGAGTGCTAAAATAAAAAACATTAAAGGAGGTGTAATAGATGAACATCCAACCACTGGGAGACCGCATAGTAATCAAGCCCCTCGCAGCAGAAGAAAAGACAAAGGGGGGCATTGTCTTGCCTGATACTGCCAAAGAAAAACCGCAGGAGGGCAAGGTTGTTGCCGTAGGAAAAGGCAAAGTGCTGGAAGGCGGCACTGTGCAGAAGCCGGAAGTAAAAGTAGGCGATAAGGTATTATACGGCAAATACTCAGGTTCAGAGGTTACCACCAAAGAGGGTGACGAGTTATTAATTATGCGCGAAGAGGATATCCTCGCGATACTCAAGTAGGAGGTGTAACTAATGGCAAAGCAGATTTTATTCAGGGAAGAAGGCCGCAGGAAACTCCTCAGCGGCGTGCAGCAGCTGGCTGCCGCGGTAAAGGTTACCCTGGGCCCAAAGGGGCGTAATGCCGTACTGGATAAGAAATTCGGCTCGCCCACAATCACAAAGGACGGAGTAACCGTAGCAAAAGAGGTTGAGCTGGAAGAGCCATTTGAGAATATGGGCGCGCAGATGGTAAAAGAGGTAGCGGAAAAGACCTCTGACCTGGCAGGCGACGGCACAACCACTGCCACGATTCTGGCTGAGGCAATTTACCGCGAAGGCTTAAAGAACGTTACTGCCGGAGCAAACGCAATGGCTCTGAAGCGCGGAATTGATAAGGCAGTAGAGAAAGTGGTAGCAGAACTAAAGAAGCTCTCCAAGCCGATCAAGGATAAAAAGGAAGTAGCCCAGGTTGCCGCGATTGCCGCTAACTGCGACCAGGCTATCGGAGATTTGATTGCCGAGGCAATGGATAAGGTAGGAAAAGACGGCGTAATTACGGTTGAAGAAGCAAAGTCAATGGCAACGACCCTGGATGTAGTAGAGGGTATGCAGTTTGACCAGGGCTATCTTTCTCCGTATTTTGTTTCGGATGCCGAGAGAATGGAATGCATCCTGGAAAACCCTTACATCCTGATTCACGAGAAAAAGATATCCTCGCTAAAAGACATCCTGCCGCTTCTGGAGAAGATTGCCAGGACAGGCAAGCCTTTAGTGATTATTGCCGAAGAGGTTGAGGGCGAGGCTTTAGCTACTTTGGTAGTGAACAAGATCCGCGGAACCCTGGCAACCTGCGCGGTAAAGGCTCCGGGATACGGCGACCGCCGCAAGGAAATGCTGGAGGATATTGCGACACTTACCGGCGGCAAGGCATTGACCGAGGATCTAGGAATAAAGCTTGAGAACGTTGACGTCGAAGATTTGGGCCGCGCAAAGCGCATCAAGGTGGACAAAGAAAATACCACCGTTATCGAAGGCGCCGGCAAGACTGCTACCATCAACGGCCGTATTGCCCAGATTAAGAAGCAGATCGAGACCAGCGACTCAGATTATGATAAAGAGAAACTTCAGGAACGCCTGGCAAAGCTTGCCGGAGGCGTGGCTGTAATCAACGTAGGCGCAGCCACCGAAACCGAAATGAAAGAGAAAAAGGCACGCGTAGAAGATGCCTTGCATGCTACCCGCGCTGCTGTTGAAGAGGGCATAGTTCCGGGCGGCGGCGTTGCATTACTGCGCACCGTAAACTCTTTACAGAAGTTCAGCCTCGAAGGCGATGAGAACATCGGCGTGGACATCATCAAGAGGTCCCTTGAAGAGCCGATTCGCCAGCTGGTTGACAATGCCGGCCTTGAGGGTGCCGTAGTATTACAGAAAGTCAAATCAGAGAAGACAAACACCGGGTATGACGTTAACAGCGATAATTACGTGGATATGGTAGAGGTAGGCATAATTGACCCTACCAAGGTCACCCGCACTGCCCTGCAGAATGCAGCAAGCATTGCAGGTCTGCTATTGACCACAGAGGCGCTGATTACTGATTTACCTGAGAAGGAAAAAGCAATGCCTCCAATGCCTCCTGGCGGCGGTATGGGAGGAATGGGCGGAGGAATGTATTAATCAGCCCATAGATTCGCAGTTCGCTAAGGCGGGGGAAGCACCTGTTTCCCCCGCCTTTGTCTTTATTTACCTGCTTTTATGTCTAAAATAATATACATCTTGTCCAGTCAAGCCCACCTCCTGTATATTCGCCTCTGCCTGATTAAGCGTATTTTTGTCTAAAACCACCCCAAATACCCCAAAATAACCTATTTTTAAGGAATATTGCTTTATTTTCAAGGTTGGCATATAAAATGCTTATCATAGTATGTCATAGTAAGTCATTGACAGAATTATAAAGGGCTAGAAAGATCAGGAATTCTTAATCATTATTCAGGAGGTAGTCATATGGGGAAAAAATCAAACAACAACAGGATGACCATCACAGAAGTAGCAGAAAGAATCGGGGTTGTGCCCAGGACTATTTTGCGTTGGGAGGACAGCGGCAAAATAAAAAAGGTCAGGCGCGATTGGAGAGGCTGGCGCGTATATACCAAAGAGGACCTTGCGGAGATAAAAACATTCCACGATACAGTTTATGAAATCGCTTAAGAAAATTAAAAGAGGAGGGGGTATGTTTCAAACAAAATATTTAAGGCTTGGTTGTTTGGTAATCGTATTTTTACTGGCAAGTGTAGTAATGGCGAGTGCTCAGCAACAGCAGGAGCCAACGGTAGAGGTCCGGTTTAACAGAGGACCGAGAGTCATAGGGCAGTCTGAAGAATCTTACACGCTGGGGAAATCAGATATTGTTCAGATAAATGTGCAAAACCAGCCGGAATTCAGCGGACGATTTCCGGTCGGACCTGACGGCAATATTCAATATTCTTTTGTAGGAGATGTTGAGGTAGAAGGCTTGACTAAGGATGGACTAAAGCAAGTATTAGTAGAGAAACTGGAGAAATTTGTGAAATCGCCTGTTGTCAGTGTAGCAATTGCCGAATATCAGAGCAAGGTTGTCTACATAGTAGGCGCAGTTAACAATCCGGGTAAATATCCGATGGTTGGCGATGCGGTTCTTTTGCGCGATGCGATTTTTGCAGCAGGATTGCCAACGCGAGATGCTGCCTTAAGAAGGAGTTATGTTATTAAGTCGGATAGGAAGAAACCGGCCTTTAAAAAAGTAGACCTTTTTAAGATTATCTATAGAGGCGTAACCAAAGATAATGTTAATCTTGTTCCCGGAGACATCGTACTTGTGCCTACAACAATACCTTCAGAGATAAACAGCGCGCTGAAAAACCTTTTAAGTCCTTTTTCCAGTGCGGTACAGGCTGATTTATTGAGAAAATACCGTTGGGGCGCCACTAGCTGGGATGAAGATTAAACTATAACTTCATTAATAGTTTACTTTAAAAGAGAGACTATCTAAAAACAGGAGGTAAATTAAGATGGAATTAAAACCACAGGTTGACTGGAGAGAGTTTCTTCAGATGGTATTAAAGCGCAAATGGTTCTTTATCGTTCCCTTTGCCTGCATATTTTTCCTTGCCATTATAATGGGATTTGCAATGCCAAAGGTTTATGAGGCAAAAGCAACAATCCTGGTTGAGGAAGAAAAGATAGTAAATCCCCTCTTAAGCGAACTTGCCGTATCTACATCAGTAGAACGAAGGCTGCATAGATTAAACGAGGAGATTTTGTCCTGGCCGAGGCTCCTTCAGCTGGTAGAGGGATTAAACTTGAATAAGGATGTCAATTCGGCAATGGAGCTCGAGGGATTAATTCAGAGTATACGTGATCGTATCTCTTTACGCATGAAGGGCGGGGATATAATAGTCATTTCTTACGAAGGAGGAAACCCCCAGTCCACACAGAAAGTTGTGAACACCCTTTGCGAAATACTGATTAGCAAGAATATTTTGGCGCAAAACGCAGAGGCTGATTCGGCAATCACGTTTATTGAAAAGCAATTAGCAGTCTATCAGGGAAAGCTGGAGCAATCAGAGAATGCGCTGCGTAAATTTAAGGAAACTTACGGCCTGCAGATGCCCCTGGCTACGCGGATAAACGAAGATTTGGCTAATTTGGAGGCTGAATTAACTAACACACTCGTAGATTGTACAGAAGACCATCCGCGAGTAATAGACTTACGTCGCCGCATAGCATCTCTTACGGAAAAGCGGGTTGAGCAGATTGAGCAAGCAGCCAAAAATTTAGATTCTACCGCCTCCCAGGATTATGTAAACATTGCTTATTCTATTCCAAAACAGGAAGAGGAATTAGCGCGCCTTACCCGTGACCAGTCAGTAAACGCTGATATTTACGCTATGTTATTAAACAGGCTGGAAACAGCGCGTATCTCCCAGCAATTGGAGAGTTCAGAGAATAAGACTAAGTTTAAGATAGTTGAGCCGGCAAGACTTCCCTTAAAACCAATAAGGCCGAATAAACTCAAAATCAACTTTCTAGGCCTGGTATTCGGTGGGATGGTGGCTTTTGGCAGCACCTATCTCGTAGAATCTACAGATCATTCTTTTAGTAAGTCAGGAGAGTTAAAAAGCGCTTTTGGTCTGCCTACGCTTGGTTCGATATCAAAAATCATTACCCAAAATGACGTGGAAAAGGCAAAAACCAATACCAGGAGGACGGTTACTATCGTAAGCGCTGTTGTTTTATTGCTGGCAATCCTATTGCTGATACTTGTAAGATTATAAGGCGGTTTGCTTATGTATGAAAAATTCTATAACCTGAAAGAAAAGCCGTTTAATATGAACCCTGATTCCAGGTTCTTCTTTCCCAGCGAAGAGCATTCCGAGGCTTTGCATAGCTTGCTCTACACCATCAATGAGAGAAAAGGGTTTGCGGTAGTCAGCGGCGAGATCGGCTCCGGAAAAACAACGGTCTGCCGTACTCTTTTAAACAAACTGGAGGGCGGAACAAAATTAGCCCTGATTACCAATACTCACCTTACGCCGAAACAGTTAATCTGCTCCATTCTTGATGAACTGGAGGTGCCTTTTCAGTATCATTGGACAAAGTCAAAACTGCTTTCGTGCCTGAATAAGTTTCTCATAGAGCAGATTTACCTTAATTTTAATATTGTAGTGATTATTGACGAAGCGCAGAATCTTGATATGAAGACCTTAGAGGAAGTGAGGATGCTTTCCAACCTTGAGACAGAAAGGGAGAAATTGATTCAAATCGTGCTTCTTGGCCAGCCGGAATTAGAGGATATACTGGAGTCAAAAGAGCTGGAGCAGCTCAGGCAGAGGGTGGCTGTGTATTTTCATATTTTTCCCTTAAATTCCAATCAGACTGAGGATTATATACGTCACCGCCTTACAATCGCAGGCCTTAACGGAAACGGAAGCGGACTGATGTTTAATGATAAGGCATTAAAGAGCATACATAATCATTCCGGCGGGGTTCCGCGGCTGATAAATTCCATCTGTGACCGCGCGCTCCTTACCGGTTACATAAACGAAAAATGGCAGATAAGCGAGGATGTAATTAATGAGGTTGCAAAAGAACTGCGCCTCAAATCAATTGGAAAATAGGGGAAGATTTGACCCCGCCCTCTGAGGGCGGGGTTACTACTAAAAAGGGGGATAAAAATGGGTAAGATTACCAATGCCTTGAAAAAGGTTGAGAGGCAGAGAGAAATAGAGAAACTCGCATGGCGTGACAAAAATAAGGCCCAACCGGCTATGGATGAATCTAAGGATAAGGCTTCCGGCAAAGAGAAAAGATTTGATACTTCCGGAGCTACGCAGAAAAAAAGTCGCCATATTGAGAGAAAAGGGACGTTTAGAACCTGGAAAGAAGGGATTCAATACCTGAAAGACAGGCTTGAGAGTAGATTCTATGTAGCCAAGGCCTCTGATGACTCAGGAATTGACCCCCGCGTAGTCACTTATTATGACCCTGCGGCTCATATTTCCGAGCAGTACCGCATCTTGCGCACGAATATCCATTCAAAAGCCCTGACAAAGACAGCAAGGACATTTCTTGTCAGTAGTGCTTTTCACTCCGAAGGCAAGACAGTAACATCCGTAAACCTGGCTGTTGCCTTAGCGCAGGATCTGGATAAGAAGGTATTGCTGATAGACTGCGATTTAAGGCGCGGTAATGTGCATAAATTGCTGAATCTTGATTCCAGTCCCGGCTTATCAGATATCCTGGCAGACTGTGCTGCGCCGGAGGTAGTCCTGCGTACCAGCAGGATAAACAACCTCACGGTAATAACCAGAGGGAAAATCCCTTTCACTCCTTCTGAGCTATTGAGCTCGCGTATGATGAGGCGGCTTCTGGAAGAATTAAAATCACGCTTTGATTATATCATCATCGATTCTACTCCGGTTATACCGCTTACTGACGCGGGAATTTTAGGCGCTCAGTGTGACGGTGTTATCTTCGTGGTTCAGGCGCAAAAAACCCAGGAACAGGCAGTAGCACGAGCACAGGAACTGCTTGAGCATGCGCATGCCAAAATCTCCGGTTTTGTGCTCACGCAGACAGATTATTTCGTTCCCGGCTATTACTCTCATTATTTAAGCAATAACGGAAAGGAATAGTCTTGTGCATAAAGAAAGGTTATTCGGCACAGATGGCATACGCGGCATTCCCGGAGATTATCCATTAACTGACGGGATGCTGTTCAAGATAGGCAGGAGCGCCGCCAAACTCCTGCTTCACAGGCAGCAGGGGGCTACTAATGCCCCAATCCCCCAGATAATCATCGGCAACGATACCCGCCTAAGCGGCTATAAACTCGAGACAATCTTAAGGAGCGGTATTACATCCTGCGGCGTGAACGTGCTTTTAGGAGGCGTGGTTCCCACCCCTGGCCTTGCCTTCTTAACCCGGAAGTTTAAGGCTGATATGGGATTGATGATTTCCGCTTCGCATAACCGGCCCGAAGATAACGGGATAAAGTTCTTCTCTGAATCCGGGTATAAGCTTTCCGAACGCGAAGAGCAGTGGATGGAGGATATTATCTTCAGCAGCCTGCTTAATCTTGACGAATCAAATATTTATAAACTGGGTTCTGTAATCCAGGTTGAAGAGGGGCAGGAGCAATACATCGGCTTTTTAAAATCTTCAGTGTCTGACTTGACTCTCGGTGGTATGAAGATTGTGGTTGATTGCGGTAACGGCTCAGTTTCCAATTTTGCCCCGCGCCTGTTCAGGGAATTGGGCGCTGAAGTTATTTCAGTAGGGGACAGGCCTAATGGCACAAATATAAATGTCGGTTTTGGGGTGCTGCATCCGGAAAAAATGGCGGAAATTGTTACCAAGTTCCGGGCTGATATAGGGTTTGCCTTTGACGGAGACGGAGACCGCCTGATTATGTCCGATGAGAAAGGCAATGTCCTGGACGGCGATTACATAATGGCAATTATCGGGCTGCATCTGCTTAAGCAAAACAGGCTGCCTAAGAAGACCATTGTCAGCACGGTAATGAGCAATTGCGGTTTTGAAGTAGCCATCCGCACAGCCGGAGGAACATTGCTGCGCACAGATGTCGGTGATAAATACGTCTTGGAGCGTATGCGCGAACAAGGTTTTGCCTTTGGCGGAGAGCAGTCCGGGCACGTTATCTTCCTGGAGCATTCCACTACCGGAGATTCATTGATTACTGCCTTGCAGGTTCTCAAGACCATGAAAGAAACAGGCAGGAAATTAAGCCAACTCGCTCAATGTATGAACAAATTCCCTCAGGTCCTGGTAAACGTAGAGGTAAAACAGAGAAAGCCGCTTGAGTCTGTTTCAGAGGTATGCCAGGCGGTTTCAGATTCGAACAAAAGGCTAAAAGGCAACGGACGTATCCTGGTAAGGTATTCCGGAACAGAGCCGGTAGCCCGTATTATGGTTGAAGGCAAAGACATGGAGCTGATTGAGGAAATCGCAAATTGCGTGGCAGGAGCAATAAGAAAAAAACTCGGCAGTGGCAGGGACTGTCCCTCAACTAGCCTTCTTTCAGCCGAATAGGGACTGTCCCTAAACGAAAATACTATGTACGCACGAAACTTATTACAAAGCTTTAGATACGCCTTCAGGGGGCTGGGTTATTCTCTAAAGACCCAGCGTAATATGCGCATTCATCTTTATTTGGCGATTCTGGTAATTCTTACAGGCTTAATCCTGAGGCTGCCGCCTATTGAAATAGCGGTTCTTTGCTGTGTGATCAGTTTTGTTTTTATTGCCGAGATAGTCAATACTGCCGTAGAAAGCAATATGGATTTTTTAAGCAAGAAGCAATTTCATCCTGCAGTTAAGATGATTAAGGATATCTTTGCCGGGGTTGTCCTGGTTGCCGCAATCAACGCGGCTATTGTCGGCTATATAATTTTTACCCCGCATTTTACTTTATACGACAATGTAATCGAGGCACCGAAGGCAATAGAATTCAGAAAGCCTAAAACTATTGACTACGAAGGAAGAACCCTTCTGTGCTTAAAAACAGAAGGGACTGTCCCTAACCTGGAACGACACGTATGAAAGCACTAATCTTAGCAGCCGGATACGCCACAAGGCTGTATCCTATAACCAGCCATAAGCCAAAAGCCCTGCTTACGGTAAAGGGCAAGCCGATTATTGAATACATCATTGCCAAGCTGGAACATTTAAAAGGGCTGGAGCAGATTCTTATTGTTACCAACCATCGTTATATGAAGGAATTCGAGTCTTGGCTGCGGGATTACCCTGCACTCCTGCCTGTTAAGCTGATTGACGACGGCAGCATTAATGAAAATGATAAGCGCGGCTCTATCGGAGATATTGCCTTTGCAATCAAGGAAAAACAAATAGAGGATGATTTATTGGTAATAGGCGGAGACAATATGTTTTCTTTTGGGTTGGACAAATTTGTCGAGTTTGCCGGAGGATTAGATTCCTGTAACCTCGTAGGCACGTTTAATCTTAACGGAAAATTCCGGCTTAATAAGTTCGGGGTGGTCAAACTCGATATGCATAACAGAGTCATTGAATTTCAGGAAAAGCCATCTGTGTATACCGGTTCATCGCTGGTAGCGATGTGTATTTATTTTTTTCCGAAAGAAAAATTACAGTTAATAGACGAATATATTAATCAACAGAATAGTACTGACCAAAGCGGGGATTACATCTCCTGGCTTTCCAAGCGGGATACGGTTTACGGGTATACCTTTGATGAAGGAGCCTGGCTGGATATCGGAGACATAGAGGCATACACCGAAGCAGTATTTACATTTTAACAGTGACTATTTCCGCTAATGGCTATTCTGATGATTTTTTGGGGTTAGTCTCTAAACAGGAGCATTTAATATGGCGAGGTACTTGGTAACGGGCGGTGCAGGTTTTATTGGTTCGCATATCGTAGAAAGATTGCTCAAGGAGGGTCACTTTGTGCGCGTCCTTGATAATTTCTCAAGCGGCAAGCGCGAAAATTTAACTTTCGCAAATAACGTAGGGACTGTCCCTGCCAACGGCTATTCTGATGATGATAAGGGGACTGTCCCTGAAGGTCGTCAATTCCAATTGATCGAAGGCGATATTAGAGATTTTAATACCTGCCTTCATGCTTGCGAAGGAATTGACCTTGTGTTGCACCAGGCAGCTTTGCGCTCTGTGCCTAAATCAATGAAAGACCCCTATAAATATAATGAAGTTAATATTAACGGGACTTTAAATATGCTCGAAGCTTCAAAAAAAAAAGAAATAAAGCGTTTTGTCTTTGCTTCCTCAAGTTCGGTTTACGGTAATACCGATATTTTTCCTCAAAAAGAAACCCACCTGCCCAAGCTTATCTCGCCTTATGCGCTTACAAAATTAGCTGGCGAATATTACTGCCGTATTTTTTCAGAGAATTTTGGCCTGGAAACAGTTTCTCTGCGCTATTTCAATGTTTTTGGCCCGCGTCAAAGCCTGGATGATGAATACGCAGTGGTTATCCCAAAATTTATTAACTGTATCCTGAAGGATGAGCAGCCGCCTGTTTTTGGTAATGGCAGGCAGTCACGGGATTTTACCTATATAGAAAATGTCGTAGAAGCCAACATATTAGCGGCAACTGTTCCCGGAGTCTCGGGACAGGTTTTTAATATAGCTAACGGCAAAGATAATACTATATTAGAGCTGGTAAATATTCTGAATAAAATTCTGAATAAGTCCATAGAGCCTGAATTTTTACCTGTAAGGCAGGGGGATGTCTTTCGTACCTTTGCGGATATCTCTAAAACAAATGAGTTATTAGGCTATAAGCCAAAAACCAGCTTTGAACAAGGCTTAAGAAAAACAGTTGAATATTTTACAGTAAAGCAGCAAGCAGCGGCAGCTGGAATAGCTATAAAATGAAAACAATAACCGTACTTTACATAATTGACGTGCTTGAAGAAGTTGGGGGAGCTGAAAATAACCTCCTTCAGGTGGTAACGGGCTTAAATCAAGACAAGTATAGACCTATAGTATGCTGCCTTAAGGGAGGAAGATTAAGTAAGCTGATTAAAAATAAGGGCATAAAGTTAATAGATTTAAAGCTGAAGAGAATCTACGGATTGAAGGCAATAAAGGAAGCAATAAAACTGGTTAAGTTGATAAAAGAAGAAGATGTCCGGATAGTGATGACATATTTTTATGGTTCTGATTTCTGGGGAGGACTGATCGCAAGGATAACAGGTGTTCCTGTAGCGATATCCAACAGGCGCGATATGGGCCATTTATTGAAAAAGAGGCATGTCCTTGCATACAGATTTTTCAACCGGTTTTTTGACAAAATAATCACTGTTTCGGATGCAGTAAGGAATATGATTATCCGGCAGCAGAAAGTGAGCCCTGAGAAGTTAGTTACTATACGTAACGGAGTAGACATACAAATTTTCATACAAGATTTTGACAGCAACTCCATAAAAGAATCATTGGGAGTGGACTCAGGAAAGTTAATAGTAACCAAGGTTGCCGGCTTAAGCCCAATAAAAGGGATTAGATACTTCCTGGAAGCGGCTTCAGAACTGCTGAAAGATAATAAGGATATTCATTTCTTGGTTGTAGGAGGATCCAGGGATAACGGCTATTCGCAGAAAATGAGAGAGCTTGTCGCTCAACTCGGGATAACCAAAAATATAACTTTTACCGGAGCGCGAAATGATATCCCTGAGATTTTATCGATTTCGGATGTATTGGTGCTTTCTTCACTGAATGAAGGGTTCTCCAATACTATATTGGAATATATGGCATCAGGAAAGCCGGTTGTAGCTACCAGCGTGGGCGGTAACCCCGAGGTTATAGATAATGGCAGGAACGGTTTTTTGGTGCCTCCAGGGGATTCCGCGTCTTTAAAGCAGGCAATTAGCAAGTTATTAACCGATAAAGATTTATCACGGACAATGAGTAATGCCGGCAGAGAAACAATAGAAAATGATTTTACCAAACAGAGAATGATTAATCAAATCGAGGCTCTCTATAGCGATGCTCTTTCTCGCAGCAAAGGTATATCCACCGAGGCAAGAATATGAAAAGCCGGATTCTGAATAACTGGTATTTAAAGGCAGCTTTTCAAAAAACGATTTCATTTGTGCCCTGCAGGCACCGGATAAACTATTTTTTCCAGGTCAATTTCGGAAAGCTTAAAGCATTTGATACGGCAAAGATAATTAACGAGATAAAAGAAGCTTACTTACTGCCGATAGCGCAAGGTTACGGCTCTAAAACCAATTTAAAAATAACAGAGCTTGGCACCGGCTGGATGCCTGTTTTACCTACGCTATTGTCTTTAATGGGAAATACCTGTTCTTCCTTTGATGTAGCCAGGTTGTTCGATACCGGAAAAATAAAAGACATTTTAAAAGAGATTGAAAAATACTCTGATTATCTTGAAGATATTCCGGATTTTTCTTTTACGGAGGCTATACGAAAGTACAAAGAATGTGATAATGGAAATATATTAAAGCATTTAGGCTGGGATTATTTTGCTCCCATAGATACCTGCAATCTTCCGCTAGAAGATAACTCCCAGGACCTTGTGGTTTCCAGGCTCGTGTTGCAGCATATCCCTCAAAATATATTACCCAGTGCAATTAAGGAAACGTGGAGAATATTAAAGCCGGGGGGAAGGGCAATACATAAAATTAACCTTCACGATGAATATGCCGAAAGCGACCCCGGGGCATGCCTGATTAATTTCCTGAAATTTCCGGAATGGTTCTGGAATTCTTTTGTGAATAACAAAATCAAGTTTGTGAACCAGGCGCGCTATCCCTACTATTTAAGGGTTTTTGAAGATGCCGGATTCCGTATTCTAAAAACCAAAAAGGTAATAGATAAACAGTCACTGAGAGACATTGATAAAATTAAATTAGCAAAAGAATTCAGGCAATATTCCAAAGAGGAATTGGCTACAGTTGGCCTTTACGCAGTCCTGCAGAAATAGTAAAGATTCGTTCATTAGATAAGGAGTTATGGATGTTAATAAGCCGGAGGGGAAATGAATATATTTAGCGACATTATTAGATACAAAGATTTATTGTTTATGCTTACATTTAGAGACATAAAGATTCGCTATAAACAGGCGGCAATGGGTTTTCTCTGGGCTGTTTTTATGCCGATAATAGCGATTTTAGCCGGACTTTTTGTCAAAAAAGCAATCGCTTTTGTCTCGGGCAGGTACCTTGAGATGTCCGACGTCGTTACAATCGCGGTTAAAGTTTTACCCTGGACATTTTTTATCAGCGCGATTAAATTTTCAGTGAATAGCCTGGTGGGAAACAGAGAATTGGTTACCAAAATATACTTTCCCAGGGAGGTATTTCCTCTCGCAGCTACATTAGCCTGTTTATTTGACTTTTCTGTTGCGGCTGTGACCATATCCATACTTCTTGCACTGGTTAATATCGGTATAAGTATTTACATTTTATGGCTGCCGTTTTTCTTGATACTTTTAATTCTTTTTACGACCGGTTTAGGTTTATTCCTCTCTGCGGCTAATCTGTTTTATCGGGATGTAAAGTATGTAGTTGAGATTATCCTGATGTTCGGTATATTCTTTACGCCGGTTTTTTATGAAGCAGCCCAGTTCGAAAAGTATAAAAACCTATTATTACTGAATCCTATGGCAAGCATATTAGAAGCAATCTATAGCTGTGTAGTATTGCATCAAATGCCGGACTTATTTTGCATTTTTTATGCCTTTGCAATATCGATAATCGTTTTTTTAACAGGTTTAATAATATTTCATAAAACCGAACCCCTGTTTGCCGAGAATATTTAAAAGAAAGGTAAAGCTATGAATCCAGTTGAATTTGTCAATGTATCAAAGAAATTCAGAAGAGGAGAGAAGCTTAACTCACTGAGGGATACCATACCTCATTTATTCAAAAAGACATTTTCTTTTAATAGCAGTGATGGATTAAGACAAAATGAATTCTGGGCACTAGAAGATGTAAGTTTTTCAGTTAAAAAGGGAGATGTCCTCGGTATTATCGGGCCAAACGGAGCCGGTAAAAGCACGATATTAAAGCTCTTATCACGGATTCTTGAACCAAATAAAGGAAAGGTGAAGATACGGGGGAGACTTTCTGCTTTAATTGAGATTACAGCCGGATTCCATCCTGAATTAACTGGAAGAGAGAATATTTATTTAAATGGGACTATTATGGGAATGACAAGGAGAGAGATAAATAGTAAATTTGAACAGATAGTTGATTTTTCAGGTATAAAAGAATTTATTGATACTCCTGTGAAAAGGTATTCTTCGGGTATGTATTCCAGGCTGGGTTTTTCTGTCGCATCGCATATGGATCCGGATGTATTGTTAATAGATGAGGTGCTTTCCGTAGGCGATATTGCATTTCAGGCAAAATGCATACAAAAGATGAGGCAGCTGCTTAAGTCTAATATAACTCTAGTCCTGGTTTCGCATAATCTTGCATTAATCCAAGGCCTGTGTAAAAGAGTTATCCTTTTGCAAAAAGGTAAGGTTACAAGGGAAGGTATTACCGATGAAGTTATCCCGTATTATCAGGACAGTGTTTATAAAGCACAGGAAGATGAATTGAAAGAAGATGCAAGACAAGATAATTATAAGGTGAAGGTCAGTGACAAATCTTCCGTAACTATTACCAATCTATCATTTTACGATGCTCAACATAATGCAAGGGAACAGTTTGAGTTCGGGGAGGCGATATCATTAAAATTAGAATTTGAATCAAAAGAAAAAGTAGAAAATCCGGTTTTTTTATTAAATATAGTAAACCCTGAGGGAGTTTTGTGCTGCAGCGCGAGTTCCAAAGATAATGGCTTTTTTATCAAGAGCATCGAGGGCAAGGGCTCGTTGAATATAAACATGGGAAAAATTAACCTTGGCCCGGGGATCTACATGTTAAAGATGTATATTTTAGATCAAGATATGATTAGTCAACATGACACTACGAATGATACATTTAGAATTGTATCAAAAAAAGTCAAAATCGATGATGATGCGATATTTTTTCCAGAAGTAAAATGGAAATTAGGCTGAGAAAATGAATTGATATGGACAAAGATTATAATTTAATTCCAACTTTATACTGTCCTGGCTGTAGGGGGCCACTTGATTATACTCATAATGCCCGCAATGGCTATTATTGTAATAAATGCAGGAAGGAATATTTATTTAAAATTTCATATTATTTTAAATGTTACTGATTCTGGTAGGATTTTGGTTCACTTAATTCAAGGAGGCAGCAGATGGATATAATTAGCAAACTCGAAAAATTCCTACTCACTGAGATTGCTACGGAGTATGGTTTAGACAAAAAAACGCTCCCCCATGAAGAGAATCTTATTACTCAGGGGATTATTGACTCGATGGGTATATTAAAGTTAATCGCTTTTATGGAGAAAAGCTTTGGTGTTAAAATAGCCAATGAGGAAGTTGTGCCAGAGAATTTCCAAAATCTTAACACGCTAAAAGTATTTATCGAAAAAAAGATTAAGAAATAGTTTTGCTTTACTGATAAAGGAGAAGTCATGGATTTTGATTTTACGCCAGAGCAATTAGACCTCAAAAAGAATACCATAAAATTTGCCCAGAAAGAATTAAATGAAGACATAATCCTCAGAGATAAAGAGGGTTGTTTTTCAAAAGTACTTTGGAAAAAATGTGCCGACTTTGGTATTTTGGGGTTGCCCTTTCCCAAAGAATTCGGAGGAACAGATTCAGATATTTTAACTACATTATTGGTGATGGAGGGGTTGGGCTATGGATGCAAGGATGGCGGACTGATTTTTTCAATTAATGGCCAGATGTGGACTGTGCAAATGCCCATTTTGCATTTTGGTACACCGGAACAGAAAAGTAAGTATTTACCTAAACTTTGTAGCGGAGAGTGGATAGGTGCAAATGGCATGACCGAACCGAGTTCGGGATCTGATTCTTTTGCATTAACTTCATCCGCAATATTAAAAAAGGATTATTATTTAGTCAATGGCACAAAAACATTCATAAGTAATGCACCTATCGCAGATGTATTCATAGTATTTGCAAAGACGGACAAAAGTAAAGGCTTTATGGGCGTTACTGCCTTTATTGTAGAAAAAGATTTTCCCGGAATAAAAGTAAGCAAAGAAATAGAAAAAATGGGCTTGAGAACATCACCTATGGCTGAAGTCGTTCTTGAAGACTGCAAAGTTCCTGTAGAAAACCGCCTTGGCAAAGAAGGTAACGGGGCAACAATCTTTAATAACGGCATAGAGTGGGAAAGAAGCTGTATGCTGGCAAGCGATATAGGTGTGATGGAAAGGCAATTAGAGATTTGCATAAAATATGCAAAAGACCGCAAGCAATTCAATAGGCAAATTGGTAAATTCCAGGCAATTTCTCATAAGATAGCTGATATGAAAGTCAGATTGGAGACTGCCCGCCTTATTTTGTACAAAGTAACCTGGCTGAAAAAGACGCAGGACAGGGCAGGTATGGAAGCAGCTATTGCAAAGCTCTATTTGAGCGAATCTTTGGTTAAGTCTTGCCTTGACGCTATTCAAATCCATGGCGGATATGGTTATACCACAGAATACGAGTTGGAACGCGATTTAAGGGATGCTGTTGGAAGTACTCTCTACTCAGGAACTTCCGAAATACAAAAAAATATTATTGCGCAGTACTTGGGACTTTAACTTAAATTTCAAAATGATTGGAACATATGACCACGATATAAAATATAAATCTATGCAAAAGCTCATTAAGAATGATTGGTTTCGTGAATTAGGAAGTCCTTATGCCCGCGCTCAGATTCTAAAGCATGAGATTCATCCCGAGGGACTGGATGTCGAGCGGATTCGGTTCTTTAAGTCCGGATGCCTGGTCCCGAAACCAGGCGCAGGGCACGTGATCAGCGTTCTACAGGGAAGCGCAAGACTTCATCTGAGGGGTAGCGATAAACAGACTTTTCAATTGGAGGCAGGTGTTCATTTTTATCTTCCGTCTGGTCTGGAGAGTATCCTTAACGCAGAACAGGGAACTGAGTTCCTTCACGTATCTAGTCCGACATCATCTCAAGCGAGAGGCAGAAAGCTTTTGTTACGCAACGAAACGTTTCTTTCGGCCTGTGCTTCAGGCTCTCATTCGCTTCGGTGGATCTTTACTCCACAGTATTTGAGCCGAAGGATTTTCCTGCATCACGACCAGACTCTACTATCGAAATCCGGACATCCCGTTTCATGGTTTCACACCACAATGTTTGACGTGGCTGGACTCTCCAGAAACGAGGATGGGGAGTCCGTGTTTAAGATGTCCTACAACTCACGGACAGAGGTTAACTTTTGTTACGACGTGAAAGGGATTGCTCGCGTGCGGATGGCACAACAACCATACCGGAAGAGGGGACAATTGTGGGAACCGTGGTTATCGCTCGATGGCGACTCGACTTATCACCTGAACGAAACCACGCAAACCTTTCGCAATAAACACGAGGTTTATATTAATGACGGATACGTATCACTTTTCTGTTTGTTTAATCCTGCGCCTACTGGCATCGAACGTCATTTACCTGGTGAATATAGTGATTACGAGCCGCTACCCTGCGTGTTCGCAACAGATTCTTATAAAACCTACTCGCGGGAAATCGTCAAATATGATGAAATGCTGGACAAGTTATCTATTTCCATCAGAAGGAACAATAACTGCAGCAATTCTACTGCCAATCAGCTCATCAGGAATAGGAATAACAACTACATTCTTAACCAGTGGGTGATTCGATAATATGGTCTCAATTTCCCCTATTTCAATCCTATAGCCGCGGCTTTTAATCATATGGTCCATTCTGCCTGAAAACACATAATTTCCTTCATTATCCAATCTGACTAAATCACCTGTACGATACACAATCTCGCCTGATTCCGGATCCAGGGGATTCTTGACGAACTTATCCCTGGTTTTCTCAGGCTCTTCCCAATACCCCGATGCTACTGTGTTTGCGCGGACGAACAATTCTCCCCTGCCTCCCGGCTTAGTTACTCTTTTTCCGTTCTCATAAGATAGCTGATATGAAAGTCAGATTGG
>JBHPGP010000014.1:0-31507 GCA_042570305.1 Candidatus Omnitrophota bacterium
ATTCTAACCGGAGCATTATTTTACTTATTTGGAATAAAATTAAGAAAACCTAAATCCTCGCATATGCATAATATTGATAATAAAGCCAAGGATAGGCCTTTAAAAATAGCTTATGTGCATGGTTATAGCAATATTATTGCCGGACAGGAAATTATTTTATTGAATATCATCAGAAACCTTAATTCTACAAGATATCAAGCTATTGCAGTTCTGCCTCAAGACGGAGTATTCGCTGAGTTTTTAAGGGCCAAAGGAATAGAGGTAAGGTTTATCAAGCTATCAAGGCTTAAAAAGAAAAATCCGTTTTCCTTTATAAGCGCGGTATTCAAATTACTCTCACTAATAAAAAAAGAAAAGATCAAGATTATTCATACAAGCGGTCTATATCCTAATCAATATTGTTCTGTAGCTGCTAAAATAGCTAGAATACCCTGTATTTGCCATATTCATTCAACGGTTTATATTGAAAAAGAGATAAAAAATTCTTTGCTGAGATTTTCAGACACTGTAATTACTGTATCCGAAGGTGTTAAGCAAAGTATTAAGACGGCAAAGATAGAAGAGTCTAAAGTCAAAGTGATTTATAACGGAATAGATCAGAATGAATATAAAATTAGCGTAGAGCAAACTGCCAGCATAAAACGCGAATTCAATTTAGATAATAATTGCAAAATAGTTGGCCAAGTCGGCCAGATTATTAAACGAAAAGGTATTATGTATTTTATTAAGATGGCCGAATTAGTAATGAAAGAAATGCAAAATGTAAAATTTTTGTTAGTCGGAGACGATAAGAATGAACCCGGATATATGAGGGAAATGCAAGGCTTGGTAGATAATCTAAAATTGAGTAAACACATTATTTTTACCGGGTTCAGGAAAGATATACCGCAATTAATTTCTTTAATGGATATTGCAGTATTAAGCTCTCTTGCTGAAGGATTGGGAATGGTATTGATAGAAGCAATGTTTTTAAATAAGCCGGTTATTGCCACAGATATTCCAGGCGTCAACGAAGTTATTGAAAACAACATTACTGGTTTATTAGTTCCTCCGCGAGATTATAGAGCGATGGCAAAGGGAGTATTGACATTACTGAGTGACAAGGATTATGCGGCCAGATTAGTAAAGAGCGCCAAGAATAAGGTTTTATCTGAGTTTACTATTGAAAGACAGATAAAAGAAATAGCAGATATTTATGAAGACTTAAGAATAACAAGGAAAACTAAAACAGAGATTCTGAATATTAAATTATGAGAATAGCGATTAATTCCACATTTCTCAATCATCAGATGCGCAGCGGCTTGCTGGTTTATACCGAAAATCTGCTTAAAGGGATAGCGAAGTTTGATGCCCGCAATAAGTATGTCCTTTTATTCACCTCTTGGAGAAGAAAATCAAAAGATATGCCCGGACCAGAAGCAGGCAATTTTCATAAATTTGTTTTACCTGTGCCTGACAGGGAATTTATGTTTAGGAATATCCTGCTCAACAAAATTATTTTACCGGCATTCCTGGGAAAGAATTCTTTTGATATTTATCATGCTCCGGCAGGATATAGCCTCCCCAGGATAAAATCCGTAAAGAAGGTTTTAACTATACATGACTTACGCAGCCTGAAGATTAAAGATAAGACTTTTCCTCAGGATATTCTTGCGCTGAAAAGAGCAGCTAATCATGCTGATGTATGCATTACTGTCTCCGAATGTACTAAAAAAGACATTATTGAGAATCTGGGCCTTGCCCCGGAGAAAATAAAGGTAATCTATGAGGGAGCGGAAGATATTTTCATGCCAATGGAAAAAAGTGCAGCTGAGAGTATAAAGGAAAAATACCGGATTGACAGAGAATATCTTTTTTCTCTCGGGCAGGTGCCGCGTAAGAATATAGAGCGTTTAATCAGGGCATTTAGCAAATTCAAATATAAATCTGAATTTATTTTAGTCATAGGAGGGGCGGGAAACAATGGCCCCTGGAACGAAGAATATCGAAATTTGGCAGAAAGGTTAAACCTTAAAAATTGCGTAAGATTCATCGGAGATATCCCGTATGAAGACTTGCCGCTACTTTATAACGCAAGTGAATATTTTGTTTTTCCCTCTCTCTATGAAGGATTTGGAATCCCAGTATTAGAGGCAATGAGCTGCGGAATACCGGTAATAACCTCCAATGTTTCCTCGCTGCCTGAGATTGCCGGAGATGCCGCCCTCTACGTTAACCCCTATGATGAAGTTGATATAGCGAGAAAAATGGAAAAAGCAGTTGAAGATAAAGATTTAAGAAAGGCCCTTGTTTCCAGAGGCACTAAACGGGCAAAAGAATTTAGCTGGGATAAGATGGCCAGAGAAACTCTTGAAGTTTACGAGGAGGTACTAAAATGTTAGGAATAGGTTTAACTAAATATATTCCGGTCCTTATTTATTCCATTTTCTTGATTTCCGTATTTGCCGCTTTATTTTACAGAACAGATTTACCTTTTATCTTTTTGGTAGCTTTATTACCCTTGACTAATGTCTTACTGAGATTACAGCAATTCCCTTTAGGAAAAGACTTGGTGGATATTTTATTATTAGCGATATTTATTGCCTGGCTTGCACGCTCCTTTGTGAATAAGGAAAAATTCTTGACAGCAACTCCGTTCAATAAATTATTATTCATATTGATTATTTTTACTTACTTTGAGTTATGGGCGGGTTCTGCGTTCGTGGGGATTGCCGCTCCGATTAGTTTTGATAATTTGCGTTTTCAGGACTGGAAGAATTATATGATATTGCCGCTGCTCTTTTTTATTACCGTCAATAATATAAAGGATAAAAAGACAATGAAGCGGCTTGTTTACGCTATGGTGTTTATTATATTTGTAATGGGCCTCTATTTTTTCAAGGATTACAGGTGGATAAGCAAATCCGTATTCAGGGATTACAAACGCTGGTACGGCACCTTTGCATATTTAGGGCCTAACGAATGGGCTGCTTTTCATGTACACTATATATTCGTAATGCTGGGGATTTTCTTTATTGATAAGCTAAAGCAATGGCGGTTGCTGTTCGGTGCAGCCATCTTGCTTAGTTTGTATTGCATATTGTTTGCATATTCAAGAGGGGCGTACATCGCATTATTAATCGGATTAATCTTCTTCAGCCTGATGAAGAAAAAGAGAATCCTCATACCGGTGATTATCTTATTATTATTCTGGCAGATATTATTGCCTCAGGCTGTTGTGCAGAGAATACAAGCTACAAAGACAGAATACGGAGAGCTTGATAGTTCGGGAAAGTCCAGGTTAGATCTGTGGGGAAAAGGTTTATCCTTGTTTAGCAGGAATCCCTTAACAGGCATAGGATTCGCCACGAGCCCGGAATTGGGATTAAGGAAGAGCTTGACAGATACCCATAATATATACGTCGAAATCCTGGTTGAGCAGGGAATTGTAGGAATGATTATCTTCCTTCTCCTGATATACTTATCCTTAAGAAGCGGCTGGCAACTCTACAAGACCGCCGACGACACATTTTTACAGGGTTTGGGCTTTGGGTTTGTTTGCTGTACTTTGGTACTTTTGATAACTAATTTCTTTGGCGACAGGTGGACTTATCTGCAGCTGGCAGCGTATTACTGGGTATTTTTGGGCCTGGTTGTCAGGGGCAATATTATCGTTAATGCCCAGCGCGCAAACTCAATTCCCGTAAAGAAAAGCCAAAACAGATGAAGGTTTGCCATTTTATAAGTAGCGGAGGGTTCTTTGGCGCAGAGAATATGATAATTACCCTGGCGAATGAGCAGTTATCGGCAGGAGCAGATGTCTGCCTTGGGGTTTTTAGAAATTCGCAGAATCCACATCTTGAAATCAGCAAGGCAGCCGCGAGCCTTAATATCCCGGTAAAAATTTTGGAATGCAGCGGAAAATTCGATTTAAAGGCAATATTTAAAATAAGAGATTTTATCAAGAAAGAGGATATTGAAATTTTGCATACCCATGGTTACAAAGCTAATTTTTATATATTTTTTTCCAGCTTTTTTTTAAGAGCCAAGCGAATTGCTACCTGCCACACCTGGTATTCGGTAAATGCAAAGATGAAGTTGTATGAATGGCTGGATAAGCTGTTATTGCGCAGGTTCGATAAGATTACAACCGTATCAGAGGCACTAAAAAATGAAATTTTAGGCAGCGGGATTGCAAAAGATAGAATTTCGGTCATCAATAACGGCATAAGCCTGAAGGGATTTGAAGACCCAGGTGATACAGCTTATTTAAAAAACGAATTCGGCCTGAATGAAAATCATAAAATTATCGCAGTTATAGCCAGATTAGCGCGGGATAAGGGGCATATCTATCTATTAAAGGCCATAAGCAAAGCGATAAAAGCTATACCCGAAATCTCCTGTTTGATTATCGGAGACGGTCAGCTAAGAGCGCAGTTGGAGTTAGAGGCTAGAAGTTTAGGCTTAGGGAATAAGGTGATTTTCACGGGAATCAGAAGGGATATCCCGCAGTTATTAAGCCTGACTGAGCTGATTGTTATGCCGTCCTTAAAGGAGGGGATGCCTTTTGCAATCCTCGAAGCAATGGCAGCTAAAAAGCCGATAATTGCCAGCAGGGCAGGCGCAATTCCCGATATGATTGAAGACGGTATTGACGGTTTACTCGTTGAACCGGGCGATGTCGATGGGTTGCGTATTGCAATCGAATCGCTCTTAAAAAACCAGGAAAAAGCAACCTTACTGGCCAGGAATGGATATGAGAAAATCAAAAGCCGCTTTTCTTCGCGTAAAATGGCAGAGGATTACATAAGGGTTTATCAAGAAGCATTAGACGGAACAGTAAATACTGGACAATTAGCTAAAGGTTAGGTAATGGAAGCTTTATTCTGGTTGATGTTTATAATGGTTATTTATACTTACTTCGGATATCCGCTGCTTAATTTGGTTATCTCGCTGTTTATAAATAACAGGGTTAATAAAAAGGAGATAGAGCCATCCGTAACCTTTTTAATTACCGCTTATAATGAAGAGAGGCATATAAGAGAGAAGCTCGAGAATACCCTTGGCCTGGATTATCCAAGAGATAAATTGGAGATTATTGTAGCCTCGGACGCATCCAGTGACCAGACAGACCAGATTGTGCGGGAGTTTGTAAAAAGTGGAGTCAAGCTATTCAGGGTAGAAGGCAGGGTAGGCAAAACCGAAGTCCAGAATCAGGCAGTAAATACAGCCAGGGGAGAGATTGTAATATTTTCCGATGCCACTACCAAGTACGAGAAATCAGCTATACGTAAAATAGTCAGAAATTATGCAGACCCTGCTGTAGGTGCCGTAAGCGGCAGGTATAAGTATTTTGACCCGAACCACACACAAATAGGCACAGGTACGATTGCTTTCTGGGATTACGAGAATTTTATCAAAATAAAACAGACACAGATTAAAACTATTACCGGCTGCTGCGGCTGCATATATTCGGTGAGAAAAAACCTCTATCAGCCTTTGCCTCAGGATATTATCAGCGACCTGGTTGAGCCGTTAAAGATACTGGAGCAGGGCTATAGAATCGTTTTTGAACCAGAGGCTTTAGCTTATGAGCTGACCAGCCAGGACAGTAACGAGGAGTTCAGGATGCGGGTAAGGGTGATTTCCAGGGGCATGAGGGGATTATTATATATGAAGCAATTATTTAACCCTTTTAGATACGGATTTGTCTCATTCCAATTGATTTCACATAAGGTTTTGCGATGGATATTGCCGCTTTTTGCAATAACCCTATATGCAGCCAATATTTATCTGATAAATAAAAATAACTTTTATTTTTTTACCTTCTGGCTTCAATCTGTTTTCTATATCTTAGCCTTAATCGGCCTTATATTGGATGCAATAGGAAAGAAGTCAAAAATACTCTCCTTTCCGCTGTATTTCTGCGTGGTCAACATTGCCTCGCTTGTAGCGCTCATCAGGACAATAGTGAAGAAGAAGGATATTGCATGGCAGACACTGAGATAAGGAATGATCATCAGCGGGTATTATTCATTACTCAACAGGATCCTTTCTACATAAGGGTGTTTTTTGAGGAGTTTTTAAAATCTTATCCGGGGATAAGCCGTATTCTGGGAGTGGTGATCTGCCCGACAATGGCAAAGCGTTCGCTCCCGAAGCTGGTTAAACAGATGTATAATTTCTACGGATTCAGGGATTTTTTAAGAATGGCCTTACGTTATTTTATGGCCAGAATAAAAAGGGGCACTCTGAAAAACTTATTGCGTAACCATAGGGTCAGCGTATTTAAAGAACCGGATATTAACAGCGATGCTTTTCTGGATTTTTGCAGAAGGCAGGAGCCGGATATCATTGTTTCCGTGGCAGCGCCGCAGGTTTTCAGGGAAAAATTATTGAGTTTGCCTAAATGGGGATGTATTAATATTCATCATAGCAAATTGCCTCAGTATAGAGGGATGATGCCTAATTTCTGGCAGATGTTTTACGATGAGGAAACCGCAGGGATTACAGTTCACAGTATAAATTTAAGAATTGACGAAGGTAAAATCATCCTGCAGCGGGAAATCCCCATAATCAAGGGCGAATCCCTGGATAGCCTGATTAAGCGCTCAAAAAGAATAGGAGCGCATTGCGTAATCGAGGCACTGGATTTAATCAGGGAAGACAAAGTATCTTATCTGCCAAACAACCCTGAAAAAGGATCATATTTCAGCTTCCCCGATAGAAAGGATGTCCTGGCGTTCAGAAGAAAATGCAAGAAAATATTATAAACGGATTGAGTTTTGATATCGAAGAGTGGTTTCAGGTAGAGAATTTACGCCCGGTCTGCCCAGTAGAAAAATGGAATGCCTTTGAGTCCAGGGTTCAGCGTAATACCGGAATCCTCCTGGATTTACTCGCTAAATATGGACATAAGGCAACGTTTTTTATACTGGGCTGGGTAGCCGAGAAAACCCCCGCCCTGGTAAAGGAAATATTCAATCAGGGACATGAGGTAGCCAGCCACGGCTATAAACACGACATAGTCTATAGCCTTACTCCGGCAGAATTCAGGAAAGACCTGGAGAGATCCAAGAAAATACTGGAGGATATTACAGGCAATGAAGTAATAGGATACAGGGCCCCGAATTTCTCTATCAATAAAAGCTCTTTATGGGCATTGGATATATTAAAGGAATTTAATTTTCAATATGACTCGAGTATATTTCCCTTTTCCTGTCACGATAGATACGGTGATTGCGGCGTAAATGACAGCACTTTTTTTAAATTCGAAAATGGCTTGCAGGAATTTCCGCTTACGGTATATAAACTTGGCAGGTTCATTTTACCCCTTGGAGGAGGAGCATATTTCAGGATTATTCCTTACAGGGTTTTCAGGCTGATGCTTAAGCGTATCAATAAGCTGGGGAAGCAGTTTGTTTTCTATTTTCATCCATGGGAAGTAGATAAAAATCAGCCGAGAATGAAGATTAAGAAGGAATATTATTTCAGGCACTATACTAATTTAGGCAAGGCAGAATCAAAGCTCGGGCTTCTAATGCGCGATTTTAAGTTCAGTCCTTTAAAAAGCCTGTTAAATAAATGAGAGCGATTATTCAAAAAAATCTGATTTTTCCTTTTATCGAGTTGATCAGGGGAGAGCCGATTTCAAGCTGCCTTACTGAGCTGGAAAAAAGCCAATGGTATTCCCGCCCGCAGCTCAGGGAATTGCAATTGGGCAAGCTAAAAAGCTTAATCAGCTATTGCTATGAGCATATCCCTTTCTACAGGCAAGCCTTTCAAAAAATAAAATTACGCCCTGCGGATATCGGTACTTTTGAAGATTTCAAGAGAGTGCCGTTTTTAACTAAAGATATCATCAGGGATAACCATTCAGAACTTTTAAGCAGGAACTTCAAGGCTAAAATCGAGTATTGCCATAGCGGAGGCACCCAGGGAAGGCCGCTGCACCTGGTGAGGGATTCTCTTAGCTCGGCATATGGCAGGGCTGCTCTGTTCCGCGGATTGGGCTGGTACGGTATTCATAAGGAAGATAAGCAGTTAAGATTATGGGGATTGCCTCTTGACCATAAAGCAGCAGCAAGAGAGAGGAGAAAGGATTTTTTTCTTAACCGCAAGAGGATTTCTGCCTTCCAGATAAGCAAAGAGAAGATTGCCCAATATTCCCAAATTATAAAAAGGTTCAGGCCCAAATATATATATGGTTATGTTTCGGCAGTTTTCAGGCTTTGTCAGGTAATGCAGGAGAATAATTTTAACGGAGAAGAATTAAATATAAAATATGTTGTTACCACAGCGGAAAACCTGAGCGCTTACCAAAGGAATTTCATTGAAAAATTCTTTAATTGCAGGGTGGTCAATGAATACGGTTGCGGAGAAATGGGCCCGGTTGCCTTTGAGTGCCCGAAAGGGAACCTGCATATAAATATGGAGAATATCCTGGTGGAATTCATTGAAAGCGATAGATTAGGTAAAGAAAACTCGGAAATCGTCTTAACCAATTTAAACAGTTTTTCCATGCCGTTACTCAGATACAAAATCTTTGATACCGGGCAGCGGTTGGAGTCAGAATGCCCCTGCGGAAGGGGCCTTGAGACAATGGGATTTAATGCCGGCAGGGTAGTGGATACGCTGATGGCAACGGACGGGCATTTCGTGGCAGGCAATGTCTTCAGGTATATAGCTTTTGATATTATTGAAAAATACGCAGGAATAAAGGATTTCCGGGTAGTGCAAAAAGAAAAAAATAAGCTGGAGATTGCCTTATCCAGGGATAAGAACTTTAGCGATACTATCTTAAACTTATTTACCGCCAGGGTAAAGGAAATGCTGGGTGAGGATATGGCAATAGAATACATATTCAGGGAAGATATACCGGTAGAGCCTTCGGGAAAACGCCTGTATGTTTACTCGGAGTTAAAGGATATATTTCATGAGCGGGGATAGGATGATTCCTGTTTTAATCTATCACGAAGTAAACGAGAAAGAGACGAATTCAGGAGCAAAAAGAAGGATGCATCCTGCCTGTTGCCTTTCTGTGGAACAATTCAACGAACAAATGCATTATTTGCATAATCATAACTTTCGCTCTTTTCTCCCGGAGGAAATTCTTGAATATAGCAGCAGTCAGAAGGTTGCCCATTTTGATAAAAAACCAATTGTCATAACCTTTGACGACGGCCACATAGGAAATTATAAATACGCGCTCCCCACACTTAAAAAATACGGGTTCAAGGCCGTATTTTTTATTGCCACGGATTTGATAGGCAGAGAAAATATGCTCACCTGGAGCCAGCTTAAGGAAATGGTTAATGAGGGGATGCGGGTAGAGTCCCATACTGTTTCACATTATCCCTTAAGCTCAATATCGGATGAGCAGATTGAGAATGAGCTCCTGGAATCAAAAAGAATAATAGAAGAACGGCTAGGGGTGAAGGTGAAGTATCTCAGCCTGCCGCACGGAGACTTTGATTCCCGCCTGGAAGCTGCTGCAAGAAAAGCAGGATATAAGGGAGTATTTTCTTCGCAAGCAAGGTATTGCCGCAGCAATAATCAAAGCTTCTTCTCAGGCAGGATTGAAATCAGGCAAGATTATAATCTCGATGATTTTATATCTATTGTCGAGAAAAGAGGCAGCAGGCTTAAGATGCCGGGAGCGGGTAATAAGTTTAAATTTTACCTGCGCTCACTCATAGGCGTTAATAACTATAGAAAGATTTACAGGTTTATAAATAGAATTAAGCCAAGAGATTCCCAGTCATGAACGGCACATTCGTCTCTATAATCATTCCTGCCTTTAATGAAGAGAAATACATAGGTTCCTGTTTAGAATCGATTACGCAATTGGATTATCCGCGCCAGTTGATGGAGGTTATAGTCGTAGATAACGGGTCTACGGATAAAACAGCTGCAATCGCAAAATCATTCGATTGCAGGCTGGAGGTTTTGCCTTCGGTTAACGTTGCTGCCTTGAGAAACAAGGGGGCGGGGATAGCTAAGGGTGAGGTTTTATTTTTTCTGGACGCAGATTGCATAGTGTCACAAAACTGGGTCAGGGAAGCGCTGTCAGTACTTGAGCGTCCGGAAGTAGGGGTAGTCGGCTCTACTCATTATTTGACGCCGCAGAAAAGCTCATGGGTTGAGGAGGCCTGGAAATATAACAGGAGAAGCAGGGAGGGGTTCGTAAGCTGGGTAAGCAGTAAAAATCTGATTATAAAAAAGGCCTATTTCGAGAAGTTAAGCGGATTCGAGCAGAATCTTAGTTCGAGCGAGGATTGGGAGTTTTGCCTGAGGATGCATAAAGAGCTGGGTTTGAGAGTATATTCTTCTTCCGTGGTTGCAGTAACGCATTGCAAGCTCAGGGAGACTCTTGCTGATTTCTTCAGAAAAGAGCTCTGGTACGGAAGGGAAATTCTAAAAATATTCTTTGTATCAAAAGGCAAATTCAAAATGCCCAAGGCCTTTGCATTCAGTTTGTTTAGTGCCTTGTTTCTTATCGGAGTAGTATCAAGCATAGTTTTTGGTTTAATCACAAAAAATTATTTTCCCTTGCTAATATCCCTTGTTTTGGCTATAATATGCAATATCCTATTGGCATTCACAAAAACTTCAAATCCAAAGCAGGCAGCGAAACTTTCCATTTTGTTTTTAACTTTTGGCATAGCCCGGGCAATCTGTATCCTGAATCTGAATAATTGGTTGTTTAAAGGTAAGCAAGCATAAGAAATGAAGAAAACCGTAATCCTCACAACATTAATACTGGCATGCTGGTGTACAGCTGCTTTTGCAGCCCCGAAGATCTTTTTCACTGACCTCACTGACGGTCCGACTTCCGGCTGGGAGGACGGTAGCACAAAGGGCGCTGCTGTTACTATCTGGGGCATAGGCCTGGGCAGCAGCCGCGGCAGCTCTTATGTTAAGGTTGGAGGGGTTAACTTAACCCAGGATGCTGATTATGCAGAATGGGGCGCAACCAGCAATCCCACCACAGCCCGCGGGCTTCGTCGGATTACCTTCTGGCTTAAGTCCAGTATGCCTCAGGGCGGAACAACCATCAGCGTTACCACATCAGCAGGAACCAGCAATTCCCTGCCTTTTTACTGCCGCTCCTTAGGCGGCAACAGCATCTATTTTATCTCAAGGTCAGGAAGCGACAGCAACAACGGCTTATACGCAAGCCAGGGTTCAGGCAGTAACGGCCCCTGGCGCTCAGCAAACAAGGTCAGGACACTGCAGGCAGGAGACGTATGCTACTTCAGGTCAGGAACCTGGTCAGAGCAGGATGCCTGGAGCGCAGTAATAGATTTCTGGAGCAATAATCACGGTAACGGCACAGCGAACAAGAGCATCAGCGTTGCCTCATACCCTACAGAGGTAGCCCAGTGGGGAGGCAGCTCTATTAGTTATACAATACGCCATCATGGCAGCAGCCCGGACTTATTAAGCTACTGGACCTTTTCCAAGCTTAAACTGCGAGCCAATAACCAGGTTACCTACTGGTCCGGCACAGGTTCAGACGACCATATCAGGTTTATCGGAAACGATATCTCTACCACCTACGGCGGGAAGTCAGCAGCCTGTTTTGACGGCTGCGGAGGGGGAGAGACATATCTATACTTTTACGGCAACTATGTATGCGATGCAGGGGTGGACAGCCGCGGGCAGACAGCTCCCACACAAGCCTATCCGTTGTATTTTAAAGGCTACGGGACTCACAACTACATTTACGTGGGCTGGAATGAGTTTGCCTATAATGAGTACGGCAGGGGCATACAAGTTTACGGCCATGAAAGCGGCGACTGGATAGACAATGTTTACATCCACGATAATTACATCCACGATAACGGCATGACCGGCGCGATTCTCGGGGGCAGCGATGGCGGCGGCGGCTCGTTTGTGAGAACCCAGTATTTTTATAATAACATCATTGCAGAGAACGGCGATAGGAACTATCCCGGGATATTCCTTGGCGGTTCAGGCGGAGACTACCTTATCTATAATAATACCTTTTATCATAACGATAATGGCGAGCTTGAGCTATGGTCTGCAAGCCACGATTCACTTACCATCAGGAATAATATAATCTGTCCTCTTTCCGGGGAGTCTTATTACGTCAATGATAACGGCGGGGCCACGGGAAGCAACAATCTCTATTACGGAGCAGGCAGCGGGCCCGGCTGGGACAGCAATAGATTAGATAACGTAAACCCCCAATTCATTGATTCCAGCCCCAATACGGACTTGGGTTTTCAATTACAGGAATCCAGCCCTGCCAAGGACGCAGGCACTTCCAGCGTAAGCTCCATCGTAACCCGCGATTACTCCGGGGCATCCAGGCCGCAGGGAGCAGGATACAGCATCGGGGCGTACGAGTATTACGAATATACTGAATCCGAACCCGAACCGCCTGCCCCTAGTCCGCCAAGTTATCCTTCTATTCCAACAAGCACTCCTTTACCGGAGTCGAGCAGCCCCTCAGATGATGGGAGTACCGGTGGAGCAGACGGCGGCGGCGGAGGTGGAGGCGGGTGCTACATTGTTACGGCTACTTTCGGGACGCCTTTGGCAAAGGAGGTTGCGGTTTTATCTGAGTTTCGGGACAGTCATTTGTTGACAAACAAATACGGAAGTTTATTGGTGGAGCTATACGAGAAAATCGGACCTCAGCTTGCCAGATATATTGAAGACAGGGAGTGGGCAAAATTCCTTAGCAGGCTTGCCTTAAAGCCGGTTATATGGTTTGCGAAACTGGCACTACAGAAATAACCCGCCTTTTTAATTCTTACCAGTCTATAATATAATTTACAATTAGGTTTTTAATGCATCCTGGATGGATTTGAGGATGTCTTCGGCAGGGGCAGGTTTTGCAATGTAATCAGATATATCATATTTAGCTGCCTCTTTGACGAGCTGAGGGCTTTGAAAAGCAGTGATAAAGATTATTCTGGTGCGGGTGTTGAATTTCCTGATTTCCTTTGCTACTTCTATGCCGTTAATCTCAGGCATACGGATATCCAGGAGCACTAAATCCGGATTTAAATCCCTGGTCTTTTCCAGGGATTCCCTGCCATCAGCCGCAGCATAAACCTCATAGTCTCTTTTAGAGAGAATATTAGTAATCGCCTCTTTTGAATCCCTTTCGTCTTCGCAAATCAGGATTCTTTTCATAGGACAGGAGGTGAGCTTATGCAGAGAGCCTTAGCCACGGAGTTTCCGATATTCTTAATCTTGTGCCGTTTTTGGCTTTTTGAATACAAGCTGTCTCCCTTGTCGTGGTTGGGGTCTTTTTTTAAGTGGTAGATATTCCCTTCTACATCTATTTCGATTTCCCCTTCCAGGGCAATAATGAACCTGTCCACTTTTTTAAGCGTTGATTCCAGGAATTTGTCTTCCCCGGGCTTCAATTTAATAAAGGTTGGCAGTATCCTTTTAGAGAGGGGGAAACTGGTAAGGATTTCAAGGAAATTCTGGTATAAATCGGTTTTAGAACTTCCGGGCCTGAATTCTACAAGCTCAGGCTTCTCCTGTTCAAAATAGGCATACAGCTCTGATAGCTTCAAGCCAAAAACCTGGGCTAATTTCCTATGGCAGTCGAAACTGCCCATCATTTTACCGGTTTCGATTTTACTGATGATTGCCTTGTCAACTCCTACGCGCCTGGCAAGCTCCTCCTGGGTCATATAACCCCTTAATAATTTAATCTTTTCTCCAATGCTTTTTTCGATTTTCATTTCTTCTCCTTGTTAACCGTCGAGGTGTTATTCTATTACGTCAATACGAGTAGAAAAAATTTACCATAAATTATTACGCTTGTCAAGTCTTTTATGACAAATATTCAACATTAGTTGAAAGAAATATTATTTTTGGGCTAAAAAAATAGAATAAACTTAGCATATTGTATGTAACTATTTATAAGTCAATGAGTTATAAATTCAACATTTTAATGATTAAATTTCATCTCCATATTGACAAAATCATACGAATATGTTATATTTTATGTAGAAATTGACACAAGCGTTAGGCAGTAAAAAAGCTATTTGATAATATAGAGAAACCGAAAGGGCAAACTTCCCGAAAGGGTAGGACGCAAAGCTACAGGTCCTGGTATCAGGATGGCTGGGCTGCCGAAGTTGAAGTAAATTCAGAGCCTATTCCTACGGGAATAGGCTCTTTTATTTTATAGACAGAATGAAAAGAACCGTAATCCTCACAACATTAATACTGGCATGCTGGTGTACAGCTGCTTTTGCAGCCCCGAAGATCTTTTTCACTGACCTCACTGACGGTCCGACTTCCGGCTGGGAGGACGGTAGCACAAAGGGCGCTGCTGTTACTATCTGGGGCATAGGCCTGGGCAGCAGCCGCGGCAGCTCTTATGTTAAGGTTGGAGGGGTTAACTTAACCCAGGATGCTGATTATGCAGAATGGGGCGCAACCAGCAATCCCACCACAGCCCGCGGGCTTCGTCGGATTACCTTCTGGCTTAAGTCCAGTATGCCTCAGGGCGGAACAACCATCAGCGTTACCACATCAGCAGGAACCAGCAATTCCCTGCCTTTTTACTGCCGCTCCTTAGGCGGCAACAGCATCTATTTTATCTCAAGGTCAGGAAGCGACAGCAACAACGGCTTATACGCAAGCCAGGGTTCAGGCAGTAACGGCCCCTGGCGCTCAGCAAACAAGGTCAGGACACTGCAGGCAGGAGACGTATGCTACTTCAGGTCAGGAACCTGGTCAGAGCAGGATGCCTGGAGCGCAGTAATAGATTTCTGGAGCAATAATCACGGTAACGGCACAGCGAACAAGAGCATCAGCGTTGCCTCATACCCTACAGAGGTAGCCCAGTGGGGAGGCAGCTCTATTAGTTATACAATACGCCATCATGGCAGCAGCCCGGACTTATTAAGCTACTGGACCTTTTCCAAGCTTAAACTGCGAGCCAATAACCAGGTTACCTACTGGTCCGGCACAGGTTCAGACGACCATATCAGGTTTATCGGAAACGATATCTCTACCACCTACGGCGGGAAGTCAGCAGCCTGTTTTGACGGCTGCGGAGGGGGAGAGACATATCTATACTTTTACGGCAACTATGTATGCGATGCAGGGGTGGACAGCCGCGGGCAGACAGCTCCCACACAAGCCTATCCGTTGTATTTTAAAGGCTACGGGACTCACAACTACATTTACGTGGGCTGGAATGAGTTTGCCTATAATGAGTACGGCAGGGGCATACAAGTTTACGGCCATGAAAGCGGCGACTGGATAGACAATGTTTACATCCACGATAATTACATCCACGATAACGGCATGACCGGCGCGATTCTCGGGGGCAGCGATGGCGGCGGCGGCTCGTTTGTGAGAACCCTGTATTTTTATAATAACATCATTGCAGAGAACGGCGATAGGAACTATCCCGGGATATTCCTTGGCGGTTCAGGCGGAGACTACCTTATCTATAATAATACCTTTTATCATAACGATAATGGCGAGCTTGAGCTATGGTCTGCAAGCCACGATTCACTTACCATCAGGAATAATATAATCTGTCCTCTTTCCGGGGAGTCTTATTACGTCAATGATAACGGCGGGGCCACGGGAAGCAACAATCTCTATTACGGAGCAGGCAGCGGGCCCGGCTGGGACAGCAATAGATTAGATAACGTAAACCCCCAATTCATTGATTCCAGCCCCAATACGGACTTGGGTTTTCAATTACAGGAATCCAGCCCTGCCAAGGACGCAGGCACTTCCAGCGTAAGCTCCATCGTAACCCGCGATTACTCCGGGGCATCCAGGCCGCAGGGAGCAGGATACAGCATCGGGGCGTATGAGTATGCTGACACCACACCAGATACCACACCTCCGGTAATATCTAATGTATCTACCTCAAATATTACTACTTCATCCGCAACCATTACTTGGACTACTGATGAACCGGCAACTTCACAGGTTGAGTATGGATTAACCTCAGGTTACGGATACCAGACTTCCCTTGATACTAGCCTGGTTACTTCGCATTCAGTAACCGTACCCAGCCTTCAGGCAGAGACTACGTATCACTTCAGGGTATTAAGTAAGGACAATTCGGATAATCAGGCTACCTCGGGAGACAATGATTTTACAACCGAACCCTTGGATTCGATTCCTCCGGAGATTTCTAACATAAGCAGCTCAGGGATTACAATTTCATCTGCAACTATTACCTGGACTACTGATGAGCCGGCGACTTCACAGGTTGAATATGGGCTGAATACTGATTATGGCTCGCAGACTGCGATTGACTCAAGCCTGGTTACGTCACATTCTGTTTCACTCTCAGGCCTTGATGCAGGAACTACGTATCACTTCAGGGTTATTAGTGAAGACGACCTTGGGAATCCGGCTGTTTCCGGAGATAATACCTTTACAACCATAGCCCCTGACATAACCGCTCCTGTAATTTCCAATGTCAATGCCTCAGGTATTACAGGCACATCTGCTACTATTACCTGGACTACTGATGAGCCGGCAACTTCACAGGTTGAATACGGCTTGACTACCGGTTATGGTTCACAAACTAATATTGACACTAATCTGGTTACTTCCCATTCAGTATCAATATCCGGACTTGAGGGAGGGATTACATATCACTTCAGGGTTCTAAGCCGGGATGATTCTAATAATCTGGCTAATTCAGGTGATTATACGTTTACGACCATATACCAAGATACTACCCCACCGGCCACGGTGAGTAATTTATCTGCTTCTACTGGCGCAGATGATGGAGAAATAGACTTAACTTGGACTGCGCCAGGAGATGATGGTAGTAGCGGTACAGCCTCAGTATATATAATCAAATATTCAACATCAAATATAACAAGTGATTTTACATTTAATGCTGCAGCCAATGTTATTGGCGAGCCTGATCCAAGTGCTGCTGGAACAAGCGAATCAATGACCGTGAGCGGACTTGTTCCGGGGCAGACTTATTACTTTGCGATGAAAACCCAGGATGAGGTGCCTAATCTATCGCTATTATCCAATAGCTCCAGCGCAGTAGCGCATGAAACAGTGATTGTTAATGAGTCACCCGTAGTCGCAAATATACCGAATCAGACTATAAATGAAGGCTCATCCTTTAGCAGCATTTCGTTAGATAACTATGTTTCTGATCCTGACAACGCTGATTACCAGATAATCTGGACTTGTTCCGGCAACAGCCAGTTAAGCGTAAGTATTATTAACCGGGTTGCTACTATAAGCATACCAAGCTCAGAATGGAGCGGCTCAGAAGCCATCACCTTTACTGCAACAGACCCGGGCGGGCTTTCTGATTCGGATTCAGCCACCTTTACGGTAACTGCTACCAATGATGCTCCCGTAGTAGGCAACATCCCCAGCCAGACAATACTGGAAGGTTCATCCTTTAGCAGTATCTCTTTAGATAACTATGTTTCTGATTCAGACAACGCAGACTATCAGATGACCTGGGCTTATTCCGGAAATTCAGAGTTGAGCGTAAGCATAGTAAACAGAGTCGCCACAATTACTGCCCCAAGCTCAAACTACAACGGCTCTGAGACAATCACCTTTACTGCCAGGGACCCGGGTGGGTTATCAGATTCAGACCCGGCAACATTTACAGTAGAGTCTTCGGATGAAGCCTATCCTTATGTTGAAGGAATAAACCCGGAGAATGATGAATTTCAGGTTCCGCCGGACACTAATATTATACTTCATCTCAAGGATGCCGGTGTTGGCGTGGATGCAGATACAATACAAATGAGCGTAAACCGTGAGGGAGATATCAGCCCCACGGCAGTTATTAGCGATGGCATAAGCCAGATAGTTGACTATCCCAATGCCGTGGTTATAGAGGGTGAGCCCGGAGATTACGTAGTTGTTTATGACCCGCCAAATGAAGATGACTACAAATTCAAATACGAGCAATTAATCACCGTATCAATAAGTGCCCGTGACTTGGCAGGGAATCAGATGCCGGAATATTCCTATTCCTTTACGACCGCAATGATGGTAAGGGGCAGGAACATAAAGGTCAGCAAGGCAAAGCGCCTGTTTTCCCAAGAGAGCTTGTTTATACGCAATGCATACGCGGCTGACGGATTAAACCAGGATAATTCTGCTTTGGCTATGGATAACAGCGGCAAAAAGATATTCGTAGTCTGGCAGGAGGATATTGAAGGCAAGATATGGTTTGCCGAGTCAGGGGACAGGGGAGTGACTTTTGGCGATGACATAAGCATCAGTGAAGGGATAGAAGGCATCAATCAAAAACCGGTTATAGCAGTAGATGATATTGGCAATATATATATCTTGTGGCAGAACCAGGATTTATTCGGGAACTGGAACCTGTATTTTGCCAGGAGATTTAGCAGTAGCAATACCTTTGAAAACGGCTTAATACCAATTGATAATCATTTAGGCATATCAGGCCAGGTTCAGCCTTCGATTCAGGCGCTTAGCGATGGGGGAGTATTTATCAGCTGGGCCAATCAGAACGGCAGTGACGGAATATATTACGCAAGTTCCCAGGATAAGGGAGCGAGCCTCTGGCAGATTCAGGGAGCGCAGATTAAGCAGGTAAACGATGGAATAACAGCCTTTTCCCAGAACCCTTGTATCAAGATAGATGCAAGCGGAAGCAATAAATATTTTGCCTGGAGCGCTGAAAGCGAAGGCAGGAGCAATATCTACTTTAATGGTTTGGATGATGAAGATATGAGGCTGTTTGTTAGCGATATACGGATTAATGACGATGGGGCTTCGGACAATGCAACCCAGCCTTACCTGGCAGTCAGGCCAGGAGTTGGAGGCGGCGGAGAAAAGGTCAATATTTGCGCGGTATGGAGAAACGAAAAAGACGGGGAGACCAGCATATTCTTTGACAAGTCAGTTGACGGAAGTGCCTGGGGAGTTGATATACAAGTGAATGAAGAAGCAGAAGTCAACCAGCCGCAAAGAGAGCCAAAGGTTTGCGTAGATAGCAACGGCGATGTATTTGTTGTCTGGTGTGATTTCAGGTACGAAGACTGGGATATTTATTTTTCGTATTCCATTGATAATGGCTTGTCTTTTAAAACCAATATGCTGATAAATGACGATTCAGGCGCGGCAATACAGGACAATCCCGCTCTTTACTTAAGCGCTAACGGAAAGCACGTGTGCTTTACCTGGACTGATTACAGAAATGAAGACGCGGATATTTATTTTAACCGCAATGTCTTCTTTGATGAGGATGAGGCCAATTCCATACTGGTAGATAGTACAGGAGGGATAGTAACCGCAGGTGGCGATATCTGGGGAGCAATCGTAGAAATCCTGCAGAACATTCTAGAGGCGCAAACTACCATTACCATTACTCAGGTCGAAAGCGTTCCGCCATTGAACAATGGCAGTAAACAAGTAGCTAATGTAATTGATTTTGGGCCCGGAGGAACCCAGTTCCTTCAGCCAGTGACTATTAAGGTGCCCTACACGCAGGATGACCTGAATGCTGCCGGCGTATCCAATGCAAGAGATTTAGAGCTGTACTATTATAACCTTAAGACCCTGCTTTGGGAGAAGGTCAACGGAGCATATGTGGATACCACCAATCAGGGGGTTTACGCAAACGTAACGCATTTTTCGATATTCGGCATTGGGTTTGCCGGAGCTGCTGCTACCGTTGGAGACGGCGGAGGCGGAGGGGGCGGCGGGTGCTTTATTGCTACGGCTGCTTATGGCACGCCGATGGCGTCTGACGTAAGGGTTTTGTGCGATTTCCGCGATAAGTATTTACTGACAAATGTTTGGGGCCAGGCATTTGTCAGGTTCTATTACAGGCATAGCCCGCCGGTAGCGGATTATATTGCACAGAAGCCTTTGTTAAAGAGAATCGCCAGAGCGGCATTGAAGCCGTTAGTTTTGATAGTAAAAGCTGCTTTTTGATAATTTAAAATAGCCGAAAAGGCAAACTACTTGAAAGAGTAGGGCGTCCCGAGCGGAGTTACTTAAGTAGCTCCTCGGGACCCCGAAGCCTAGCTAAGCTAGATTCGGGGCAAAGTCACAGATCTTAACTGCGAAAGCAGAAAGATAGCTGGGCTGCCGAAGTTAAAGTGAAATTCAAAGCCTATTCTTTCAAGAATAGGCTTTTTTGTTTCAGGAGCAAAGCATGAGAATAAGAGAAATTAGCTTGTTAAGCTTGATGGTTGGCGCGGTAATGCTGGTTGAGGCCTGGAGTATTTTCCGTAAGCCCGCGGTAAAGGTAAACCGGGAAATTATTTTCCAGGAAGAGCAAATAAGCGAGGAACCTCCGGCAGAAGTGATTATCCGTCCAATGCCTGAAGAGAAGATGCTGGTTAAGGCAGTACCGGAAAAATTAGACCTTGAGCTTCTTGGCACAGCCATAGTCAATATCAAGGACCCGGCCGCATTTATCAAGGATTTGAAGACCGGCAGACAGGGCGTATACAGGCTGGGCAATTCCATCCGGCAAGCCAGGGTAGTTAAAATCGCCATGGGCGAGGTCACCCTGGAGAAGGAGGGCAGGCGCCAGGTTCTCAGATTGAGCAGCCGCGGAAGAAAGTGGGCTGATGCAGAAAAGCAGGACCTTCCGGTAATCAGCGTATCGGGAAATGACATCCTGGTTAACAGGAGCAGCGCATTAAATCAGGCAGGCCAGATTTTCAAGGCATTGAGCAAGGTTAAGGTCAGGCCTTATTATCAATCGGATAAGATAGCGGGAATGATGATTGACGGAATTGAAGAGGGGAGCATCATCGAGCAGGCAGGCATACGCAATCTCGATGTCATCAACACAGTGAATAATCAAAGGATAGACAGCTACCAGAAGGCATTACAGGTATTTAAGAAGGCAAGGAACCAGGGGCAGGTAACAATAAGCTTATTAAGGCAGGGAGAGAACAAGCAGTTGTGTTACCGCCTGGAGAATTAATCCATGAATCCATATACCTTTTTACCTACGATTGTTTTAGCTGCTTCTCTATTGCTGATTTTTGAATTATTATACCCTGCGATAGTCAAGGGGCGTAAGCGCAGGCAATTGTGCGGATTGATAGATAACCTCTACAGCATACCGGATACCGAAGGGCTGATGTCAGGTTTCAGGAAAATATTAAAACAGGTTTTGCATATTGATACGGCTGAAATCATCTTCAGGGATGCGCAGGATAAGCTCATACTTTGCCTTCTAAGATATAAAAGGCCGCTTTCGGTCAGGGAATTATCCGAAAAGGAACCGGAAATATTCGAGGAGAATAATTCGCAGTTTAAGGGTTTGGAGAATTGTACTCTCATTCCCTTTGCCGCTAAGCAGAAACCCATTGGGTTCCTGGCAGCGGGAAGGAACACCGATAAGAGTCCGTTATCAGAGCAGGATGCAGAATTGTTAAAGCTATCCGGTAGCAAGGCGTCTTTGGTTTTTTCAAACGCCAAATTATTGCAGGAGCTGGTTGCTTCCCGGGAAATCGAGCATTTCCATCATTTGTCTTCTTTCCTGGTCCAGGAGCTTGGGAATCTGGAATCGACTCTTTCTGCGACTGCGCAAAACGCGGAAAATGCCGAGGTAAAAAATACAATCTCCAGGATACAGCGGCTCAGGGAACAGCTTTCTGTCCTGCCGGAGAAATTAGAGCTGAAAACCAGCTTGGTAAACGTAAACGTGCTGATTGAAGAAGTAATTACCAAAACAAAACTGGACAATCTTGCCAACGTCAGGTTATTGAGATTATTTGACTATGTCCCCCAGTTAGATATTGACGCGGGTTATATAGCTAAGGTTATTCAGGGCCTGCTTTTCAATGCCGTAGAATCTATGCCAAACGGCGGCGTGCTTACGGTAAAGACCGGCTATGAACACGGCATCACAGCAGCAAACGGCAGCTATGTGCGGATAGTAGTCAATGATACCGGCTGCGGAATGGACGAAGAGTTTATGCGTAAGCGCCTGTTTAAGCCGTTTCAGAGCAGCAAGCGTAACGGAATCGGAATGGCTTTGTTTCAATGCAAGGCTATTCTGGAGGCGCACAACGGAAATATCCTGGTAGAGAGCAATCCGGGCAAGGGAACTAATTTTACCTTAGAGCTGCCTGTGTGCTAAGATAATTATACGCTGTCCCTAAATAAGGCGCGGGGCCTTAAGCGGATGCTCCCGAGAGGGGGCGTCCTCTTGGGGGCAGGTTAAATAAATTTATTAACCGTATAGCCAAGTTGCCGCAGCAAGGATACTTGGTTATTTTTTTCAAGAAGGCTTGAACAAATCAGTTTTTCTGTTATGATAATGAGCGAAAATGAATAAATTTGCCATAAGCATAACCAATAGTTTTATCAGGCTTTCTCTCGCCGATGGCAGGGAATACGAGCTGAATATCTCCGGCTTGAAAGAAGCAGAGATTCCTTTGCGGCTTAAGGACTTTCTCGCCAAGCAAAAAATAAACCAGGATAATTCTGTTTTGCTGATTTCCCGCAGCCAGGTGAGCGTGAAATATATGAATTTTCCTTCGGTTGATAAAACAGAGATTCGCAATATGATAGAATTTGAACTCGACAACCTCTTTCCTTACAAACCCGAGGAATTGGTTTTTGACCAGGCAATCATTGAAACCACTCAAGATGGCTATTCGCGGGTAATGCTGGTTGCCGTCCAGAAAGAGCTCATCCAGAAAGAAATCTCTTTACTCAGGCAGGCCGGCTTGCTTCCCGAATCTGTGCAGATAAGCACCGTATCATTGTTTAATCAGTTCCTGAAAAAGAAAAAAGTAGAAGCAAATTATTTACTGGTTAACCTGGAGGATAATTTCCTGGATATAATTGTTGTGCACAAGCAGGGCTTAAGTTTTAACCGGGGCGTAAGCCTTGCGCAAGCAGAAGCAGCTACACAGTTAATCAAAGAGCTGAAAGAGACAATCGACAGGCAGCAGGCCAAGGGCAGCGGCATCAGCAGGATAATCTTAAGCGGCCGGGGCATTGATATAAACGGGCTTGCCCAAAGCATTCAGCGGGAATTGTCGATAGCAGTAGAAACCGACGCAGTAACCTGTGTTACCCGGGGGGCAGCCGCCTTTGCCGCAAAACAAAACTGCCTGAAGATCAATCTCCTGCCGTCAGAATTTAAAACCCAGAGGGACAGGCTTAAAAGAAGAAGGTATCTTTTATATTTTGTTACGCTCCTGCTGTTGAATACCTCACTCATTGCCAATATCATATTTTTGAATGCCCGGCATAAACAGCAATACCTTACTTTTTTAAAGAGCGAGATCGAAAAAATAGAAAGCCAGGCCAGCCTCCTGCAGAAGAAGCTGCGCCGGACCCAGATACTGCAAGGGTACCGTAATTCAGGTAAATTGAGCGTAGGGCTGCTGGCAGAGGTTTACCGCGTTGCCCCTGAGGGGATGCGCCTGACTAACTTAGAGATACGCGGGCAGCCGCCGACAGGCACTCTGGTCTTAGCAGGCCAGGCAGGGGATTCGCAGGCAGTATTGAATTTCGCTTCCAAGCTTAAGGATTCTTATTTGATAAACCAGGCAGAGGTGAACTACATTACAAAAAAGAAATCAGGCTTAGAGGAGGTTGTTGACTTTGAGATTCGCTCCGCTTTTTAAACGAAGTTTATCAAAGAAAGAATGGAATTTATTGATTATTTGTATTATAATAGTTGGGGTTGTATTGTCTAATTTTGCCATCAGGCAAACCTTTCTTAAGTTTAAAGGCTTAAGAGAGGAAATCGTCCTGACCAATAAAGAATTAAACGGCTTAATCAGGGTTATCGGTAAACAAGAACAGATAGACGGAGATTATGCGCAGGCCGTTTCCGGGTTGCGCCAGATAGCAACATCCGATGATTTCCTGAAACAGATAGAAGGCTTTGCGCTGCAGGCAGGACTGAATATCAGAAGCATAAAGCCGGCGGCAACAAAACAGGAAGCGCTATATAAGATATATTCGGCAAGGATAGAGGCTCATAACGATATTTCCACATTGGCAAAGTTTTTATCTGTTTTGACTTCCGGAGTTAACGGCATCGGGATAAACCAGCTGCAGATAAGTGCGCAGAGAACCAATGAGCCTCCAAAGGCGAACCTGGAGATTAGCGCTATAGCGTTTAACGAATAATCAGATGAGGGCATTGAACAAGGAGAGATTTTTTAATATTCTTCCCAGGCTCAACCTGGTACTGCTCTGCCTTATGGTTTTGCTGGTGGTTTATATCTTCCTGGATGTGCTTCTTCCCCGCAGGCCTCTGATTTTCAAGGCGGCCTTAGCCGAGGATGAGCCGGAACTAATAAACCGGCAGCTGGTAAAGAATTTACCGGCTTTCCAGGAAGCAGCCTTCAGGCAGCGGTCCTTGTTCGGTTCATTGCTGGAAAAGCAGCCGCAGGAACCGGAGGCGGGATTCGCCCTCCTGGGCATTATTTCTTCCGGAGAGAAAAAGGCAGCCATGATCAGGGATATTCGGGAAAATAAGGATTATTCCTGCATGGGAGGGGAGAACATCGCAGGATTTACCGTAAAAGAGATTGGAAAAGACAGCGTAATTCTTGAGTCTCCCGAAGAGAAGTTGGAGCTTAAACTATGAGGAAGCTTTTAATCACAACGCTGGTTATTTTCGCCTTTATGATTAATCCCGCATTCGCGCAGGACGAGGATAGGGCTATCTTAAGCGGGGAGGAGAAATTAATCAGCATTGATGTCAAGGATATGGAGATTACGGACGTGATCAGGCTGATTGCGGACCAGAGCGGCTTGAATATCGTTACCTCCAAAAATGTCCAGGGCAAGGTATCGATTAACCTGCAGGACGTAAAGGTGCAGACTGCGCTGGATTCTATTTTAAAAGTGAACAACTGTACTTATGTAAAGGAGGGAGAGGTAATTCAGATCTATACCCTGCCTGAATACAAGCAAAGGGAGCAATTCTCCCGCGTTGTTACGCAGGTTTTTGTCCTCAAACATATCAAGGCTTCTGATTTAAAGCCAATGCTGGTTTCCCTGAAATCTCCCAACGGCAAGGTCGAGATAGAGCCGAAGACCAACCGCGTTATAGTTACCGATACAGAAGAGAATATGCTTTCTATCGAACAGGCAATTGAGGCAACTGACAAAAAAATGGGAAGCAGGGTTTATACGCTCAGTTATGCCGAGCCTCTGGAGGTGCAGAAGAATCTTTTGCAAATTCTTCCGGAAACAGAGGGAGAGGTTCTGGTTGACGTGCGTACAAACAGCCTGGTGATTACTGCTTCGCCGCTATTACTGGACAGGATAGACATATTGATGCGTAACTGGGACAGACAGATCCCGCAGGTGTTAATTGAGGCAAGAATAATGCAGGTAACCCTTGAAGAGGGTACACTGCTTGGTGTTGACTGGCAGTACAGGAGTCCGACTACGCATTCCATAACCGTAGGCGTGAAAGACCTGCCGATTCCTACGGGGGTAACCTATGTGGATGCATTTAAAGTCGGGGTCCTGGACCAGGATGATTACGAGATAACCATACGCGCCCTGGAGGGCCTAAGTGACGTTAACCTGATTTCCAGCCCGCGTATCGTTACCCTGGATAACGAAGAGGCAAAGATACTTATCGGCTCAAGCGAGCCATATGAGGTCCTGCATTATGATACCGAGGGCCACGTTACCAGCAGGGAGCTTAAATTCATAGACGTGGGAATAAAGCTCATGGTTACCCCCAAGATTGCCGAAGACGGTTTTATCACGATGCGCATCCATCCGGAGGTAAGCTCTGCGCGCAAGGGTACGGTAACCAATGACCTGGCAATCGATACCACGGAGGCAACCACGATAATGACGGTAAAGGACGGAAATACCGTGGTATTGGGCGGGCTGATTAAGGACGATAAAGAAAGCTACCTTTCAAAGGTGCCGTTCCTGGGAGATATCCCGCTGCTTAAGTATTTGTTCCGCACCAGCTACACCAAAAACGTCAAGAGGGAGATTATTATCTTTATTACGCCGCAGATTATCGCCAAGCAGCAAGACCTATCCATCGAAGAGGCAGAATTCATCATTAAGAGAGAACAGCTAATGTCCAGCGCTATGGAGAATTTGGCTAAACCCAAGTGAAGATAAAATTTTTAAAAGACAATCTTTGGGTGGTTGGATTGATTGTGGCTGCCCTGCTTTTCCTGAATATTTTTATTCAGAGAAATGATTCCGGAGCCAGGCAGGGTAAGCAGTTCTATTCTTACCAGGAACTCAACGCAGATAAGAACAAGATGTATGCCAGCCTTAATCCCGCCGGCACCGGATTTGAACCGTCGCTGAATCTAAGCCTTGAGCTTTTGGGTACGGTAATCGGGAATCCTACCCGCGCGATAATCTCTTTTCCGGAATCGGGAAAATATGCCCTGTATAGCGTCGGAGAGACGGTTGCCGGAGCCAGGATAGTGGGTATTGCCGAAGGCAAGGTTTTGCTGGAAAAGGGAGGCTTATTACAGGAACTACTGCTTAAACAGCAGGCAGTTTCCGTAGCTGCGGCGGATAGCGGCAAGGTGATTGAGGAGGTTTCCGAGAATGAGATGATCGTCAGCAGGTCCGGCGTAATCAGCCAGATGGACCAGGCAAAGGAACTGCTGGCAAAGGTAAAAATACTGCCTATGCCCGACGTTGCTTCCGGAGGCCTGGAGGGCTTTCGCATTGACGATGTTCCCGAGGGCAGCATTATTGAAAGGGCGGGAATCAAGAGCGGAGACATTGTTTCTTCTGTGGCAGGCCAGAGGTTAAGGAGTACTCAGGATGTCATGCACGTATTCAGTAGCTTTCGAAGCCAGCCGATTATCGAGGTCGAGGTATTAAGGGACGGTCAGCCGCTGACCTTAAGATACAGGCTCAGGGATTGATATGGAAGAAAAAGGCAAGTTAGGAGAAATTTTACAGAAGAGGTTTTCCATAAGCAGGGCTCAATGGCAGGAATGCCTTAAAGAGCAGGAGAAAACCGGTCTCTCGCTGGTGAGGATTATCACGGAAAAGGGGCTTGCCAATGAAGAGAATTTACTGGAATGTCTTTCACAACAGCTTAAAATTCCATATGTGAAAATCAGTGCCGAGGATATAGACAGCCGATTGATAAAATCCATTCCCGCCAAATTCGTGACTCACTATAATTTTGTGCCTATCCAGAAGCAAGGCAATACCCTGAAGATTGCCATTAATGACCCCCTGGATGTTTTGCTGCTTGACGAAATCAAGCTGTTCCTTAAACAGGAGGTCAGCCCGGTGATTGCCAGCCGCAGGGATATCCTGGATTCGATTAAGAATGCCTATGGGCTGGGGGCGGATACCCTTGAGAAAATAGCTCCCGAGAATGTTTCTGATTTAGAGGTGCTTAAGTCAACAAAGGATGAGGATATCAGGGATGAGACAATCGACCCTTCGGTAATCAAATTTCTTAATCAGGTCCTGCTGGATGCGATAAAGCAGCGGGCAACCGATATCCATCTTGAGCCTTCGGAAGACGATTTGCGCATACGCTATCGCGTAGACGGCATTTTATACGAAATACCCTGTCCTGCTACGATAAAGCATTTCCAGTCATCAATCGCCTCCCGCATCAAGGTCATGGCAAATCTCGATATCGCGGAAAAGCGCAGGCCGCAGGACGGAAGGCTGCAGGTAAGGATGGGAGAGGAGGTTTTTGATTTAAGGGTTTCCATTCTGCCGACCCCCTTTGGGGAGAGTATCGGCATGCGCATCCTTTCCCGCCGCGACGTGCTGATCAGCCTTGAACAATTAGGACTGGAGTCAGTTGCCCTGTCTACACTGGAGAAGATGATTAATAAGCCCTACGGGATTATCCTGGTTACCGGACCTACAGGAAGCGGCAAGACCACCACGCTCTATGCGTGCCTCAGTAAAATAAATTCAGTGCAGCGCAAAATCCTCACTATCGAGGAGCCGATTGAGTACCAGCTAAAGGGAATTACGCAGATGCAGGTTGAGCCAAAGGTAGGTTTTACCTTTGCCAATGCCCTGCGTTCGATGTTAAGGCATGACCCGGACGTAATGATGATCGGAGAAATCAGGGATACGCAAACCGCTGAATTATCTGTGCGTACTGCTCTTACCGGGCATCTGGTTTTCAGCACCCTGCATACCAATGATGCTGCCTCCAGCGTTACCAGGCTTCTGGATATGGGCATAGATTCATACCTGGTTTCATCTTCGGTAGTATTGGTGATTGCGCAGAGGCTGGTCAGGTTAATCTGCCCTAATTGCAAGGAAAAGTTTATTCCCCCGGAAAAGTTAATCAAGGAATTCGGCGAGGCTTCAGGTTTTACGATTTTTCACGGCCGCGGATGCGAAAGCTGCCGGCTTACGGGCTATCAGGGGCGTACCGGAATATTCGAAACCATGGTAATTACCGATGAAATCAGGGAGATGTCCCTGAAGAAGCTACCTGCCCACCAGATAAAACAAAAGGCAGTATCCCTGGGCATGAAAACCTTAAAGCAGGCAGGATGGGATAAGGTCAAACAGGGCTTAACAACGCTGGAAGAAGTTTTGAGAGTAACCCAGGAAGAAGAAACGTAGATGCCTCTGTTTACCTACAAGGCAAAAGCAAACCCTGGCGAAATTAAGGCCGGCACGATTGAGGCTGACAATAAGGCCGTAGCAATCAAGGTAATCCGGCAAAGCGGTTTATACCCGGTTTATATCAGAGAGCTCACCCAATCAGTCCCCTCCAAAGATTTCAGTAGAGTAAATAACCAGGATTTATCTGCCTTTACCCGCCAGTTAGCTAATCTTGTGCGCTCCGGGTTTACCTTGTCAAGGGCTTTATCTACATTAACCTCTCAGACACACAGCCAGAACCTGAAGAGGATAATCGAGAATTTACAGGAGAAAATCAGGCAGGGCTTTACCTTTTCACAGGCCTTAAGTTCCTGCCCTAAGGTGTTCTCTGATTTTTACGTTAATATGGTTAGAATCGGAGAGGCAGGGGGCAGGGTTGACAGCTCACTTGAAAGGCTTGCTGAGTTTAAGGAAAGAGAGCAGGAGCTGACTTCTCAGGTTAAATCTGCGCTCGCTTATCCGGCGTTGCTCTTTATCATCGGGATAATTACCATATTTGTCCTTGTCAGTTTTGTTATCCCCCGACTGGTTGTGATGTTTGCAAATCTCGGACAGGAACTCCCCCTTCCCACCCAAATGATTATCCAGCTCAGCGGATTTATGCACAGGTTTTGGTGGTTATTCCTGGCAGCGGCTGCAGCGGTCTTTATCTTTGGCAGATTCTATTATAGGGCAGAAAGAAACAGAATCACGGTTGACAGTTTTATCCTGCGCCTTCCCTGGATAAGGAGCCTTATTCAGAAGCTGGAGGTGGCAAGGTTTTCCTATGCGCTGGGTGTTTTACTTGAGAACGGCGTGTCTATGCTGGAGTCTTTAGGGGTGGTAACCTTAAGCGTGCAGAACCGGGTGTTCAGGAAAAAGATTACTGATTTTGCGGAAAAGATAAGGCAGGGACAAAGCTTAAGCAGCTGCATGGAAAAAGACCCTCTTTTTCCACCGCTTTTAATCAATATGGTCGGGGTAGGAGAGGAGAGTGGTGAGCTTCCCCAGATGCTGCTGAGGATTGCCTCGGCTTTTGAAAAAGAGGTAAACCGCACAATCAAGGTTATCGTGTCCCTGCTTGAGCCGGCGCTAATATTGGCGATCGGTTCGATAGTAGGGTTGATAGTGCTTTCAATGCTCCTTCCGGTATTCCAGATGAATATACTTATTCGTTAGCCTTCCCGGTTAATCCATAAGATTTCTTCCAGACTTATTTTCTTTAGTTATTTTGCTTATCAAATCCTGTTTTGGCACAGGTATTGCTACATTATATAATAAGATACTTTGGATTTTGAACGAAGAGTCAGTTCCGTGGCAGGCTGATTCTTTATTCAGGGGGGTATCTTAAAAGATACCCCCATTTTTGTTCATAATTATGGACATTTGGTTAGTCAAATTCAACAAAGATTTTATCTTGTAACAGCTTGTTAACGTTATAGTTGCAATAAAAATAATATCAGGTTGCAAGAGGGTTTATTTGATTGAACGTAAAACTCTATTACAATTACAAGGTATGTTAAAATCAGGTGCTTTAATCTGATTGAATTCATAACTTATTACAATACAAAGTGTTATATTAAAAAAATTTAATTGTTTTTATCCAAATAAATCACTCGTTGGCATGGAAATTGCTTATTATTGAAGTTGTTGGGTTCTAACTTCTGCAGAAGCCGTTAAAAAATTATGAGAAAACTATTAGAAGAACTATACGAGCTTGCAGTTGCCTGGAGGCAATATTTAAGGCATTGCCTTCATTCCAAACGGCTGCGCAGGTTTAGAATCATTGTGCGAAAACGTTTAGTTATCGGTTTCGCAGTTGTGCTCTTAGGGCTGCTCAGCCTGTTTTGCCTGAAAATCAGTTTAGCTTACGGACAGGAAGAGCTTGCCGTGGGAGGAACAAACCATTTTGCTGCAATGCTCAGGTTTTTCCCCCTCACTGTAGGAGGCGGAGCATTAGCGATGTTTATGCATTTTGCCAGAAAAAAATTCGATTTTTTCAAGAAATTATTTGATGTTATTATTGCCGGCTTTGGCCTGCTTTTGCTTTCGCCTGTAATTTTGCTTGTCTGTTTATTGGTAAAAGTGAATTCACGCGGGCCGGTTTTCTTCCGTCAGAAGAGATTGGGTAAAAACAACAGGATTTTCAAGATGTGGAAATTCCGTACCATGCAGCACAGGGCAGAAAGGCACACCGGCCCGGTATGGGCTGATGAGGACGACCCTCGCGTAACCACGCTGGGAAACGTATTGAGAAAAACCCATTTGGATGAGTTGCCTCAACTGGTTAATGTACTTAAGGGCGATATGAGCCTCATTGGCCCAAGGCCTGAGCGTCCGGAAATGGCGGATATGATAAACGGGCATATCAATGATTTTAACCGCAGGCATAACATCAGGCCCGGGATTACCGGATTGGCGCAGGTAAGATATAGATACGGAGCCTCTATACAGGATTCCGCAAGAAAATTAAGATACGATTTGTTGTATATGAAGAATAAGGGCTGGGCCCTGGATTTGCAAATACTCCTTTGGACGCTTGAAAGGGTAGTAACAAGAGAGGGAGCGAGATAAGAAATCAGGGATTGATTATCTCTGGCGGCAAGGAAATAGAATTCAACATCCTTGTTAATTCTAAAGTACTTGTCGATTTTTTTTAACATAGACTTTTTAAATGTTTAAAATTATTATTTAAGCAATAATTTTTTTCATAACTTTCAATAAATCAATAAGTTTCAATTAAAGATTAAATTGACTATCAGAATTTGAAGTTACAAAATCTTGATATGTCGACGGAATTTTGTTTTATCCAGTGTTGATTTTTTTAAATATATTTCTTGACAATGACTAAAAAAAATGATATATTCAGAATTCCTCATTTTAAGAGAAGAATCTATCCTCAAGCTATGCCACAAGACACGCCAAGCAAAAAAGAAAATATCCTCAATGATTTCCTCAA
>JBHPGP010000015.1:0-28438 GCA_042570305.1 Candidatus Omnitrophota bacterium
GTTTATAGCCATTTATATCTAAAACTTTTGTTTTCGTAATAAACTTAGCTGGCGTTCTTTGAAATTTAATTTCAAATAAATAAAAATAAAAAAATGCAAACAGAAGCCAAATTGGGTCAATTTGTGAATTTTCATTTGCAAAATAACTATCTGGCAGTAAACCTAAAATAGCCAAAATAAAAATTAGTATTGTATATAATCCAAGGGCAATTAAAATATCTAAAATAAAATTTAAGAATCTTTTATTCGTAGAAGCTAAGGCTGAATCTTTTTCTAATTTACTTTCATTCTCTTTTGTTTCTATCTTATTCATTTTTGTTCTCCCAAAACAAAAAAAGCAGACTCCCCTTTAAGGAATCTGCCTTCTAAATTTAACCTATCTTAACCTCATCTTACCACTCCTCTGTGGTAAGTCCTATATTACACCTGAGTTCGCTTGCTGTAAACTCCTTTCTTCTGCCTATCTATCTCAGCGTGGATTCTGGCTTTAACCTTACGGATAAGCCATTTCGGGGGTTTGTGTTTGTATCGCATCTTGCCACCTCCTCACTTATCAATAGACGATTCGGAGGCGGTTTTCTCACATAGATTTTGTGGGAAGAGTTAAAAGGAGGAAATTTTGCACTAGGAATTATATCCAGAATAACTGATTTGGGCTAGCGATAAGAAATGGTTAGTGGAATCAATTTGCCAGATATGATGTTAACATTATAAACTGAATTGAAGCGTCTTCCTATTTCTGGTAATATACCGTAATAATTAACTCTACACTCGGCATAATAACATTGTAATTTGTCTATATTCTCTATAAATTTATATGCTTTCTTACCTGAAATTTCTTGTTTTGACTCAAATTCAAAATTTTCTCCAGGAAAAAGAGAGAAAACTTTCCATGCTGTATCATTCAGTCGTGAAGTTAAAACTATTTCTTTATTTATAAATAGAGTAAGGATTTCCTTTTTAAATTCTTCTGGGAGTTGCTCTAGATATTCTTGTGCCTCTTTTCCCATTCCTTCTTCTCCGAATTTTACAACATAAAGGTTATCTGGCAAACTTTCATTAATTTCTTTGATTGCGTTTAATCCTTTGACTGTCGTATGAACGAATATCCAGTGCAATATATATTCCCCATGAATATCATTAGCTGGAACACTTCCAACATTTTCAAAATTCACTTTAAAATATAGATTAAATTTTGTTGGATTTACTTTCTCAATGCGGTAAAGCTTCCCTGTATCTGCATAAAAAGTTGGACTAATTCTTATGTAAGGCCTATTTGTAAAGATTAAGTTTTGCCAAGTAAGGTAGATTGCCGTAATGGATATCGCTAAAGAAATAATAGACAAAATTACGGAACTCAAGACTTTTTTCGTTTCACTCATAAGTTTCTCCTTCATGAAGAGGAATGCACTATGCTTCTATAATTATACCACCGCAGCCTCAAAATGGTAAGGGTTTTAGGTAGACGAAAGAGGTGAGGAAATCTCACAGGGATTTTTAGAAATAATATTTGATTATGTAGCTAGGTTAGAGTTTACTGAATTGATTTTGTATTACTCTTTATATAACAATATGTTACAACATAGAGAAACCCTAGGGAAACCCGCGGCTGTAGAAATCTAAACTCAAATTATGTTAAATAAGGAGTAACAAATCTTCTTTCAGAATACCAGTGCTAATTCCACGTAATATAGCATACGGTTTCAATAATGGATTCTTAAAACGATACCGAAATCGCTTTGGTCTACCCTCTTTCTCCAACACATTTCCTCGTTCTTCAGAACATAGTTTACCTATATGGTATATAAAATCTGTTAGCTTGTGTTCTTTTCCTGCTACCATCCGAAGGGGTTCTTGGACATCTCTGACCTGAAATGTGCCATGTTCATCTTCTTTGGCTAAAGCACATGCAAGAAGGACTTCGTGAAACATAGATTTTTTAGTTGCAATTGTTGCTCTTTGATACGCCTCCCTGATACTTTCCTGTGTATCTTCTATTGCACGCTCAATGGCAATCTTAAAATCTGCTAGAAGAATTTCATTCCGCTCAGCATTAATGGCTTGTTTAGCAGAATACTTAGCCAATAAATGGGTATAATGTGGAAATCCCTGTGATAATCGTGTAATGTGTAATATAAGTTCTGGACTGATATTAAGTTGTAAAGTAGTTAAGCCCTTGTTAATAATTTCCTCTAATTCATCGGCAGACATACGCGGTAAACGAATCTGGCGTAAATTTCTTTCAATCGAAGCATGGCTTCCTATTAAATCTTCAACAGTGCGAGCAACGCCAACTAAGACTAAGGTAATAAACGGGATAGTGTCTGAGAAAGACTTAATAATATCGGAGAAAAGATCTTTGGTTCTCTCATCTGTTATCCTGTCAAATTCATCAAGAATCAAAATAGTAAATACTTTAGTTTTTTCAAAAATACTAATTATATTATCTGGAAGCACTCCTTTAAGTCTACCTTTACCATCGCGTGGAAGTAGGCCATTAAGTGTAATGACCTGTTCTTCTTTTCTTTCTTTATATCCGACAAGTTTCTGTTGCTCATGTGTGAGTGTAATTCGTTTTAACAATTTATACCAAATTGTAGAAAAATTATCTGAAGTATCACAACTTACTTTTACAACTAACGCCTTAGGTAATAATTCATTTATGATATTCGCTAGTGAAGTCTTACCCACCCCCCTTTCTCCATACATAATGGCATGTCGTCCCCTTTCATTTATTGTGTCATAAACCAATTTAATTTGTTCAACACGTCCAGCAAATAAATCTTTTTTATCAATAGGAGCTGCGGGGGTAAAAATTGAATCTGCGAGAATCAACTTTTGTATTTTGGGGGGGAATTCCTCTGCCATAACTTCTCCTCCTTTTCCTCTAATTATACCACCACAATCTCAAAATGGTAGGGGATTTAGCGAGTGGGTTTTAAGAATCATTATTAAAGGGGTGGCTGGGGGGTGACATTGGGGTGGGGTAAATTGGTTGAGAATAAGGATTGTTTATTGTAAGTGGCTTTTATCTGCCCCTACCCCCTCCAGTGTCCAAATAGTGACTATCTGATGATAAAAATGGTTAAGATTCGTTAAGGTAGGTTAAGACAAAAGAACTCCGTAAGTGCTTAACGGAGTTCATAGTTGCAATAAATTCAACGAGTTGCCTTTTTCTTCTTGGACGGTTTAAGAGTGTCCTGCTCTGCCGATTGAGCTAGTGGCCCGGAGTATCTAAAATCCCTTTTGGGTTCTCACCCTGCATGCGCTATTTAAGCGCGCCTGGCAGGACTCGAACCCGCAACGCCTAGCTCCGAAGGCTAGCGCTCTATCCAATTGAGCTACAGGCGCAAATACTGCCAAACAATATTCTCGACTCAAAAAATTATTATACCTGCTTTTTGAAAAGCTGTAAAGCATGAAGTTACTGAGGAGGCCGAACTCGAGGTAAAATCCTAAAATCTTACAACAATGTAACCTGCTGTTAGCAAGGCGAGTGTCATTAAAAACAGCCCCATAATCCTGGTATTACGGATTTCCTTGCTCATAGAAACAGGCTCTATCCGCCAGTTTATCTTCTCGTAAAACCTTTTCTGGATTTCTATCGATAGGCTTGGCTTAAGCAAAAAGAACAAACCAAGCAACAGGCCGACTACAGGAAATAAGATTAAGATTGCCGAATGCATCGGAACTTCTCCAGAGCGGAAGGAAGGGGTATTTTCTACAGGGACTTATTTAATTTTTTTATCTTCCGGTTGATATCCCTGATCTTGGCTAAGAAGCCTTCTATTTTTTTGCTATCCTCCCATTTACTTTTAGGAAGGCTAGACAGTGATTTCCCGAGCTCATAGCAGAACCTTTCCTTCTGCAGCTTAAGCAGCGCAACCTCTAAATTTCTCTCGCCCTTCCTGGATACTTCCTTGAGATAAACTTCGCCTTTCTTGACTAAACGAGAAGTTTCCTGCCCAATTTTTTCTAAATCCTTTTTGCTTAACTTCCACAACCTGTCTACCTCTTGTTGAAACGCCTTCTTCTTCATTGCCACCTCCTTTTATAAAGCGACTATGAATACGCCTTTCTTATCCGCTAGCTTAAGCGCCTGTCCCTGTTCAATGAACAGGGTTTTACCTGCTTCAATCGCCAGGCCTGCTGCCCGGGCACGGATGAGATTTTTGATTGTATTCAAGCCCACGACCGGTACATCAAAACGCATATCCTGCCTGGGCTTGCTTACCTTAATTACTATTGTCCCCCGGCGTGTAATCTTGCCCGCACGCCTGATGAGATTATCGGTCCCTTCAAAGGCCTCAACAGCTATTATTGCTTTATCCCTTATGGCTACTGTCTGACCGATATCAAGATTGGCAATCTCCTTGGCAATCCTCAAACCCAGATAAATATCCTCCCAATGAGAAAAATCAGGTTCATGCTGTGTTAAAGTCCCCTTCCTGGGTAAAAATTCATCTAGCAGAAATGTGGAGTTAAGCATCTTGATACCACTTTCTTCCAATCTTTGCGCGATCGCCCCAAAAATCGTATCCGCCCTTTTATCCCTCAGGGAATCCAGCAGGCTGTTTAATTCCTTGCTTTTCCTTAACTTAGGTCTAAACAGCTGATGCGGGCTTATCTGACCAGCCATCACTACCTCGGATATATTTTCCTTACGACAGACCTCAAAAATTTTGGAAAACTCATCAAGCCCAAGCCAGTAGATTCTTTCCACGTAACCGCTCAAGGCTGGACTGGTCTCTCCCTTTATGGCTATAGCCACAGTAGAATAACCCTTTTTCTTTGCCTCGGAGGCAAGGATTATGGGAAATTTGCGGTTTCCGGCAATCAAACCAATCTTAGGCATATCAACAGTGACGACAGACTCCCCTTTTGGAATTTTTGATAAAATTAGCCAGGTGAGATATTTCTGCTGAAGAGTATTTCTCCTCGCTTAATTTCTGCAGCGCATTGCGCGGGTTAAGCCCGGAATTAAACAATATTTTAAAGGCGTGGCTTAGCTCTTGGACTATTTTGCCGTCTATCCCCTGGCGCCTGAGACCCACCAGGTTGAGTCCGTATACTCTGGCGGGATGCCCATCGCAGGTTGAATACGGAGGAACATCCGAAACAACCTTGGAACAGCCGCCGATTATGGAAAGACCACCCACGCGGGTAAATTGGTGAATCGCAACCATTCCTCCGACAATTGCTTTATCCTCTATATTCACATAGCCTGCCAATGTTCCGCAATTGGCAATAATGCAATTATTGCCGATTAGGCAATTATGTGCAATATGCGAATATGCCATAATTAAATTATTATTGCCGATAACCGTTTTGCTGCCTGCTTCTGTTCCAGGATTTATAGTAACGTATTCCCGGATGATATTGTCATCGCCAATTTCTAAATAGCTAGTTTCGCTTTTGTATTTAAGGTCCTGGGGAATACTGCCCAGCACAGCTCCGGTAAACACCCGGCAGCGCTTGCCTACTGTAGTCTTATTTTCAATCACGCAATGCGCTCCGATGACTGCCCCTTCCCCGATAGTCACCCCTTCTCCTATAATCGCATAAGGAGCTACGCAAACATCTTTACCCAGACTCGCCTTTCTTGAAATTATTGCCGTAGGATGTATTTTCGTATTTTCGCTCATTTATCCACCAAGGCAAAGATTAGGTCTGCTTCCGCTACCAATTTACCATCCACCCTTGCTGTGCCTTTCACCTGGCCGGTCTTTCCCCGCAACTTAACTACCTCTACATCTAAAACCAGCTGGTCTCCGGGCAAAACAGGCTTACGCCACTTTATGTTATTCGCGGCCATAAAAAAGGCTAATTTCCCCTGGTTGCCGCTGTAGGAAAGCATCATCACCCCGCCCACCTGAGCCATTGCCTCAATAACCAGAACTCCCGGCATAACCGGCCGGCCCGGAAAATGGCCTTTAAAGAAATAATCATTAATGGTGACGTTTTTGATGCCCTGTGCGTGTTTGCCCTTTTGGAGACTAATAATCCTGTCTACAAAAAGAAACGGATGTCTGTGCGGAAGGATGCGCATAATCGCTTCCGCATCCAGCTGTTCGCCTTCTATTGGCTGATAATTTAACTGTACTCCTGACATATGCAGCCTGTCGCTCTGCTGTTTTATTTTTTTCAATAGCTTCAGGTTCAGACAGTGTCCGCTTTTTATGGCAATAACGTGCGCCTTAAGCGGACAGCCCATAAGATAAAGGTCGCCGATTAAATCCAGGATCTTATGGCGCACAAACTCATCTTCAAAGCGCAGCTTGTTCTTGATTACGCCGCTCTTCCCTACTACCAGGGTATTCTCATAGCTTGCCCCCTGCCCAAGACCTCTGCCCTGTAAATCATCTGCCTCTTCCTCCAGGCAGAATGTCCGCGCAGGAGCAATCTCCTTCTTAAAAGAATCCGGATCATATCTGTAATCCAGGTATCCGGCCCTCAATAGTGGCTGGCTTGCATAATTTAAAGTATAGGATATCCTGAATTCCTGACAGGGCAGGGCAATGATACTGGAATCATCATCCAGGGCATATACCGGCTCGCGCAGCACAAAATAATTCCGCGGGTTGTCCTGCTCCTCGATACCCGCCCTGCTTAAAGCCTCAACGATATTCTTTGCGCTGCCGTCAAATCCGGGAATCTCATTATTACTGATTTCGATAATCAGGTTATCTATGCCCAATCCTGAGAAGGCAGCCATAATATGCTCTACTGTATGCACCTCTGCCTCACCCTTACCCAAAGAGGTGCGGCGCATGGTAAAAGACTCAGCCAGGATATTATCCCATTCCGTCTTCAGTGAAGGCTTATCCTTCAAATCCACACGTACAAAATTTATCCCTGAATTTATGGGAGCGGGTTTAAACCTGATGCTGGCGCGATTGGCCGTATGCAATCCTATGCCGCCCAGTTCAACTTCCTTCTTTATCGTTCTCTGGTTCTCCATTTATTCTTAAGGTTATTCCCTATTCATTGCGCTGACTTTTCTTTTTTATTAAATATCTTTTTCATCTCGGAGACTGTCTTGTAAAGCCCGGGTAGATTTTGAATACAGGCATTAATCCTTTTGGCAATCGAATGGGGCTTTGCCGGATATCCCGAAACCATAGTATTGGCAGGAATGGACTTAGTCACCCCCGCTTGAGCTGCAACCACCACATTATCGCCCACGGAAATATGCCCAACCAATCCTGCCTGACCTGCCAATACGGTATTATTGCCGATAACCGTACTTCCGGAAATACCTGCCTGGGCAACAATAAAACAATTCTCTCCTATTACCACGTTATGGGCAATCTGTACCAGGTTATCGATTTTCGTGCCTTTGCCGATAAGGGTCTTGTCAAAACGCGCCCGGTCAACGGTAACATTGGCCCCGATCTCAACGTCATCCTCGACCACGACAGTGCCCACCTGAGGCACGCGCTGGTGCTTGCCGTCCTGGGTAATAAAACCGAAGCCATCCGAACCGATAACGCTACCGCTCTGAATCACAACGCGATTACCTACCACTACTTCTTCGCGAATGGAAACATTGGCGTAAATTAATGCCTTGCTTCCAATGCTGGCATCCCTGCCGATATAACAGCCAGGGTAGATTATCGCTTCATCACCGATAACCGCATTTTCCTCTACGACAGCATAAGCGCCGATTGCCACTTCATTGCCAAGCTTAGCACTCTTGGCAATGATTGCCGTAGGATGAATGCCCTTGGGTTTGATAGCCTGACGGGGATGGAATTTATTCACTATCTTGGCAAAGGCAAGTGACGGATTATCCACTCGAATTAATGTCTTTGCGCTTTTCTCTGCATCATCCCGCGAGGTAATGATTGCCGAGGCGCGGGTACGGGAAATAAGGTAATGATAGCGGGAATTTGCCAAAAATGTAACATCTCCCTGCCTTGCCTCCCTTATGCCCCTGACGCCCGTGATTACGGCCTTCTCGTCTCCGAAAACTTCTCCTTTAAGAAAATCCGCAATCTCCCTTACCGTCATTTTCACCATCTATCCGATTCTTCTTTATTTCTTGTTGAGAATTTTTAAAATCTCTGCGGTAATATCCAGACTCTTGCTTTCGTATACCAACGCGCGTTTATCAAGAATAAGCGTAAAACCCTGCTTCTTGGCGTAATTCTCTATTGCCTTGTTGATATCTTTGAATATCTCCTGCACCTTGTCGTCCCTTTGTTTGCGTAAATCCTGCGTCTGGTCGCGGTCAAATGCCTGAAGCTTGCTTATCTGATCCTCCAGCTCGCTCTTGCGGGACTCTCTTTCCTCTTCGCTTAATAAACTCAGCTTTTCCTGGAGTTTTTTTACCCCGTCAAGTTTTTCGTCTCTTGCCTTTTGATAATCCTCCTGCTTCTTTTCAAGAACCTTATCGTATTCCTTAGTCTTGCTGTATTCGTCAAAAACCTTCAAGAGTTCAACAACGCCTATCTTCTCCGCTGCATAGGCCGAAACTACCGTAAAACACAAACCCGTTACCGCCACCAAAACCAGCAACTTCTTGAAACTCATCATACCTCCTCCTTTTTAACACTTGCTATTTTAGAATCCTCCGCCCATACTGAAATGAATCCTGCCTGATTTTTTCTCGTCTTCTCCTGGCTGTTTATTCAAGGGAATGCCATAATCGAGCCTCACCGGGCCGATGGGGGTTTTTATACGCAGACCCAAACCTACTCCTGATTTAAAGCCTCCGCTGCCGATATCGCCCATTTTTCTCCAGACGTTTCCTACGTCATAAAAAGCTGCCACGCGCAAAAAGTCAAGTAAGGGATAGGTATATTCGATATTTTCCACCAGAAGGGAGTTGCCTCCCAGGGGATCCTTGGAAGAAATATCAACCGGGCCGACTGTCCTCTCTTCATATCCGCGCACGGAATAAGCGCCGCCGGCAAAAAAGCGTTCGTATATAGGGATATCGTCAGTATCGTCGTAGGAATCGGCTATGCCCACCCGCGTCCTGAACTCCAAAACCGAATTACGCCAGAGCGGGAAATACTTGGAACAACGCACCTGAAATTGATAAAAATCCTTGTCTCCGCCAAAAGCGCCGCCGGCAATATCAAGGGCTCCCGAAAGCAGGAGACCCTTGGTTGCATCAAAGACATTGTCACGGCTATCGTAACTGGAACCCAGCTCAATGCTGGAAATATTATTCTTGCCTTGTTCCTTCCTCAGCTCAGCTGAAGCATCTACCCCGATATCACTGATCTCGATGCGGTCGTAGCGGTAGGTTATACTGCCCCTGACATACTCAGACAACTCCTTACCCAAACGGATATCTCCTCCCGTCCTCTGTTCGTCATACCCCCAACCTATGTCGCTTTCCCTGTCATGGGTCATCCTGTAGAGGTCAAAACCAAATGATACCGGATAATCAAACAGCCAGGGTTCGGTAAAACTTAAGGCGAGGTTTTCGGTCACTGTCCCTAATTCTGCATGCAGTTTTAAATTCTGTCCGTCTCCGGTAAAATAGGGAAAATTCTTCCAGTCAAAATTCCTCTGCTCGATTTCCACAAAACCGATAAAGTTGTTGATGGTGGAATAGCCGCCGCCAAAGCTGAAATTCCCGGTCTTGGCCTCTTTCACCTCAACAATCAGGTCCTGCTGGCCTGATATCCCTGTAGGCCCGGTAGTATAACTAACCTCCTCAAAAAATCCCAGGTTAGTCAGGCGCTCTTTACTGCGGCGAAGCCTTTCTCCGTCAAACCTCTCTCCGGGAAAAAGTCTTAATTCCCGGCGGATAACTATATCCTTGGTCTTGATATTGCCCCTGATTTTAATCTCCCTGACATAAACAACCTCATTCTCGGTTATATTATAAGTAATATCGATTGCGTCGGTATCCGGATTCAATACAGATACGGCGCGCACGTCTGACATAATATAACCGCGGTCAAAATACAAACCCTGGATGACAAATTTATCCTGCTCCATGCCTTCGGAATAATATATACTGCCCGGCAGGCAAACCTCAAGAGCACTGCGCATATCCTCTTCTCTAATGGCCTGATTGCCGGTAAATTTAACATCTCCGACAAAATACTGTTTGCCTTCCTGAATGACTATAGTGATATAAATATAGGGGCGGCGGGGGTCTTCCTTAACTACGTAATCTGCCTCAGCATCTGAGAATCCCTCCTTCTGGTAAAAAGACTTAATCCGCTCCATGTCTTCCCGGAGAACCTCCTCTTTGAATATCCCCGCTCCGAAAAACCATGCGCGCCTTGTCTTGATCAGCTTTAAAATCCTCTTGTCTGGAACGTATTCATTGCCATCGACATATATCCTCTTGATCCTTATACGCTTGCCTTCATCGCCGAGAAAATCTACTGTGGCCTGGTTAGTATCTGAATCAACATCTACCTTATATTCCACCTTGCTTTCGGGATAACCCCTTTTCACAAACATCTTCTGCAGATTCTCGCAATCTGCGGTTAAGGTAGGGTAATCCAGGTACAGCCCCTGTTTAGTCTTAACTGTTTCTATAAGTTTTTCCTCTTTCAGGCGCAGACGACGCAAACCTGTGAAGCTGATCTTTTTTATCAGTGGACGCTCAACCACGCTGATGATAATTTTGACCCCGCCCTCATAATCATCCGTACGGATATCGATATCGCTGAAATAGCCCAAAAGATAAATCCGTTTCAAATCATCGTTAATAATATTTTCCGAGTAGTCCGCACCTATCCTGGTCTTCATCTTGGAGAGTATCGTGGTCCGGCTGATTGAACGGTTGCCCTCTAGCTCTATTGCCGTTACCGATTTCTCCTGCTGTGCCAAGGAAAGCGAAATCAAAGAAAAGAAAATAACCAATGTCAGAAGAAGCCGAACCCTGCATTTTTCTCTGCTCATTATTGCCTATCCCCCTTGCTGGGTAAAGTTCTCAAAGCGGGCGTATTCCTTGATAAACACGAGTTTTATCGTGCCTACAGGACCGTTTCTCTGCTTAGCGATAATCAGCTCGGCAAGCCCCTCGTTTGCCGGCGTAGGGTTATAATATTCCTCACGTAAAAGCAGCAGCACTAAATCGGCGTCCTGTTCGATGGCTCCTGATTCGCGTAAGTCAGAAAGCTGCGGCCGACGGTCGGTACGGCTCTCTACTGCACGGGATAACTGGCTGATTGCTACAAGAGAAACATTTAACTCGCGCGCCAGGGCCTTCAGCGAACGTGAAATCTCGGAAATCTCCTGCTGACGGTTCTCAGATCTTTCCTTGCCGCGCATTAATTGCAAATAATCCAGGATAATCATCTGGATATTATGGTGGGCTTTCAGGCGACGTGCCTTTGCCCGTAATTCCAACACGGAAATACCCGGAGTATCATCAATAAATATAGGGGCCTCGGAAAGTTTTCCTGCCGCGGCAGTAAGCTTGGGCCAGTCAGAGGGAGACAAATATCCGGTCCTCACCTTATGAGCATCAACCCGCGCATGGGCACAAAGCATCCTCTGCACTAGCTGCTCCTTGGACATTTCCAGGCTAAAAAAGGCCAAAGGCGTCTTATGGATAACGCCTGCATATTCTGCCAGGCCTGCGGCAAGAGCGCTCTTACCCATAGAAGGCCTGCCTGCAACCACAATCAGATCAGAGGCATGCAGTCCGGCGGTCTTGATATCCAAATCCATATACCCCGTCGGTATACCGCTAACCTGTGCCTTTTTCTGATAAACCTGGTCAATCTGCTCAATATTTTTTTGGATCACTTCTTTCATAGAAACTATATTACTGGTGCGCTTGGTATCACGGATATTAAAAATCAGGGTCTCAGCCCTGTCCAGGGCTTCGTCTGCGTCTCTCTCGTATTCATAAGCAAGGGTAACGATGGAATTTGCGTTAGTAATCAGGGCGCGCAAGATGCTTTTTTCCCTGACCAGGCGGGCATAATGGGCCACATTAGCGGCAGAGGGAACCATATTCACCAGCTCTGTCAGTATACTGGTTCCGCCGACCTCATCCAAAACACCCATTCTTTTTAATTCGTCGTTTACGGTCACCAAGTCTACTGCCTTATTGCTGTTATAAAGGTTGCAGATTGCCTCGAAAATCTTTCGGTGATTGTCCTTGTAAAAAAAATTCTGGTCAAGGAGCTCGATAACTGTAGAAATTGCCTTTTCATCCAGCATCATCGAGCCCAGAACAGCCATTTCGGCTTCTAAATTTTGAGGGGGAATCAATTCCTTGGTTATATCGGACATGCCTATCTTTTAACCACCCAGACTTTTATCCTGGCAGTTACCTCTGGATGCAATTTTACGGTTGCCCCGTATACGCCGGTTGACTTGATCTGTTCATCGAGAATTACTTGTTCTTCTTTCTCAACACCGCTAATACCCTCCTGGTTGAGAAACTTGATGATATCAACGGGGGTTATACTTGCGTATAGCTGGTCTTCATCGTGGATAGCTACAGGAATTGTGACCGACATTCCTTCCAGTCGCCCGCAGAGGCTTTGTGCCTTTTCTTTGTCGCGCTCGCGCAGGTTGGCAATCCTCCTGGCCTCCTGTTCAATCTTTTTGAGATTACCTGGAGTAGCCACAACAGCCAGATTACGGGGAAATAAAAAATTACGGGCAAAGCCCTTTTTTACCTTTATCACACTGCCGGTCTTCCCGAATTTATCCAAATCCTGAGTTAAGATTACTTCCATGACGTTATTTAGTATAAGGTAGCAACGCTATTGCCCTGGCGCGCTTGATTGCCCGTGCCACCAGCCTCTGGTGCTTGGCACAATTGCCTGAAGAACGCCTGGAGATGATCTTGCCGCGGTCAGTAGTAAACCTTTCCAGCCTTTTTATATCCTTATAGTCCAAATAGCTTATCTTTTCTTTGCACAAACGGCAAAACCGTCTCCTCAAAAGATTTCTAAAGTTTTTTGTTCTTTTTTTAAATTTTGTCTTCGTTTGAGCCATTGGTTCCTTCCTCCGCTGTCCCTAACCAGCTCTCTTCGCTGGAAGGATTGGGTGTCTCTTCCAGTCCGGAGCCGGCATCCTTTTTCCCTTCGGCAGGCCCAGAGCCAGTACGCGTTCCTAAAAATTGGACACGCTCCGCGCGGACCTCCAACACATTGCGTTTATTGCCTGAGGCATCCTCAAACGTACGGGATTGCAATCTTCCCTCAACAAATACTGGCCTGCCCTTCTGCAAATACTGGTTACAAAGTTCGGCTTGCTTATCCCAAACAACAGCAGTAACAAAACAAACCTCATCCCTCTGTTCTCCGCTACGGTCACGAAACCTGCGGTTCACTGCCAGCCTTAAATTCACAACAGCCGTGCCGGAAGGTATGTAGCGCAGTTCCGGATCGCGCGTAAGGTTACCCATGAGAATAACCTTATTATAATTGGCCATCATTTCTCCTTTTTCCCCAGCGCGACCCTGTATTTTTCTTGAGGGGTACCACTGGTAATCTGTGCCCTGAGAATATTTTCATTTAAACGATACACCTGTTTTATTTTATCTACCAGGGCAGGCTTGAGCTTGAAATCAACCAAGTAATAAGTCGCCTCCTGCCTTTTCTTTATCGAAAAAAACAGCTTTTTCTGCTCTGCCCAAACGCGCGCGGAGAGAATCTCGCCTTCGTTTTTGGTAATTGCCTCTTTGATTTGTTCAAATATGGCAGAAGTCGATTTCTCATCGAGCTTAGCGTCAATTAAAAAAAGTCCCTCGTATGTATTCATCCTTGACCTCGCTTAATTGAATTCATTCATTGCCTTGTCTATACCCTCGCTGAACCAGGTCCTACAGCAGGCAACTGCGTGTTCTAAATTTTCGTTTAATTGCTTCTTTTCTTCCTTTGTCCAGCGGCTGAGCACGTAACTGACCACCTCATTTTTCTTGCCTGGCCTGCCTATGCCGATACGCAGACGCGCAAAATCAGAACTATTCAGGGCTTTAATAACCGAAGTGACTCCCTTATGCCCGCCCGAACTTCCCCTAGGTCTGATACGCATATCTGCCCATTGCAGATCCAGGTCGTCGCAAACTATCAACATATCCTCTGGGCCTAAGGCATATTTCTTCAGCAAAAGAGCGACTGATTGACCAGATAGATTCATATAACAGATCGGGCGAGCTAAAATTATCTTTTTATTTTCAACGCGCCCCACTCCCAGGTAAGACCTGGCGGATAAATCTCGCCTTAACCTAATGCCCCACTCCCTGGCCAATCTGTCAATCAGGAGGAAACCTATGTTATGCCGGCTATATTTATAAGCCAGACCGGGATTGCCCAAGCCAACAATCAGCCTCATTCACCCTTTACTTCTTTCTCCTTTTTCTCTTTCTTTTCTTCTTTTTCAGGCTTGCCTTCCTCAGGAACCTCTTTCTTCTCTTTGATTACCTCTGGCTCAGCCGCTTCTTCACCTTCGGCAGCCGGGGCAACTATCTCCTCTTCCTTAATCGGAGGCTCCAATGAAAATACCAACGATTCTGGGTCATTTATCGCTCTTACGCCCTCAGGCAAAGATAAATCCCTGACATGGATAACATCGCCTATCTTCAGCTGGCTGACATCTACCTTGATTTCTTCCGGTATCTGTGTAGGCAAACACTCCAACTCTAATTCCCAGAGTATATGGTTCAATGCGCCGTTGTCCTGCTTGGCGCCGATAGCCTCTCCCTTGGCAACAATGCCTACGTTTACCTTGATTTTTGAAGTCAGGCTTATCTCCTGAAAATCTATGTGGATAATGTCTTCTTTTACCGGATCATATTGAACGTCCTTTACCAGGACAGGCCTGGGCTTCTGACCCTTTATCCTTAAGTTGATTACCGTACTCTCTAGGTGATACTGGTGAATAAAACGCAGAAAATCATGCCGGCTCAGTTTAACGGCCTGAGAGTCTTTTCCGGCAGAGTAAACTATGGCTGGAATAAAGCCCTGGCTCCTTAAAGATTTTACCTTTGCCTTGCCTGTTTCCTCGCGTAATTGCCCCTCTAAGATTACTTCCTGCATAAAACCATTCTCCCATCCGCGCTTATTCGGACCTTTACATCCCTGAGCCCATAAGGCGCAACACCGCCATACAAAATATGGCGGATAAATCCAAACAACGATTTAGCGTTTATTTTAATCGAACAGGGAACTGACTGATTCTTCCTGATGTATGCGCTTGATTGCCTCTCCTAATAAGCCTGCAATAGATAAGACCTTGATCTTCTTAACGGCCTTCTCTCCAGTCAGGGGTATACTGTCAGTAATTACCAGTTCTTTTAAATTCCGACAATTATTGATTAGCTCAATTGCCTGTCCGGAAAGAACACCATGGCTGATTGCGGCGCAAATCTCGCTTGCGCCCTCCTTCTTCAGGGCCTCTACCGCCTCGCATAAAGAACTGCCCGTGGCAATAAGGTCATCGACGATTATCGCGTTCTTTCCCTTTACTTCACCTAAAATATGCATCGCCTCTGCCTTTTCCGGAGAAACGCGGCGCTTGTCGATAATTGCCAATTCCGCATTCAGCCTCTTGGCATAGGCCCGCGCCATCTTTATTCCGCCTACGTCCGGGGAAATCACTACCCGGTTTCGCATGTTAGATTCGGAAAAATATTCGATGAATACCCCTACGGCAAAAAGATGGTCCATCGGAATATCGAAAAAACCTTGAATCTGGCCTGCGTGCAAATCCATGGTAATAATACGGTCGGCGCCGGCAGTACTGAGTAGATTAGCTACTAGCTTGGCCGTTATCGGTACCCTGGGTTGGTCTTTCCTGTCCTGGCGCGCATAGCCAAAATAGGGAATCACAGCGTTAATCCTCTTTGCCGAAGCGCGGCGAAAAGCGTCAAGCATAACCAAAAGCTCCATCAGGTTCTCGTTGGGCGGAGGAGAGGTCGGCTGAATTATGAACACATCCTTGCCGCGAACGTTATCCTTAATCTTGACGCGTATCTCTCCTTCGCTAAACCTTGAAACCAAAATATCTCCCAAACCAAGCTTCAGGTAATCGCAAATGCCCTCGGCGAGTTTTGGATTGGCATTGCCGGTAAATACCGCTATTTTATCCATATCGTATCCCTGCCTTATTTCAGGGGTTTTGCCGGTACGCCCACTACCGTCTTGCCGGGTGGCACATCTCTACGCCTGGTTACCACGCTCCCTGCGCCTGTCCTGGCGCGCCTTCCTATTCTTAGCGGGGCAACCAGAATAGTATCTGAACCAATGAAGGCCTGATCCCGGATTTTTGTAATTGACTTTTTCTTGCCGTCGTAATTCGCAGTTACTGTGCCTGCGCCGATATTGACGCCTTTACCTATGCGGCTGTCACCCAAAAAACAAAAATGCTTGGCAGCTGTGCGCTCGCCAATAGTCGAACGCGAGACTTCCGTAAAATTACCGATTTTGCTCTTATCCCGGATAACTACGCCAGGCCTTAAATGGCAAAAGGGGCCGATGCTGCAATCTTTACCAATTTTAACATTAGTTTCGATAACTGTAAAGGGAAAAACTACGCTGCCGGCACCAATCCGCGTATCCCAACAAACCCGGGTAGAATCAGGATCAACAATCCTGACGCCCTTCTCGCTTAAGGATTGGAACAACCTCTGTTGCAACACCTTTTCTGCCTGAGCTAAATCAGATTGCCGATTTATGCCTATTGCTTCCTCGGACTCCTCTAATTTCAATGATTCGATCACTTCCCCTTGTTTGCTCAGGATTCCTACTGCGTCAGTTAAATAATATTCTTTTTTACGGCGGCTAAGCTTGATACTCTTCAATGCGCGAAAGAGGCTGTCTTTATCATAACAACAAATGCCGGTATTGATCTCTTTAATCTCCCTTTCGTAGTCATTGGCTTCCGCCTCCTCTACTATCCCCAGGATATTATAAGCAGTATCCCGTATGATACGCCCGTAACCCTTAGGCTGCTTAAGAACTGCCGACAATAGCGTCCCTGCGGCTTTTGTCTGTTGATGATAATTTATCAATTTTTTTACCGTCTGCAGTTTCAACAGTGGATTATCAGCATAAAGCACCAACACGGTTCCTTTAAAGCCCTTTAAAACCGAGGCAGCCTGTTTGACCGCGTCTGCGCTTCCCAAAAGTCTTTTTTGAATTACTATTTTTACTTTGCCCTTTTGTTTTTTAATATAGCCCCTGACTGCTTCAGGCTTATGACCCAAAACGCAAATCGTATGCTTGGGCACAAGCCTCTTGGCCAAATCCAGGACATAACCCAGCATTGGCCTTCCGGCAACGGTATGCAAGACCTTTTGCAGTTCGGATTTCATACGCACTCCCTTGCCGGCCGCCAAAATTATTACCGCTAAATCTTTTCTCATTTTACTTAATCCTTATCACTTATAACTTACCGCTGACAAAACTGGGACGTCTGGACTCGAACCAGAATAGCGAGACCCAAATTCTCGTGTCCTACCATTGGACGACGTCCCAATATTTTTTGTTTTAAGTCGTCCACGCTTGCCATTGTCCCGCACCTATCCCTGTCATAAGTCTCTGCGGGATCCCGCCTGCTTATGCTTAATATAATTGCGGCGGGAGACGACGTCCCAAATAAATCAGGCTAAATCTCCGCCCATGCCCCTTTCTTTCTCATACGCCTCCAGAACCTTTTTCTGCAGATACTCTCTGAAGGACTGGGTTATCGGATGGGCGATATCTTTATGCTCGGTTGAACTGTTCTGTGGCTGTTCCGGACTTAAGGGCCTGGGAGCCAGAGGAAGCTGACCTCCGCACTGATTGCAGAACTTGGAACGCATTTCATTTCTGAAGCCGCATTTCGGGCAGGGCTGTTTGATTTTACGTGAGGGCATAGCAATAAAAACACCGTTTGCTCCGGCAATCACCTTGATATTCCTTACCACAAAGGCATTGTCAAAGGTTACCGTTGCGTAGGCTTTCAGTTTCTTATCTGGAGAGTCTTTCAGGAATATCCTCACCTCAGTAATTTCCATCGTCTTCCTCCTGGCAGTTGCATATGCTTACACTGTTTTTGCCACAAACACATCCCAATTCCCTTTTTTTGCCTTGAGTTTCCTGGCTGTCGAATACGCCTCCTTTCTGGAAGACAGCAGTCCGAATACCGCCGGTCCGCTGCCGCTCATTAGGGTTGCCTCAAGGCCCAGTTCAGAAAGAACCTTCTTTATCTTGTTAATCACAGGATACAGCGCGGCACTCGCCTGTTCAAGGGAATTAAAAAGCAGCCTGCCTAACGCCGATATATCCTTGCTTAATACTGCCTTCTTTAATATTTTAATTACCGTTTGAGGCTTTGTCAACCCCAGCCTTTGCCCCTGTGTAGATTCAGCTAATTTGTCCCATTCCTTGTAGATAATGGCGCTTGATATTTTCACAGGAGGCACGACTACAACATGCCAAAGCTGAACCGGCAGACTAAGGCCGTCGATTTTGTCTCCGCGCTGCTTGGCAAAAGCAAAGGAACGGTTATGCAGGAAAAAGGGTACGTCCGAACCGAGCCTGCGGGCGATTGCCATCAATTCACCAAACCCCAATTTTAGTCTCCAGAGTTTATTCAGGCCAGCGAGAACAGCCGCCGCATTGCTTGAACCTCCGGCCAACCCCGCAGCAAGTGGTATATGCTTCTCAATCTTGATCTCAACGCCCTGACGCACTGCAAACTTTTGTTTTAAAATACTGGCAGCCTGATAAGCCAGATTCTTACTTCCTAGAGGAAGACCAGGGCAGGAAGAAACTATTCTGATTACTCCCTCGGGAAGAACCTTCAGCCTGATTCGATCCGAAAGGCTTATTCTTTCAAAAATGGTAAAAAGGGAATGGTAATTGTCGGGACGCTTGCCCAAAACCTCCAGGTACAAATTGAGTTTGGCGTAAGAAGTCAGATTCAGGCTTTTCACGAAAATAACGAATGCGCCGCTGCTGTAATGTCCCGGGTAGTCAAACCGTATTTCTCCAGTAACTGCTGGGGGTCGCCTGATTGTCCGAATTTATTTTTTATCCCTACACGGACAACCCTGGCAATCGGCTCCGGGCTCAATGCCTCATCAATACAACAGGCAAGGCCAGCTGAAGTACTATGCTCCTCACAAACTACTACCCGACGCGTCTGTCTGGCTGCCTTAATCATACTATCGCCATCAAATGGCTTTATGGTATGGTAATTGATTACCTGCGCCTTGAGTCCTTGTTTGGCCAGCATATCAGCGGCATCAAGTGCGTATCCGACCATCAGGCCGCAGGCAACCAGAGTGATATCATTGCCCTCTCTTAAAATCTGCGCTTTACCGAATTCAAATTTACCCTTCTCTTTAATGGTGGGGAACTTTGCTCTCCCCAGGCGGATGTAAAACGGACCTGCCTGGTTTACCGCCGTAATAATCGCTTCGCGCGTCTGAGGACCATCACAGGGAACAATCACCCGCATACTGGGAATAATGCGCATCAGGGCAATATCCTCTAATGCCTGGTGGCTGGAGCCGTCCTCTCCTACGGTTATGCCGGCATGAGAAGCAACAATCTTCACGTTAAAATTATTATAACAGACAGTATTCCTCACCTGATCCCAGGCCCTGCCTGAAGCAAACATCGCAAAGGTAGAGGCAAACACGGTCTTTCCGCAGCTTGCCAGGCCGGCAGCGGACGCCATCATATTCTGTTCGGCTACGCCAAAATTAAAGAACCTCTCTGGAAACTCCTTGCCAAAAAGCTTGGTTCGCGTTGAGCCTGATAAATCAGCATCCAAAACTACGATATCCTTGTTGTTCTGGCCAAGCTCAACCAGCGTCTTTCCGTAAACATCGCGTTGATATAACATCTCAGCCATATTCACCCTGAACCCTTTTAACTACTCCAGTTCTTTGATCGCCGTCTCTGACTCTTGCACAGTGGGGGCCCGGCCGTGGAAGTCAACCACATTTTCCATAAAGGAGACTCCTTTGCCCTTCACAGTATTGGCAATGATGATTGTGGGCTTCCCCCGTTTATCCCTGGCCTCCTGATAAGCTGCCAGGATCTCTTTGACCTTATGCCCGTCTATTTCTATTGTATGCCAGCCAAAAGCGCGCCATTTATCAGCTATCGGCTCCAGACCCATTATGTCTTCCACCTTACCGTCAATCTGAAAGCGGTTATAATCCAGGATTGCGCAGAGATTATCGCAACCGAAATGAGCGCAGGCCATAGCAGCCTCCCAGATATTGCCCTCCTGTGTTTCGCCGTCACCCAAAAGCACATAAACGCGATAATCAAGCTTATCTATTTTCGCAGCCAGGCTCATTCCCAATCCCACTGACAAACCCTGACCAAGGGAACCGCTGGCAACCGTAACCCCGGGCGTACGGCGGTCAGGATGCCCCTGGAGAAGAGAACCCAATTGCCTTAAAGTCCCTAATTGCTCGACGGGAAAATACCCTGCCTTTGCCAATACCGCATACCAGAGCGGACAACAATGGCCCTTGGACATATGAAAACGGTCACGCTCGGGAGAAAGCGGCGTTGCTGGGTTATATCGCAATATAGATAAACCATCAACATATTTCCCGAAGAAAAGACAGGTGATTAAATCAGTTGCGGAAAGGCTTCCGCCCGGATGTCCTGAGCCTGCGCGCGCAAGCATCTTCACAATCAGCTGCCTAATCTCTTTTGCTGTCGCCTCTAACCTCTTTATCTCTTCTGGCGAATGTTTCATCTTTTACCTGGAGTTATCCACGCAGGGAACATCCCCCAACGTCTTTAATTTTTCCTGGATTTGCAGAGTATCAGAGGAACTAATCCCCAGTGACTTCTGCCAATTCTCTTTTGCTTTAAGCGCATTGTTCTGCTTAAGATAAGCATCGCCTAGATGTTCATAGATTACCGGGTCGGATAAAAACTGTATTGCCTGCTCTAGTTTCTCGATTGCCTCCTGGTATCTGCCCTGTTTGAAAAAAACCCATCCCAGGCTGTCAATATAAGCTCCGTTATCAGGCTCGTAGCTTAACGCCTTTTTGATCATCTCTTCTGCCTCCTTAAGGCGTATTGATTCCTCAGCATAGAGATAGCCCAGGGAATTTAAGGCATCGGGATATTCGGGATTGATCTTAAGTGCCGCATTGAATTCCTCGATTGCCTTATTACGCTTTGCCTGTTCTTCATAAATAGTGCCCAGAAAAAAATGCGCCTTGGCATCGGAAGGGGCCAGGCTAAGGATAAACTGATAGGTCTTCTCTGCCTCGGGAAATCTGCCATCCCTGAGGTATACCTGTGCCAGGCTTCTGTGTATCTCGATATTCTGGGGATCAATATCCAAAGCTCCCCGCAAGGCTGCCTCATACTCTGCCGTCGCTTCATCTATCTTTCCCTGCAGGGAATAAACCAAGGCAAGTAGCGTGTGCGTTTCAATAAGGGAGGATTCCTGTTCGGATAAATCAGTTGCAGTCTCGTAGTAATTTATCGCCAGTTTCAACTCATCAGCGGCCTGCTCAAGCTGGTTTTGCTTAATCAAGGCTATGGCTAATCTTAAGTGTATATGCGGACTGCTGTAATCTGCCTTCAGGGCTGCCTTATATTCCGATACTGCCTTATCTGATTCATTCAGCCGCTCGTAAATGCCTGCCTGGATATAATGCGACAGGACACTGGCATTGGCCACATCCCTGGCTTCGGCTGTGTTCAAGAAGAGAAACAAGCAGGGGGAAAACAAAAATAAATTGATACGCCGCATCGTTAAAAGATTATGCCCAGTCCCGTTTCTTCAAATGTCTTAATTTGCGACGCATCTTTTTGCGTTTGTGCGTGCGAATCTTTCTTAATTTTCTTTTTCTTCCGCAAGGCATATTTATGCCTCCTAATTGATTACCTTATTCAAAGGGTACTCGATGATTCCCTCTGCGCCGGCTTTTTTTAATTCCGGAATTAATGTGCGCACTATTTTCTCGTCGATGACTGTCTCAAGCGCCAACCAGCCACGCGAAGTCAAATGCGAAACCGTCGGCCTCTTCAATGCCGGCAACTTCGCTACCACCTTTTCAAGATCCCTTTCCTTAAGATTCATCTTTAAACCAACCTTTTCTTCAGCGGCTATGGCACCTTTTAAAAGCAGGGTAATCTCTTTCATTTTCCTGCGCTTCCATGGGTCCTGCCAGCTCCTGCGGTTTGCGATGAATTTAGTGCTGGATTCACAAACCGTAGCAATCTCTTTCAGCCTGTTGGCCTTCAGGCTCCTTCCTGTTTCCGTAAGCTCGACTATCGCCTCAACCAAACCCTGGGCAACCTTTACCTCGGTAGCCCCCCAGCTAAACTCAACCTTTGCCCTTATCTTATTTTTCTTTAGGAACTTTCTGGTGACGTTGACCAGTTCCGTGGCAATCTGCTTACCGTTTAAATCGCTTAATCTCTTTATCGAAGAATCCTTGGGCACGGCAATTACCCAGCGCACCTGCTTTAAAGACTGCTTGGCATAGACCAGTTCGTCAACCCTGACCACGCTGGAGCCGTTTTCCAAAACCCAGTCTTCTCCTGTAATCCCGCAATCCAGGTCTGTTTCTACGTAGCGGGATATCTCCTGGGCACGTAAAAGTACGGGCTCTATTTGGGGGTCGTCTATCAGCGGGAAATAAGAACGCTGGCTGGATAAGGAAAGATTAAAACCCGCCTTCTTAAACAGCTTAAAAGTCGCCTCCTGCAAACTGCCTTTGGGTAATCCTAATTTTAGAGTTTTCATTTTCCCGAACCTCTCAATTTTCTTTATCTTACGCGATATAACAGGACTTTATTATACCGATTGAATATTATCTTGTAAAGTAAAAAAAATGCATTTATAATATGCCTATGCTTAAAATACTGCGCAGCAAGAAAACCGCGAAAAAAATCTGGATAACCCTGGCGATAATAATCATTCCAGCCTTCTGTTTATGGGGATTGGGTTCGGTAATGCGCGACAGAAAGAACCCGAGCTCACTAGGAAAGGTATTCGGCAGTTCAGTCAGCGTACAGCAGTACCTGAAAAACTACAGGGCAACCAGAAACCAGTATCTCATACGCCTAGGACAGGAGCAATTTGGTAACCTTGAGAAATACCTTGACTTAGAGGCTCAAACCTGGGAGAGGATTATTTTGCTAGCCGCGGCCAGGCAAAAAAAGATACGGGTAGCGGACCAAGAGGTAGTTGATGCCATCAAGCAATATCCCTTCTTCCAAAACGGAACTAAATTCAGCCCAGATCTATACCGGGACACAATAACCTATTTTTTCCGTACCAGCCCGCGCCAATTCGAAGAAGAAACGCGCGATAACCTGATTATTGCCAAACTCTACTCCCAGATTACAAATCAGGTTATGCTCAGCGAAACAGAAACCAAAGAGGCATATGAAAAAGCGAACGAAGAGATCAGCCTTGAATACGCCGGTGTGCAATACCAAGATTTCCTTGATCAGGTTACTGCCACAGACCAGGAGCTGCTTGAATTTTATAACGAGCACTTTGAACAATTCAGCAAACCACTCTCTTTTAATCTGGAATACCTCAGGATAGAGAAAACGGATAAGCAAAAGTCAGATGAGATTGCCGATTCGCTCAAGGAAGGGATTAGCCTAAAGCAGACAGCAGAAAAAAACGGTTTAGAAACCAAGGAAACCGGCTTCTTTAGCGTTAATCAGCCTGTTCCCGGAATCGGCTGGTCAACCGAAATCCTAGACCTACTTCCCAAATTAAAAGCGGACGGCAAGGCCTGGTCAGCACCAATCCAGGCCGATGCCGAAGCTATGTATTTTGTAGGATTAAAAGAAAGAAAAGAGCCGCATACCCCGCCCTTTGAAGAGGTAAGGGAAGAGGTAAGGAAAATGCTGCTTGAGCAAAAGGCAAGTAAGATTGCCGAGGAAAAGTTGGGTGTATTCCGAGAAGAGGCGAAAGCCTCCGGCTTTACGGCGGCAGCGGGAAAACTAAATCTCAAGGTTGCTCAGACACAATTATTCAAACGCCAGGGGTATGTCGATGGGCTGGGTGATTCTGATATATTCTTTGAGGCTATAAAAAACCTTGGCGCAGAAGAAACCAGCAGTATAATCAACACCCCTTCAGGATTCTACGTTGTCAAGCTCAAAGAACGCATCAAGCCCGGGGAAGAAGAGTTTGCCGAAAAAAAAGAGGAGTTTGCCGAGAATCTCCTGGAGCAGAAAAGGCAGGGATATTTTAACCGATTCCTTGCTGAGCTTAAAAACAAGCCGAATACCTTCTACAGACCAATCTCCTCAGAGTCTTCTTTTTAAAATATGAATCTGGCTGGCTCTTTCCACAGCCTGACAGCGCAGATACGCCTCGTCTAAGCCCTTACCCACGCAGGTTAAGCCGTGATTTTTCAGAAGTACGCAGTTTGCCTGTGTGATTGCCCTGCTTACTGCTCTTGCTAAGGCCAGGGAGCCAGAAGGCAAGTTAGGAATAACTCGCACCGGGCTTCCTAGGTGAACGGAAAATTCGTAATCGCAAGACTGCAAAGACCTTATCTTCGAGGAAAGCGCAACAGAAAAAACCGGATGCACGTGGATTACGCAAGAGATATCCGGACGCGCCTTGTAACACAAGATGTGCATACGGTATTCGGAACTGACAGCATCAGTCTTATGCGGGAATTTACCTTTGCCTAAATCAATAGCGATATAGTCCTCTGTTCCGGCCTTAACCATATTAACGTCTCTTGCCTTAATAAAGACTACGTCCCGGTAACGGACGCTGATATTGCCACCGGAGCCGATAACCATACCAGCTGCTGCTATCCTCCTGCCGTATTCAACCAATTGCTCTTTTATCCTTTTTTGCGTGCTCAAGCGTTTAGACATTCCCTAAATAAACGTATTTTAATTTTTTCCGGGCGATTTCCGCTGCACTTTCAAGCGTTTCCAAAGGAGTAGGAGGAAAATCCGCTTTGTAGCAGGGGAAATAGCGGGATAGGTGCAGTGGCACGCCAGAACCCAGATTAGCGTAAATCCAATCCACCAGTTTGATAAAATTGTCTTCTTTGTCGTTTAATCCTGGTATAACCAGATTAGTCAATTCAATATGACAGAACTGATGAGCGGTCTTGATGGTGGTCAATACCGGCTCCAGGCGTCCCCGGCAGTATTTACGGTAAAAATCATCCTCTATGGACTTCAGGTCAATATTCATTGCCTGGATATAAGGTAACAGTTTCGCAAGCGGCACGGGATTTATAAACCCGTTTGTCACTAAGACATTTTCCAGTCCCTTTGCCCTGGCTAAGATCGCGGTGTCCAGGACAAACTCATACCAGATAAACGGCTCGTTATAGGTATAGGCAATACCGAAAGACTTGTGCTTCTCTGCCTGAGCGATGATTTCTTCCGCGGAGATAGACTCAAGCGGAGCTTTGTCATTCTGGGAGATCGACCAGTTCTGACAGAAAAGGCAGGCTAAATTACACCCCCTTGTGCCTAAAGAAAGAATATATTCCCCCGGATGAAAATGATAGAGCGGTTTTTTCTCAATGGGGTCTAAAGATAAAGAGGTAATGCGTTCATAGATGAGGCTGCAGAGTTTTCCTTCTTTATTCTGGCGGACGCGGCAGAAACCGGTTTTCTCTGGTGGGATAACGCACTCTTGGGGACAAAGCTGACAATGTACTTTTCTATCGGATAGAGCCTCGTAAAAAAGAGCCTCTTTCACATTTATCCAACTTTAATTGCTTCCACCGGACACTGGCTGGCAACTTCAGAAAGGTTGTGCTGGCTGCACTCTGAAGCCCTGACCTTGGCGGTTCCGTCTTCTACCTTGAATACTTCCGGGCAAAGCTGTTCACAAAGCCCGCAACCCACACAAGTAGATTCATCAACTGTAACCTTAGCCATAGTTATACTACCTCCGTCTTACCTCTCCAAGAGGTTTTCGAATTTTTCCTCGTGCTCAATCTCTTCGGATAAAATATGTAAAATCAACTGATGGGTGTGATAATCCTTACCCTGTGTTTTTTTGGCAATTTTGTTATACACTTCGATAGCCCCTGCCTCTGCCTCGGCCACCAGGCGGATAATCCGGTTAACATCAGCGGTATTCTTGGGCGGAAGCGCATAAGAGACATTCGCATTCTTCTCCAAATCCATAGGATTGGCTGTAGGCACATCCCCTAGAGTAGTAATTAAATTAGCCAACTCTTCGGCATGTTCCAATTCATCCTTAGCAAGTTCTTCCAAGGCAGTTTTTATATTTGCATAGTGCCTGCCGGAAACAACCTGAGCGATATACCAATAGAGATAAAAGGCTAGCCATTCATCGCAATAGGCTTTATTCAACTCCTTTACCAATTCCTTAAGGCTTAAATCAGCAATTGCCCTTGCCTGCTTTCCCATTTTTCTGCTCACCCCCTCTTAACTGTTTTGGTTGACTTCAGCAGCCAAATTATACATTTTTATATTATTATCGGCAACTCCCTGAATCTTGGCTAATTCGCCAGGATTGCCGATAACATGCCTGAAGCGGCGCTGAAGTTTTAGATATTCCTCAACCGGCTTTGGAGTAATCTTATAGACTCCCGTGAGCACGCCGTTTTCATATTCGATTAAAGGATAAAGACCTGTCTGCACAGCGAGCTTGGCAATATCATAGGTAAGGTTAGAAGCATGCGCCCAGCCCAGCGGACAGGGAACATGTATTTGTAAATATTTAGGCCCTTTGATGCTGATTGCCTTTTTTACCTTTTTCTGCAGGTCGCGCGGGAAACCCACCGAGGCAGTAGCTACATAGGGAATCGCATGCGCTCTGGCAATCTCAGGCATTGGCTTCTTGGGCCTGGGATTACCGAAAGACTGCGACCCCGGAGGAGAAGTAGTAGTGCTGGCATTAAGGGGAGTTAAGCCGCTTCTTTGAATACCGGTATTCTCGTAAGCCTCATTGTCGTAGCAGATGGAAAGTATATCGTGCCCCCTCTCCCACATTCCGGACAAAGCCTGCATGCCTATGTCGGCTGTGCCTCCGTCTCCGGCCTGGCAAATAACCGTAATCCCTTCCTTTTTGCCCTGGAATTTTAATGCCGCCTCTATTCCTGAGGCAACCGCAGCTGAATTCTCAAAAAGGGAATGTATCCAGGGCACGCGCCAGGCAGACTCAGGGTATTTTGTAGAGAAAACCTCAAGGCAGCCGGTATTATTGGCTATAATTGTATTTTGCCCTGTAGCCTCAAGCACAAGGCGCGCTGCCAGCGATTGGCCGCAACCGGCACAGGCAGTATGCCCGCTACTAAACAATGATTTTACTTCTGCCTCGCTCATAATTTCTCCTGTAATAATTCCGGCTTTAAATCAATGAATTTGCCCCAGACTTCCCTTTGGTTTAACTGGCGGAATAACTGCTTTACGCTTTCCCTGGTAATATCCCGGCCCCCCAAACCCGCAACAAAACCGCTGATTACCTTCGGCGACTTCTTCTTGCCGAAGAATAAAGATTTTATCTCGCTGTATAATGGGGGTAGCGAACCTAATGATAAGGCCCGGTCCATAACCGCAATCCTGGGAATACCTTTGAGGGCGTTATATATATCCTGAAAGGGAAAGGGGCGCAGGCAGGAAATTTTCAACAGGCCTACCCTCTTACCCTTTTTCCTTAAATCATCCACCACATCCTTAATTGTCCCGCAAGCAGAGCCCATTGCCACGATTGCTTTATCCGCGTCTTCAAGGCGGTATTTCTCGATAAAATCATAATTGCGTGCGAAACCTGAAGCAAATTCAGTAAAGAGCTGGGGTAGTATTCCAAGAATCTCTTTATGCGTCTCCTGAATGGCAAAACGCGTCTCCATATAATAATCAGGGTCAGTCAGAAAACCCAGCGTGAGCGGATTGTTCACGTCTAACTTATAAGGGGCTTGATATGCGGGCAGGAATCTGTCCACCTGTTCCTGTTCCGGAGTATCTACGGTCTCCATGCCGTGAGTGAGTATATATCCGTCTATACAGACCATTGCCGGAAGCATAATATCCCTGTTTTCGGCAAGGCGGTAAGCAATCAAGTGTAAATCTACTGCCTCCTGTATATTCTCCGCGTAAAACTGGATAAAGCCGCAATCGCGCAGGGAAACCGAATCCTGCTGGTCATTCCAGATACTAATCGGCGCGGACATTGCCCGGTTAGCGCAGGTAAGCACAATAGGTAACCGCATACCGGCAATGTTAAATAAGACCTCGGCCATCAGAAATAAACCCTGGGAACTGGTAGCCGTATAAACACGCACTCCGGTAGCCGAAGCTCCCAAGACCACCGAGGCTGCGGAATGCTCGCTCTCTACATTGATGAACTGGGAATTTAGCTTTCCGTCAGCAACCAGTTGCGCCAACTCCTCTACCATATGAGTCTGGGGGGTAATGGGGTAAGCCGAAATTACTCCGGGCTTGCATAAACTGACTACCTTGGCTATGGCTTTTGAGCCCTCTTGAAACTCCCTCATTTTTCCTCCGGCACCATCTCAATATCCTGTTTCGGGCAAATCACCGCG
>JBHPGP010000016.1:0-27175 GCA_042570305.1 Candidatus Omnitrophota bacterium
CCGCAACCACTCCCACAAAAAATGCGGCCATAATCAGCAGGGTAAAGGGCTGAATCTGCCCCATCTTCATAGAAGAAATCAATTGATATATTGCTGCCGGCGCGCGGGAAACAATGCCTATGGTTATAATCAGCGATATGCCGTTGCCGATCCCTCTTTCCTGGATTTGCTCCCCTAACCACATGATAAAGATCGTTCCGGCAGTCAGGGTAAGCACGGTAATCAACCGGAATGCCCAGCCCGGATTCGCCACGATCGTAAAACCCTGGAAGCGTTCAGGATTCTCAAGCCAAAGGGCAATAAAAAAACCCTGTACAAGGCAAAGCAAAACCGTGCCGTAACGGGTATATTGATTGATTTTTTCATAACCTGCGCGCCCTTCTTTGGATAGCTTCTCCAGCGCCGGGATAACTGCGGTGAGTAACTGTAAAATAATCGAGCTGGATATGTAGGGCATTATCCCCAAGGCAAAGATGGTCAGTCTGCCCATCGCTCCGCCTGTGAACATATTCACTATTCCGAAGAGGCTTCCTCCGGCGGTACTGCTAATCTGCTGAAGGAATTTAGATAACGCCGCTCCGTCAATGCCGGGAGTTGAAACATAACAGCCTATGCGATAAACAATTAGGAGTGCGGCAGTGATCAAGAGCCGCCTTTTTAAATCCGGGATCTTGAATATGTTTATTAACGCTGAGAGCATTTTCCCCCTGCCTGCTCAATCTTCTGTTTGGCTGCGGCTGAGAGGCTAAAGCCCTCTACCGTAACCGGCTTATCAATCGTTCCCTTGCCCAGAATCTTCACCGGCTTATCCTTGTCTTTTATCAGGCGGTTCTTCTCCATTACTTCAGGGTTAATCAGGTCACTTTTAATTCGCTTTAAATCTCCGAGATTTACTATTTGATATTCCCTCGGCCTGCGCATTCTGAATCCCCGCTTGGGTATCCTCCTGATCAGAGGCGTATGCCCGCCTTCAAACCCGGGATAAAAATCACGCCCCGAGCGCGAGCCCTGGCCCTTGCTGCCCCGGCAGGAAGTCTTGCCGTGCCCTGAGCCGGAACCACGGCCAACAATCTTTTTTCTTTTATGCACCCCCCGGGGGGCTCTTAGGTTATTTAAGCCGAGCATTTTTATTGTTTTAAATGTGTTAATCCCTCTATCGTGGCTTTAATTACGTTTACGGGATTATTGGATTTAAGGCACTTAGTTAATATGTCCCTTATTCCGGCTGACTCACAAACCGCCCTGACCGGTCCGGCCGCGATTATGCCAGTACCCTCGGAAGCAGGCTTAAGCATTACCTTTGCTGCTCCGAATTTACCGATTATCTCATGAGGGATGGTTGTGCCTTCCCGGGGAATGTTAACCTGGGCCTTTTTAGCCTTGATTAAACCTTTGCGTATTGCCTCTGCCACCTCTCTGGCTTTACCTATTGCAAAACCGACTTTCCCGTTTTCGTTACCGACCACTACCAGGGCCGCAAAGGAAAGCCTCTTCATGCCCTTGGTGACCTTCGAAACGCGGTTTATATCAATGACCTTTTCGATAACCAGCAATTGCTGTTCGGATCCTCTATTGTCGCTTGACGTTACTTTAGCCATTAAAAGACTATTCCCCCTTTTCTTAAGCCGTCTGCCAGTTCTTTTATCTTGCCGTGAAAAAGATAACCGCCACGGTCAAAGACTATTTTATCAATCCCCTTTTCCTTGAGTTTAACTGCCAGCGCTTCGCTCAATAACCTTGCCGCGGCAACATTGCCTCCGTACTTCAGTTTATCCTTTAGCTCCTTATTGCGCGTGGAAAAGGAAAATAGCGTATTTGCGGTACTGTCGTCTATTACCTGGACATAAATATTCTTTAAGCTGCGGTGCACACACAGGCGCGGCAGGCCAGCAGTCGACTTAATGCGCTTACGCAATCTCCGGTGACGCGCTATCCTTATCTTTTCTTTTAAATCCGACATATGTTCTTTCTGGTTTATTTGGTGATTGCCTTGCCGATCTTCTTGCGGACAAACTCACCCTTATAACGGATACCGGTACCCTTGTAAGGCTCTGGCGGGAATACGGCCCTGATGCCCGCAGCAACATCTCCCACCCTCTGCTTATCTATCCCCTGAATTAAAATCTGCGTTGGTTTTGGGGTCTTGATTTCTATGTCTTCGGGAACCGGGTATATTACGGGATGCGAAAATCTTAATTGCATGTTAAGATTCTTGCCCTGCGCCTGCACCCTGTAACCCACTCCGATTACCTCTAATTCCTTCGAGTAGCCATCGGTTACGCCCTTTATCATATTATTAATCAAGGCGATGGCAAGCCCGGCCTGTTCTCTGGTTAGCTTACGCTTGAAATTCCCCTTAACCCTCAGCTGGCCATCCTTGATTTCAATCTCAAGTCCGGCCGGTAAAAGACGGGAGAGCTTTCCCTTGCCTCCGGTAACGGAAATGGTTGCGTTACTCAGCTCCACCTTGACCTCTTTTGGTATGGCTATGAATTTTTTCCCTATTCTAGACATGATTTACCATACGTATCCGATTACTTCGCCGCCGGTTTTCTTTTCCCTGGCCTGTTTATCAGAGAGGATGCCCTGGGAGGTAGAAAGCAAGGCAATGCCTTTACCGCGGATAACAAAAGGAATCTTATCGGACTTGACATAAATGCGTAATCCCGGCTTGGAAATCCGTTTTAAATTAATTATTGCCGGCCGGTCATTGGTGTATTTCAGGTAAATCCTCAGAATCCCCTGCTTCTTATCCTCGATTAACTTAAACTCCTCTATATATCCTTCATCTTTCAAAATCCCGGCTATGGACTTTACTACCGTTGATGCGGGTACGTTTACTACCTGCCTCTTAATGCGCACGGCATTGCGGATTATCGTAAATACATCTGAAATTAGATCGGTTCTTGACATTTTACCAGCTTACTTTCCTTACGCCCGGTATTAATCCCTGCCAGGCAAGCTCCCTGAAGCATATGCGGCAAAGTTCAAACCTTCGTAAATACCCCCCTGACCTGCCGCATATCGGGCAACGGTTATGTTTGCGAGTGGAAAATTTAGGGGTTCTTTTCCACCTTTCGATTTGTGATTTTTTTGCCATAAATATTACTCCCCTGTAGAAAATGGAAATCCGAACTGCTTCAGCAGCTCGCGCGCGGAACCGGGGGATTTAGCATTTTTTATCACTATGGTTACGTCCATCCCCTGCGTCCGCGTTATCCTGTCATACTCTATCTCTGGGAATATTACCTGATCGCGAATGCCGAATGTATAGTTGCCGGCTGCATCAAAGGAATCAGGAGGCAAGCCGTGGAAGTCCCTGATGCGCGGCAGGGCAACGTTCACCAGGCGGTCCAGGAATTCATACATTCGTGACTTTCTTAGTGTTACCTTACAGCCGACCGGCTGGCCCTTTTTAAGCTTAAAATTTGAAATTGCCTTACGCGCGCGCCTGAGCATCGGCTTCTGTCCAGTAATCGAGGCCATTTCACTTACGCTTTTATCCAAAATCTTGATATCGTTGATTGCCTCGCCTACGCCCATATTCACAACTATCTTTTCCAGCCGCGGAACGGCAAATTTGTTTTTAAACCCTAGGTTTTTCTGCAGCTCGGGAATAATTTTTGTACGATACCTTTCAAGCAGCCTCGGCGTCATAACGGCTCCTTGCACTTTTTACAAATGCGCGACTTGCTTGCATCCGGCAGAATCTTCAGCCCCACCCGCGTTGGCTTACTGCAATTCTTGCAAACCAGCATAAGGTTAGATAAATTTATTGGCGCAGGTATACGCGTTATCCTTGCCTGTTGGTCCTGCTGTGTCCGGCGCTGATGTTTTACGACCAGGTTTATGCCTTCGACTATCGCGCGATTCTCCCCGGTAAAAAGCTGCAGCACCTTGCCCTTCTTACCGGCATCTTTGCCGACGACCACCTGCACTATGTCATTACGCCTGATCTTGGGCATCTTAAAGAACCTCCGGAGCCAGAGAAATAATCTTGGTGAACTGCCGCTCGCGCAATTCCCTTGCTACAGGTCCGAATACACGCGTCCCGCGGGGGTTTAACGCATCATCTATAAAAACAACGGCATTGCGGTCGAATCTCAGGATTGAACCGTCCTCCCTGATTATCGGCTCCTTGGTACGGACAATCACAGCCTGCGCAACCTGACCCTTTTTTATCACGGCGTCTGCAACCGACTCTTTGATATTTACCTTGATAATATCCCCTACTTCGCCAAAGGGCTTACCCTTCCTTCCCAAAACTCCGATAAAGGATGCGCGCTTTGCCCCGGTATTATCTGCAACACTGAGAATCGTACGTAATTGAATCATTTTATAATATTCAGTAAACGCCAGCGTTTATCCCTGGAAATGGGACGCGTCTCCTCAATCTTCACCAAATTGCCTATTTTAGCCTTGTTTGCCTCGTCATGCGCTTTGAATTTATTGTATTTTTTTATGATGCGGTTATAAAAGGGGTGCTTGCTTAAGCGCATAACCCTCACGATAATTGTCTTCTGCATCTTATCGCTGACCACGATACCGGTGAGTGTCTTTTTCTTTACATTTTTACTGTTCATTTTTCTTAGGCGCCCCCTCATTCAGGATTGTTTTTATCCGGGCTATATCTTTCCTCAGCTGCTTAAACAGGTGCGGCTTTTCTACATTCCCGGAATAGCGCTGTTGATTAAGCTTGAATAATTCCTGGTTTGACGAGCTCATCTTTGCCTTAAGCTCTTCTTTGGATAAATTGCGTAGATCTCTTGCCTTCGTCATAGCCTTTTTGTTTAAGCCCTATGCCTGGTAATGAACTTTGTTCTTATCGGAAGCTTATACGCAGCCAGCCTGAAACAATAGCGCGCGAACTCCTCTGGCACGCCTCCCAGTTCGAATAACACCTTGCCTCTCCTGACGATACAAACCCAGTGGTCCAGTTCCCCCTTGCCTTTACCCTGACGCACCTCAGCCGGCTTCTTTGTCACTGATTTATCCGGGAAAACCCTTATCCAAAGCTTACCCCCCCTGCGCAACTGCCTTGCCAGAACTACGCGCACGGCCTCTATCTGCGTGTTCTTCATCCAGCAGTTACCCAGAGCCTTTAGCCCGAATTCGCCGAAGCTCAAGCTAGAGCCGCGCACAGCTATGCCCTTTCTGCTCCCCCTCTGTGATTTCCTGTATTTTACGCGCTTAGGCATTAACGGCATTGCCCTTATCCTCCTTAACAGACGCCCCGCCTTCCTTGCCTCTTTCAAGCAGGATGTCTCCGTTATAAACCCAGACCTTTACTCCGATCAAGCCGTAAGTAGTAAGCGCCTCGGCAAAACCGTAATCAATATCCGCACGCAAAGTGGCAAGCGGAATCTTGCCCTCCCTGTAAGTCTCCCTGCGCGACATCTCAGCTCCCCCCAGCCTGCCGGCTACTGAAATCTTAACACCCAACGCCCCTGAGGCAGTTGCCTGTTCGATTGCTCTTTTTATCGCACGGCGGAAAGCTACCCTCTTCTCTAATTGAAAGGCAACGTTCTGTGCGATTAACTGCGCATTGCGCGAGGGCTGCTTTACCTCTTCGATATCAATGGCGATTTCTTTGTTTACCAAGGTGTTAAGCTCTTCTCTCAGGCGCTCAATCTCCGTGCCGTGCCTGCCGATAATTATCCCGGGGCGCGCGGATTGAATCCTCACCTTTATCCGCTCAGCCAGGCGCTCAATAATGATGTTGCTTATTGCCGCCATTTTCAAGCGGGCCTTGATAAACTTACGTATCTTGTAATCCTCAAGGATGAATCGGGAATATTCCCTTGAGGGAATAAACCAGCGGCTGTTCCAGTTTTTGATAATTCCCAGACGCATGGCTAAGGGGTGAACTTTTTGGCCCATTATGTCTTTAACTCCAATTCGATCCTGATATGCGACGTCCTCCTGCGTATAAGCGTAGCCCGGCCGAATGCCGTTGCCTTATACCTTTTCCAAGTCGGACCGCCGTCACAAACAACCCTAGAAACATAAAGCTGCTCTGCGCCAAACCCTTTTACTTTAGCGTTAGCGATAGCCGAATCAAGAATCTTTTTCAAATGATCCTTTGGCCTTGCCTTAATGTTTGAAAGAATAGAGCGGGCGATTGTTGCGTCCTTGCCTCGCAGTAAATCGATCACCCTTCTTACTTTGACCGGGGATATTCTTAAAAATTTTCCTTCTGCCTTTACGATCATGTCAGTTCTACTGCCTTCTTTGCCTTTACGCCTCCGTGCTTGCGGAATATGCGGGACGGGGCGAATTCTCCTAATTTATGGCCGACCATGTTTTCCGTAACAAACACCGGTACATGCTTATGCCCGTCGTGTACCGCAAAGGTCAAGCCCACGCAATCAGGCGTAATTGTCGAACGCCGTGACCAGGTTTTAATCGCCTGGCGCGAGCCAGAACGGCGGGCACGCTCAATCTTTTTCGTTAATTTTGCGTCTACAAACGGTCCTTTTTTTAGAGAACGCGGCATGTTTACGTACGCCTCCTGACAATAAATTTATTTGAATATTTCTTTTTCTTACGGGTGCGAAAACCCTTGGTCGGCTTACCCCAGGCAGAAACCGGATGGGGATTACCCTGTCCTGACTTGCCTTCTCCGCCACCGTGAGGATGGTCAACCGGGTTCATTGCCGCCCCTCTTACGGTCGGCCTGAATCCTCGCCAGCGCATACGCCCAGCCTTGCCGTATGATTTCTTTTCGTGGTCAATATTCCCGACCTGTCCTATGGTTGCCATACATTCTGCGGAAACTAACCTGATTTCACCCGAAGGAAGCCTTAGATGCACAAGCTCATTTTCTCGGGCAATTACCTGCGCATACGATCCGGCACTGCGCACGATCTGCCCTCCCCTGCCGCGCGCCAGCTCGACATTATGAATCATCATACCCTGGGGTATAATTTTGAGCGGCAGGAAATTGCCTGTCTTTATATCCGTATCCTGGTTGCGGGAAGAGATTATCTCGTCTCCGATGTTTAACCCTGCCGGAGCCAGGATGTATCTTTTTTCCTTATCCGGATATTCAATCAAGGCAATGCGCGCTGAACGGTTAGGGTCGTACTCAATGGCGGTTACTTTACCCGGCACGTCAAATTTGTTGCGCTTAAAATCAATAATTCGGTATAGACGTTTATGCCCGCCCCCCCGGTGACGCACAGTCAGCCGCCCATAAACATTCCTGCCGCCTGTTCTTTTAAGCGGCAGACACAGTGATTTCTCCGGTTTGCTTTTTGTGATCTCGGCAAAATCGGAAATCCTGGTCCACCTTAATGACGGGGTTGTGGGTTTATATTTTCTCACTCCCATTAAATAACCTCTATCTTCTGGCCTTGCGCAACAGTTACGACAGCCTTCTTAGAATCAGGAGTCAGGCCCTGCTGATATCTGACCCTTTTTAGCTTTCCTGGGACAATCAGCGTATTGACCTTGCTGACTTTGACTTTGTAAATTTCCTGCACCGCCTTTTTAATCTCCGAGCGCACAGCCCGTTTATCCACCAAAAAAAGGTATTTCCTGTCAGGCTCCTGCAGGGTGGATTTTTCCGTCCTTAATAAAGCCTTGATTATCCGATATGAAGATTTCATTATTATAGTCTACGTTTTATTCTTTCGGTTAAGCCTTTAATTCCGTTAACGGTAGCAATTAATTTTTTTGACTTTAAAACATCCAGGGCGGTAATCTGCGCTACCTTGACCACCTCCAGGAAACCGATATTCCTGAAGCTGCGCTCTAAATCAACGCTTGTATCATCGAGCATCAAGACAGCGCTGTCTTCCTGCTTTGGTTTCTCGGGTACCCCTGTTTTCTTGGCATCTGCCTTTCCCCGCGAAGCGGGTTTGGGCTGCTCATTCAATTTCAAGCTTGATAATATCCTGGCCGCTTCTTTAGTCTTGGGGGCTGAGAGCTTCAAATCTTCCAGGATTAGCAGGTTGCCTTCGTTTAACTTGGAATTAAGGCTTGCCCTCAGCGCTGCCAGTTTAATCTTTTTAGGCAAAGTAAACCCGTAAACCTTTGTGGGATGAGGCCCAAAAACTACTCCGCCCTTTCTCCATAACGGATTCCTCGATGAGCCAACTCGTGCCCTGCCGGTTCCCTTCTGGCGCCAGGGCTTCTTGCCGCCGCCGGAAACTTCTCCGCGCGTCTTGGTAGAAGCCAGTCCCCTGCGCTGATTGGCCCTGTACATTAAAATTGCCTGGTAAAGGACCTCCTGGTTTACCGTACCGTCAAAAACGGACTTATCCAGCTCGATCTTTTTAATCTCTTTGCCCTGCTGGCTATATATAGGTAAGGTAAACTGTTTTGTTGTCATTTGGCTTTGCCTTTAGGCTTGACCTCGGGCTTTTTAGCCTGAGCCTCTGGCTCTTTATCCTGAGCCGCTTTATTAACTGGTTTCTTCTTTGCCCTGCCGATAAATAACTTGCAATTGCGATGCCCGGGCACAGCCCCGATTACCACCAGCAACGAATTTGGTTCGTCCGATTTGAATACTTTTAAATTCTGGACGGTTAACCTTTGGTTACCCATATGCCCTGGCATATGCTTTCCCTTTAATACCCTGCTGGGACTGGCGCTGGCACCGATGGAGCCTACGCGGCGGTGAGACATTGAGCCATGGGTTTGCGGAGTTCCGCTCCAATTCCAGCGCTTCATCCCTCCCTGAAAACCCTTGCCCTTGGAGATTCCGCTTACATCCACAAAATCCCCTGCCTTAAACAAGCCTGCGCCTGGCTTATTCTCAGCGGACGGCTCTGTCTCAATAACGGTAACGGCGCGCCGCTTGCCCTCTTCGGTGTAAATATGGGTCATCCCTATCTTTTTACCTGATACTTTATCCATTAACAGCCCCTTGGCGGTTATCTTATCTCTACATGCACGCCTGCAGGTAAATTCAGTTTCCTTAAGGCATCCACTGTCTTGGCATTAGGCTCCATTATCTCAAGCAGTCTCTTATGGATGGAAAGCGAAAACTGCTCGCGGGATTTCTTGTCAATCACCGGCGAGCGCAGGACCGTATAAACCTCCTGCTTTGTAGGCAGGGGGATAGGGCCACGCAAGACTGCGCCGGTACGACCGACTGTCTGGACTATATCCACTACCGCCTGGTCAAGCAACCGGTGGTCATAAGCCTTAAGTTTTATGCGAATCTTTTCCATTCAATGAGCTCATCGCCTATGCAAGCCAGAAGACTTAGCATAAGCGAACGACGTAAATTGCTTAAGTTTCTTATACCAGCTGCTTAAGCAATGACCTCTGATACGACTCCCGCCCCGACGGTATGTCCGCCCTCGCGGATGGCAAACCTGGATTCCTTTTCCAGCGCAATAGGCGTAATCAACTCTATTTCCAGGTTGGCGTTATCTCCCGGCATAACCATTTCTACGCCCTGCGGAAGTTTTGACGATCCGGTAACGTCAGTAGTGCGAAAATAGAATTGAGGTCGATAACCGCTGAAGAAAGGAGTATGCCTTCCGCCCTCTTCCTTGGTTAACACGTAAACCTGCGCCTTAAACTTCGTGTGGGGAGTGATTGATTTAGGAGCAGCAACAACCATGCCCCGCTCCAGGTCTTTCTTGTCCACTCCACGGAACAGCAGCCCTACGTTATCTCCTGCCTGTGCCTCGTCAAGAATCTTCCGGAACATCTCGATACCAGTGATAACGCTCTTCTGCGGTTCGGGGCGTAATCCCACGATCTCTACGTCAGCGTTAAGCTTAATTGCGCCGCGCTCAACCCTTCCCGTACCGACTGTGCCTCTACCCTCGATGGTAAACACATCCTCGATTGCCATAAGGAAAGGCTTATCCATTTCCCTTTTAGGCAGCGGGATAAACTCGTCAACCGACTTCATTAAATCAAAAATCGGCTTGCAATTCTCGCAGTCAGGCTTTCCGCATCCGCAATTCATTGCATTGAGAGCGCTCCCCTTGATAATAGGAGTCTTGTCTCCGGGAAAATTATACTTGGTCAACAAATCCCTGACCTCCATCTCAACTAAATCAATAAGTTCCTTATCGGTAACCATATCGATTTTGTTCAGGAATACCACGATTGAGGGAACGTTAACCTGGCGCGCCAGCAAAATGTGCTCTCGCGTCTGAGGCATTGGTCCGTCAGCAGCAGAAACAACCAGTATCGCTCCGTCCATTTGCGCGGCCCCTGTGATCATGTTCTTGATATAATCGGCATGGCCGGGACAGTCAATGTGCGCATAATGGCGCGCATCTGTCTGGTATTCCACGTGCGCGATATTAATCGTTACGCCTCTTTCTTTCTCTTCCGGAGCATTGTCGATTGAGTCAAAGGTCCTTGCCTCGGCAAAGCCCTTCTTGTTAAGCACCAGCGTAATCGCCGAAGTCAAGGTTGTCTTTCCGTGATCGACGTGTCCGATGGTTCCGATGTTTAAATGAGGTTTAGTCCGAACAAATTTCTCCTTTGCCATTCTTACCTCCTTTTGAAAGGCATAGACAGGTGCGCCCCCTTGCCCGGGGAAGCACCCGCACCCAAACCAGTAATCTTCTCTGATATATTTGAAGGCACCTCGGCATAATACGAGGGCTCCATTGTATAAGAACCTCTTCCCTGCGTAAGAGACCTTAATATGGTCGCATAATTGAATACCTCTGCTATCGGCACGCATGCGCGGATAATCCGTAAGTTCTTTCTCTGTTTCATTGCGCTTACCTTGGCCCTGCGCCCGTTAAGGTCTCCTAAAATCTGCCCCATGTACTCTTCCGGGACAACTATTTCCAAATCCATAATCGGCTCAAGAAGTATGCAGCCTGCCTTCTTCAGCCCGTCGTTAAAAGCCATTCCGGCCGCTACCTGAAAGGACATTTCCGAAGAATCGACCTCATGATAAGAGCCGTCCATTAAGGTAACCGCTATATCGGTAACCGGATAACCTGCCAGGAAACCGCTCCTTGCGGCGGAGCGTACACCCTCCTCTACCGCGGGGATAAATTCGCGGGGTATTGCGCCGCTCTTTATTTTATCTTCAAAGGTAACGCCAAGACCAGACCTTTCCTGAGGCTGCATCCGGATTACCACGTGGCCGTATTGCCCGTGGCCTCCGGTCTGCTGGATAAATTTTCCGATGGAAACCACCTTCTTGGTAATCGTCTCACGGTATGCTACCTGCGGCTGCCCGGTCTTCGCCTCAATCTTAAAATCGTGTATCAGCCTGTGCACCGCAACCTCTAAATGCAGCTGACCCATACCTGAAATCAAAGTCTGGCCGGTATCGGTATTATGCGTCATCGTAAATGTGGGGTCCTCCTCTTCCAGCTTCTTTAAGGCGTAGCCCAGCTTTTCCTGGTCTTCAGTGCTTCTGGGCTCGATGCTCATCGAAATAACCGGCTCGGGAAAGCGAATCTTTTCGATGATAATCGGCGCAGACTCATCGCAAAGCGTATCCCCTGTTTTGGTTTCCTTCAGGCCCACTGCCGCAGCAATATTTCCGGTGCCTACCGAATCAATGATCTCCTGGCGGTTAGCATGCATACGCACTAACTTTGTTACGTGCTCGCGCGTCCTCTGCGTGGCATTATAAATCGTATCTCCGGAATGCAGGATGCCGGAATAGACGCGCAGGAAATTAAGCCTACCTACATAAGCGTCTGACATAATCTTAAAACAAAGCGCGCAAAACGGCGCATCATCCGCAACGGTCCTTTCTTCGTAATCTCCTGAGTTAGGCTCTATGCCCTTGATTGCCGGAAGGTCACTGGGCGAAGGCAAATAATCGCAGATTGCGTCCAATAGCGGCTGGATGCCTTTATTCTTCACGGCAGACCCGCATAGGACCGGCACGAACCTGCTTGCCAGAGTTGCCCTGCGTATGGCTGCTTTTATCTCTTCTGTTTCTATTGGCCTTGCGTTCACAAACTTGTCCATAATCGCCTCATCCGCCTCTGCCAGCTTCTCAATGAGGATTTCCCGGTATTTTTTTGCTTCCCCTGAAAGCTCCTTAGGAAGGGGTGACTTTTCAAACTCCTTGCCTGACTCATCACGATAAACGATTAATTCCTGGTTGATTAAATCAATGACCCCCTTAAAACCGTCCTCCTGTCCAAAGGGAAGCTGTATTGCCGCAGCATTAGCTGCCAGGCGCGAACGCATCTGCTCCAGTGTGGAATAAAAATCTGCTCCTACCCTGTCCATTTTATTTACGAAAGCCAGGCGCGCAACGTGATAACGGTCAGCCTGCCTCCAGACTGTTTCGGATTGAGGCTCAACCCCGCCAACCCCACAGAATATTACTACTGCGGCGTCTAAAACCTTTAATGACCTCTCTACTTCCACAATAAAATCAACATGCCCGGGTGTATCGATAATATTAATCTGATTCCCCTGCCACAGGCAGGTAGTGGAAGCTGCCGTAATGGTAATACCCCTCTCCTGCTCCTGGGTCATCCAGTCCATGGCGGCGGTACCGAGGTCAACCTCTCCGATTTTATAAGACCTTCCGGTAAAATATAGTATGCGCTCGGTTGTAGTGGTCTTTCCTGCGTCTATATGTGCGATAAAGCCGATATTCCTGATGTTCTTTAATTCCACATTACCACCTGAAATGAGCAAAGGCGCGGTTGGCTTCTGCCATCTTATGCAGGTCATCCCTTTTTTTAATTGCCGTACCCTCTCCCTTATAAGCGGAGATCAGCTCTTCGGCGAGCTTGTCCTTCATCGGTTTGCCTTTTTTAGACTGGGCAATATCCCTGACCCAGCGCAACGCCAAAGATACGCCCCTGGGCTTATTTACTTCTATGGGCACCTGATAAGTCGCTCCGCCAATCCTGCGTGATTTTACTTCCAGGTGCGGACGCACATTATCCAGCGCTTTATTGAAAACCTTCAGGACATCCACTTCTCCGGTCTTTTCGGAAACTACCTGCAGCGCTCCGTATACAATGCTCTGTGCAACGGACTTTCCTCCGCGCAGCATCACCATGTTTATAAATTTACTGACCACCTTGCTGTTATACTTCGGGTCAGGCATTACCTCTCTGTTTTGTGCTTTTCTCCTTCTCATGATTTTCTCGTTTTTTACTGCACTTAATCCTTATAACTTACCTTACCAGTTTTGCCCCGTATTTGGAACGTGATTTCTTTCTCTGTGTAACCCCCGCAGTATCCAGAGTACCCCGCACAATATGATAGCGCACACCGGGCAAATCCTTTACCCTGCCGCCCCTGACCAGGACTATGGAATGCTCCTGTAAATTATGCCCTTCTCCGGGTATATAGGAAGAGACCTCAATGCCCGTAGTCAACCTGACCCTGGCAATCTTACGTAAAGCCGAATTCGGCTTCTTGGGCGTCATTGTGCGTACCTGAACGCATACCCCTCTCCTCTGCGGGCTGAATTTCAAAGCCGGAGATTTTGATTTTTTACTTTTGCTAACCCTGCCTTTTCTGATTAATTGCGAAATAGTTGGCATTTCTTTTACCTTTATTCCTGCGCTACCTTTTCCATCTGTGCTTCTTTATGCTCGGGGAATCCCGTGCCTGCGGGAATCAACCGGCCGACAATCACACTCTCCTTTAATCCGTATAAACCGTCCTGCTTGCCGGAAGCGGCAGCGTCAGCCAAAACACGGGTAGTCTCCTGGAAACTTGCAGCCGAAATAAAGCTCTCGGTATTTAAAGAGGCTTTTGTAATCCCCTGTAACTGCGGGGTAGCAGAAGCTGGTTTCCCGGTTTTCTTCTTAATACGCATATTCTCTTTCTTAAACTTCCATTTGTCCACGAATTCACCCGGCAGGAACTCGGTGCTGCCCGGCTCTTCGATACGCACCTTCTTCAGCATCTGGCGGATAATCAGCTCTATATGCTTATCGTTGATGTGCACGCCCTGAAGCCGGTAGACCTCCTGAACCTCATTGACCAGGTATTCCTGCAATGCCTTATCTCCGCAAACGCTTAATATGTCCTGAAGGACCACTGGCCCGTCCGTAAGCTGCTGGCCGGCTGCCACGCGGTCGCCTTTGTAAACATTCGGATGCTTGCCGTGAGGTATCATATACTCTCTCTGCATCCCGGTAGAGGAACGCACGATAATTACGCGCTGGCCCTTTTTGGTTTCTCCGAATTCCACAAAACCGTCTATTTCACTAATTACCGCCGGGCTTTTGGGACGCCGCGCTTCGAATAGCTCGGCTACGCGCGGAAGCCCTCCGGTGATATCGCGGGTCTTCACAAGCAGGCGCGGTATCTTTGCCAGCAAATCTCCTGCCTTAACCCTTGCCCCGTCCTTAACTACCACATGTGCCCCTACGGGAATCGGATAAATCCCCATAACCTGCTCTTTCTCGTCGAGAATAATCATCTGCGGGTGGTATTCCGGCTTATGGTCTATTAAGACGTATTCGGTAACCTTGGTCACGGGGTTAAATTCCTCTTCCAGGGTCACGGCATTTATCAACTCTTCGTATTTAACCTTTCCGCCGACTTCCGTTAAAATCGGGGAGGTATAGGGGTCCCAGTTTATAAAGGCCTCGCCCTTATCTATTTCTTTACCGTCACCGATTGAGATCGTGGCTCCATGCACCACGGGGTACCGCTCCAGCTCCCTGCCCTCTTTATCGTTAATGCTGATTGAGCCGTTGCGGTTAAGCACGAGAAATTCCTTTTCCCGATGGACCGTGCGCAGATTATGGTAAGTCAGCGTTCCCTTATTCTTGGACTTGATGAAAGAGCGCTCGATGATCCTTGAGGCAGTACCGCCGATATGGAAGGTGCGCATGGTCAGCTGCGTACCGGGCTCGCCAATGCTCTGTGCGGCAATTATTCCCACTGCCTCTCCCATCTCTACCTGCATGCCCCGCGCCAGGTTTCTTCCGTAACATTTCGCGCAAACCCCGCGCTCTGTTTCGCAGGTCAAAACGCTCCTGATTCTGATCTTTTCGATGCCCAGCCTTTCGATTACCTCCGCCTTTTCTTCTGTAATCGCGCTGCCTTGCGCTACCACAACTTGATCGGTAATGATATCTACTATGTTATCCAGTGCCGTACGGCCGATAACCCTTTCCGACAGAGAAACAACCACTTCGTCCCCCTCGATGATGGCGGAAACTGTTATCCCGTTTAAGGTCCCGCAGTCTTCTTCAAGTATGATTACCTCCTGGGCAACGTCTATCAGGCGGCGGGTTAAATATCCGGCATCCGCTGTTTTTAGCGCGGTGTCAGCCAGGCCCTTTCTTGCGCCGTGGGTGGAAATAAAATATTCGAGCACGGTCAGCCCCTCGCGGAAATTTGCGAGAATCGGGCTTTCGATTATCTCTCCCGAAGGCTTTGCCATCAGACCGCGCATGCCGGCAAGCTGCCTTACCTGCAGGCGCGAACCCCTTGCGCCGGAGTCAGCCATCATAAAAATCGGATTGAACGGATCCATGCCGCTAAAAAGGTAATCGGCAACCCGGTCGGTGGCATGAGTCCAGATGTCGATTACACGGTTATATCTTTCTCTTTGCGTAATAATCCCCTTCTGGTATTGATCCTCGACCCTCTTAATCTCTGTCTGGGCTTTCTGTAAAACATCCTGTTTCTCTTTGGGAATCCTCAGGTCATCTATACCGATTGATATCCCCCCCAGCGTAGCATACTCGAATCCCAAATCCTTAATGTCGTCCAGTAATTTAATCGTGCTGGCATGGCCAAAACGCTTATAACATTCCTCTACGATAATGGAGACGTTCTTCTTGTTAAGCTCCCTGTTCACGAAGCCGAAATTCTCCGGCAGCAGCCGGTTAAAGATAACCTTCCCGGGAGTCGTAAAGACGATTTTTCTTTCCTCGATTAGCTTTTTCTCTTCCAAATCGAAAATTTTATCCAGCCTTAATTTTATTCTTGCGTGCAACTCGATTGTGCCGTCGTCAAAAGCGGCAATTACCTCGTCGGGGTTGGCAAAAAGCTTATCCTCGCCCAGGGCGCCCGGTTTCTCCTTGCTCAGGTAAGAACAGCCCAGTATCAAATCCTGGGTAGGTGCGGTAATCGGCCGGCCGTTTGCCGGAGAAAATATGTTATTTGTGGAAAGCATCAGGATGCGGCATTCCATCTGAGCCTCAAGCGATAAGGGAACATGCACTGCCATCTGATCTCCGTCAAAATCGGCGTTAAAGGCAGTACATACCAGCGGATGAATTTTTATGGACTTGCTTTCAATTAATTTTGGTTGAAACGCCTGCACGCTCAGGCGATGAAGGGTGGGGGCACGGTTCAGGAGGATGGGATGGTCCCTGATTACCTCTTCCAGGATATCCCAAACCTCAACCTTGCCTCGCTCGACCATGCGGCGCGCGCCTTTTACCGTATGCACAAAACCCTTCTCGCGCAACTTCCTGATAATAAACGGCTCAAACAGCTCTATAGCCATCTGCTTGGGCAGGCCGCATTCATGCATCTTTAGGTTCGGTCCGATAACAATTACCGAACGCCCTGAATAGTCCACGCGTTTTCCCAAAAGGTTCTGACGGAAACGCCCCTGTTTTCCTTTAAGCATATCCGAAAGCGACTTAAGCGGTCGGTTATTAGCAGCCATTACCGCACGGCCATGCCTGCCGTTATCCATCAGTGCGTCCACCGCTTCCTGAAGCATCCTTTTTTCGTTACGGATGATGATGTCTGGAGCGTTTAAATCAATCAGCTTTTTTAAGCGGTTATTGCGGTTAATTACACGGCGGTATAAATCGTTCAAATCCGAGGTAGCAAACCTGCCGCCGTCTAAGGGGACCAGCGGCCTTAAATCCGGAGGGATAACCGGCAAAATTTCCAAGACCATCCATTCCGGACGGTTTTCGGATTTCTTCAAATCCTGCGCTATCTTCAGAGTCTTGAGAATCTTGCGGTTGTTCAAAACATCCTTGGAATTGTTTAAATTACGCCTAAGCTTGGCAATCAGGCTGTCTAAATCCATTTCCTTAAGCATGTTCCTGACAGCCTCCGCTCCGATCAAGGCCTTAAACCCTGTTCCGTATTTTTCTTTTGCCTCGACGAATTTTTCTTCATTAAGCAGTTCGTACTTCTTCAGGGGGGTATCTCCCGGGTCAATTACCACATGCTGTTCATAATAGATTACCCTCTCCAGCTCGCGCAGGCCAAGATTAAGCAGGGCAGCCAGGCGGCTGGGAACTGCTTTAAAAAACCAGATATGTGTTACCGGCGCGGCTAATTCAATGTGGCCCATGCGCTGACGGCGCACGACCGAATGGTCTATGGTTACTCCGCAGCGGTCACAGGTAATACCTTTAAATTTCATGCCTTTATACTTGCCACAATGACATTCCCAGTCGCGCACCGGCCCGAAAATTTTCTCGCAGAACAGGCCGTCCTTTTCCGGTTTGAGCGTACGGTAGTTAATCGTTTCTGCCTTCTTCACCTCGCCCTTGGACCAGCCGAGCATTACCTGCGGTGAGGCAATCTTGATACTGATAACGTCGAATTGGTTTGCTTGTTGTTGTTGTTCCATTTATTTTGCCTTTTCCAGCCGCTCTGTACGCACGTCCAGACATAATCCCTGGAGCTCTTTAACCAGGACATGGAAGGATTCCGGAATGCCCGGGTTCAGGCGCTGCTCTCCTTTAACAATAGCTTCGTATATCCTCGTGCGGCCTGAAACATCATCGCTCTTAACCGTCAGCATTTCCTGCAGGCTGAATGCCGCGCCATAGGCTTCCAGGGCCCAGACTTCCATTTCGCCTACACGCTGGCCGCCGAACTGAGCCTTGCCGCCTAATGGCTGCTGGGTTACCAAAGAGTAAGGACCTATGGAGCGGGCGTGAATTTTATCTTCCACCAGATGCACCAGTTTCATCATGTAAATGTAGCCTACGCATATCTTTTGCGCAAAGGGCTTGCCGGTATAGCCATCGTAGAGGGTGATTTTGCCGTCTTCCGGCAAACCTGCTTTTTTTAGCATTTCCTTGATTTCTGTTTCATTGGCTCCGTCAAAAACAGGCGAGCCTATCTTGATCCCGAGCACCTGGGCTGCCCAGCCCAAATGCGTTTCAAGAATCTGCCCGATATTCATACGCGAGGGCACGCCAAGCGGATTCAAAACAATATCTACGGTGCTGCCGTCCGGCAAATAAGGCATATCCTCCTCGGGCAGGATGCGTGCGACTACCCCTTTGTTGCCGTGCCTGCCGGCCAGCTTGTCTCCCTCTTGCAGCCTGTGCTTTGTGGCAACGTAAACGACAATACGCTTTAAGACGCCGCTGGGCAGCTCATCCCCACGGCGCACATTATCAATCTCGCGCTCCTGTTGAGCAAGCAAAGCCTTAATCTGCTCGTTATAGGAATCGTTTATCCGTTTTGCCTCCTCGTTATCAGAGAAGTCCAGGCTCATTACCTTTTCCTTGCTTACCTTAAGAAGCTCAGAAAGCCTGGCCACCCTTTCCTTCTGTATGAAACTAATTTCCTCTTTGTAGTATGCCTTTAATTCCTTAATCTTGGCTAATTCCTTGCTCTTTTCTTCTTTAGATCTCCTTCCCCGCTCGCGCCGCGAAAATATATGCACGTCAACGGCTACCCCCTCAACTCCGGGGGGAGCAACCAGCGAGGTATCGCGGACATCCTCTGCCTTTTCCCCGAATATCGCCCTTAATAATCTTTCTTCGGGAGAAAGCTCGGACTCTGTTTTGGGGGTTACCTTTCCTACCAATATGTCTCCGGGGCTGACCCTCGCTCCGATGCGGATGGTACCTGTTTCGTCCAGGTTGCTTAATGCCTCCTCGCTGATATTGGGTATATCGCGGGTAATCTCTTCGTTGCCCAGGCGTGTTTCCGTAGCCTCCACCTCGAATTTCTTTACATGTATTGAGGTAAACGCATCTTCCCGCACCACATTTTCGTTTATCAGGATGGCATCCTCAAAGTTATATCCGCGCCAGGGCATAAAGGCTACCAGAAGATTCCTGCCCATTGCCAGCTCACCGCCTCTGGTCGCCATCCCATCGGCAATAATCTGGCCTGCCTCTACATGTTCGCCCAATTTCACCAATGGCCTTTGATTTATACAGGTGTCGGCATTGGTGCGGATGAATTTCTTTAAATGATAGGTATTCTTACCTATAGTAATTGAAGAGCCGTCAATGGCAGTTACCCTGCCTGAAGCCTCTGCAGTTACGACCGCCCCTGAATCCAGTGCCACCTTTTCCTCCATCATCGTGCCGACAATCGGAGCCTCGGGAAACAAAAGCGGAACGCCCTGCCTCTGCATATTTGAACCCATCAAAGCGCGGTTTGCGTCATCGTGCTCCAGGAAAGGAATCAGGGAAGTCGCCACAGAAATCAGCTGCTTGGGAGAAACATCCATAAATTCCACCTTGTCAGCGCGTATCTTGGGGAAATTGCCTTTATGGCGGCAGAGAACCTCGCCTTGTAAAAATTTTCCCTCATCATCGATAGGCGCGTTTGCCTGTGCGATTATCTTTTCTTCGTCAAGGTCGGCGGTGAGATATTCAATCTTGCGCGTCAGCCTTGAATCTTCTATTTTCCGGTAAGGAGTCTCAAGCAACCCAAGGTTATTCACCCGCGCATAAGTAGTCAAGGAGGCGATTAAGCCGATATTCGGGCCTTCCGGTGTTTCTATCGGACAGATGCGTCCGTAATGGGAAGAATGTATATCCCTGACTTCAAACCCTGCCCGTTCACGGGAAAGGCCGCCCGGACCTAACGCACTGAGCCTGCGCTTATGCGTTAATTCTGCCAAGGGGTTTATCTGGTCCATGAACTGGGATAACTGCCCGCGGGCAAAGAAATCATGAATCTGGTTGGAAAAGAGTTTGAAATTTATTAGGTGATGGATGCTCAGGTCTTCGGATTCGCCTAAGACAGTCAACCTCTCGCGGATTGAGCGCTCGACCCTGGCCAGGCCAATGCGCACCTGGTTAGAAATCAGCTCACCGATAGTCTTAATCCTGCGGTTGCCCAGGTGGTCGATGTCGTCGATTCTGCCGATGCCGTCTTTTAAACGGATCAGGTATTCGATTACCTTGACTACGGTCTCGGAATCCAGGATCCTCTTATCCAGCGATACCTCCATTCCGAGCTTGCGGTTGAGAATAAACCTGCCCACCCTTTCCAAATCGTAACGCCGGGGGTCAAAAAACAGCCGGTAGAACAGGTTCTCGGCTGAATCGGCGGTAACCGGCTCCCCTGGGCGCATCTTGCGGTAGAAATCCAATAAGGCCTCTTCCTTGTTTTTGGTATAATCCTTTTTAAGCGTTGCCTGAATCTGCGGGTATTCCTTGGAAAAAACCTGGTTGATATTTTCGTCAGTAGAATAGCCTAAAATGCGTAGGACCTGCGTAGCCGGGAAGCTCCTGCGCCTGTCCACAACTGCCAAGATTACCTCGGACAGGTCATATTTGAATTCCAGCCAGGCCCCCCTGTAAGGAATGACCCTGCCGTAATAAATCCTTTTGCCGCTGGGGTGCAATTCCTCTTCAAAGGAAACCCCCGGAGAACGCTGCAGCTGGTTTACGATCACACGCTCGTCGCCGTTAATGATAAAAGAACCCGTGGGCGTCATCAGGGGGATTTCGCCGAAATAGGCGTCCTGTTCCAGCGTCTGCTGTGCAGTGGTAAACCTGAACTTTATTCTTAAAGGCGAGGCAAAGCTAATCGCCCTCCTCTTGCATTCGGCAATGTCGTATTTCGGCTTTCCCAGAGAATAACTGATAAACTCAATCCTCAGGCGCCTGTCCTGGCTCTCAATGGGGAAGAAGTTAAGGAAAATTTCCTGCAGACCGATAGACTCCCGCTCGCTGACCGGAACATCCTGCTGCAGAAAATCATGGTAAGAACTCAACTGATGTTCCAGCAGGTTGGGAATGTCAAAAATCTCCTTAAGCCTGCCGAAATTCTTGCGCTTGGTCATAGTTTTACTTTAATTCTACGGTTGCCCCTGCTGCCTCCAGCTTCTTTTTCATCTGCTCTGCCTCTTCTTTGGCAACGCCCTCTTTGACCGGCTTGGGTGCAGAGTCAACCAGGTCTTTTGCCTCTTTTAGACCGAGGCTGGTGATTGCCCGTACTTCCTTGATTACGGATATCTTGTTGCCGCCTACCGAGGCTAAGACAACGTTAAAGGTGCTTTTCTCTTCGCCTGCTTGAGCTTGCGCCCCGCCCGCAGCCGGTGCGGCAGCCATTGCCGGCATTGCCGCCGTAACGCCGAACTTGTCTTCCAGGGCCTTGACTAAATCCGAAAGCTCAAGCACGCTCATCTCCTCAATCGATTTCATCAGGTCTTCCACTTTATTAGCAGCCATTTTTCCCTCCTGTGTTATTTATTCTTTTTATCTTTAACCTGATTCAACACCAATGCTAATTTATTGATAATTTGTTTTAAGCTAAAAACCAGCGCACAAATCGGGGACTTTAACCCCCCGACTACCTTGCTTTGCAGAGCTGAAATTGAAGAAAGCCTGGAAAGCTCTGCGATTTCCTTATCGGTTATAACCCTATCATTTAATAAGCCGGTCTTGACCGTCAGGTTCGGATTCTTCTGGCTGAACCTGGCAATGATTTGTGAAGTGGCAATCAAATCACTGTTAATAAAAATCAACCCGCAGGGACCTTCCAGCTGCTGATGCAGGTCCTGATTGGATTTGAATACGCGCTTGCTTACGCTGTTCTTGATTACCATCAGCGAAGAATCGATTTCGGACAAGGAATTCCTTAAGCTGTTTAAATCGCTGGCGCTAATCCCGGAGTATTTGACAAGCAGAAAGCTCTCCGCGCCCTTCAGCCGGTCTTTTAAAATCCTTTCCGATTCCTTTCTGATGACTAAACCCAGTTTTTCCATTAACAGGCAATCCTCAATGACGGGCTCATGGCAGAACTCAAGAACAGGCTATTGATATACTTGCCCTTTACTGATGCGGGGCGAGCCTCGTTTACTGCCTCGATAACTACCGAGGCATTTTCCACTAATTTATCTTCGGAGAAAGACATCTTGCCGGTATTCAGATGTATACCGCCTTGCTTGTCCACCTTGAAATCAACCTTACCCTTGCGTACCTGCTCGATAGCCGCCCCCACGTCGTTAGTCACTGTCCCGGTCTTTGGGCTTGGCATAAGCCCGCGCGGGCCCAGAAGCTTGCCCAGGCGCGACAGCTCTTTCATCATTTCAGGGGTGGCAATTGCGCAATCGAAATCCAGAAACCCCTTGCTTACCTTCTCGATTAAATCCGGCCCCCCCACGAAATCAGCGCCCTTTTCCTTGGCCTGCTTCTCTGCTTCGCCCTTGGCAAAAACCGCAATCCTCACCTTCTTGCCTGTTCCGTGTGGCAATACTACCGCCCCCCTGACCATCTGGTCTGATTTTTTGGGGTCAACCGCTAAATGAAAATGAACCTGCAAAGAACTGTCAAACTTGGTATTGCTCGCCTTCTTCAATATAGAGATTGCCTCACTAACGGCATAGGTTTTATTCTCATCGAATAACTTTAAAATTTCTTGGTAGCGTTTACTGCGCTTTTTCATCTTTATCAGCCTGCTTCTCTTCTGCCTTCTCGGGCTTCTTTACTTCTTCCGGTGCTTCCTCTGCAGCCTTGGCAGCGGCTGCCTGGAGTTTCTGCTGCTCCTCTTCCGAAACAACCTTAATCCCCATGCTGCGGGCTGTTCCCTCGATAATCTTTACTGACTTTTCAAATTTGGAGGAGTTTAAATCCTTTGCCTTAAGCCTAACTATCTCTTCTATCTGTTTATGGGTAATCGTGGCAATCTGTTCCTTGCCTGCCTGGCCGCTTGCCTTTGCCAGATTACAGGCACGCTTGATCAATACTGAAGAAGGCGGGCTTTTAATTATAAAGGTAAAGGTTCTGTCCTGGTAAACGGTAATCACTGCCGGATAAATTAATCCCTCTTTACCTTTGGTCTGCTCGTTAAACTGCTTGCAGAACTGCATTATGTTAACCCCGTGCTGGCCTAGCGCCGGGCCAACAGGAGGCGCGGGGTTTGCCTGGCCCGCGGGAACGTGCAGCTTTATCTGAGCTACTGCCTTCTTTGCCATTCGATTAAACCTTTTCTACCTGCCAGTATTCCAACTCTACCGGAGTTGCCCTGCCAAAAATCGAAACACTCACCTTTAACTTGCCCTTATCCGGACGCACTTCATCGATAATTCCGTTAAAATTAACAAAGGGGCCCTGAGTTACCCTTACCTGCTCCCCGCTCTCGAATACCACCTTCGGGCTTGGCTTAACCTGCGTCTCTTCTATCCTCTTGATGATTTCGTCAGCCTCGGTCTTGGACAAAGGCGTAGGCTTCCTGCCGGTGCCGATAAAACCCGTGACACCCGGAGTGGATTTTATCGCAGCGTAAACCAGGTCGTTTAATTCCATATTGATTAAAATATAGCCGGGGAAGAATTTTCTCTGAGTAACCCTTCTCTTGCCTGCGCGGATTTCCGAAACCTGTTCCGTTGGCACAACTATCTGGGTAATGAATTCCTCCAATGCGCTGGATTTAATCTTATTTTCCAAAGAGCGTTTTACCCTGTCTTCAAAACCGGTCTGGCTGTGGATGATATACCACTTTTTCATCGGAAAACCCAGTTCACTATTCTGGATAAGATCACGTCAACGATGCCGATAAATACGGCTGCCAGGCAGGTAGTGGTGATAACTACCGAGGTCGCCCCGATTAACTCCCTTCTCGTCGGCCAGGATACCTTGGTCAATTGGAGCCTTACCTCCTTGATAAAATTAATTGCCTTGCTAAATATTTGCATCTTACCCCTTCTTAAACCTTTACCTTCTCCCGCTGGTTCGAATCCTGACCCTTTAGTTAACCAGGCCAGGAGGGATTCGAACCCCCAACGAACGGTTTTGGAGACCGCTGCTCTACCAATTGGAGCTACTGGCCTATTGGCTTACTTTGTCTCCTTATGTAAAACAGATTTTCTGCAGAACCTGCAAAACTTCTTTGTCTCCAACCGTTTCTGCTGTAATTTCTTATTTCTTGTGGTCGTGTAATTTCTTCTCTTGCACTCTGTACATTCTAAGGTGATTATTTCTCGCATATAAATTAGTAAGTCGCCGGCTCTTTCAACAAGCTGGAGACGGGAATTGAACCCGTGACCCCGTCCTTACCAAGGACGTGCTCTACCGACTGAGCTACTCCAGCAAATCAATCTACCAGTTATCCTCGTCGCCTTTCGATTATAAACGATGGCGGCTCTTAAGAGGATAGTACTTCCCGTATTACCAGAATTTTTCTGCTTTGGGTCAAACAAAAGCAGACATGTCTTTTAATTCCAAGCAGATAAGTCGGTAAAAACTGGAGAAAATCTGGCCTGAAAAAAAATTACACAGACCTATATTTTACTAAAAAAAAGTTTTTTGTCAAGATTATTTTAAGATTTTTTTATGAATGGTGGGATTTTTTGAAAGATACAACATGCTCAACTTAAAGGACTAGAGAAACCCTCCCCTCTCCGAGCAACGACTCTATATCATCTATCAGCTGCTCATTGGGGTCGACGAAAAATTCCTGCCCTACAAGAAGTTGCACGCGGGGGCGCTTGGGCGCGTCCAGATGCAGGTATATCGGAGCCTTGCCTGCGGAAGAAGCAAGCCTGCTCTTCAGGCTCTCGAAAAGATTATCCCGTATTCCGGAGATGTTAATATTAATGCCCGTAATCAAGTGGTATATGTCTTCGAATAAAAGCAGGTCATTGGCAATAATCTTGGGAGTGTTTTCTTTCAGGTCCAGTTTGCCCTTTACCAGGACTATTGAATTAGGTTGTATATTTTTTGCCACTGCCTGGAAGGTGCGCGGGAAAACCAAAACCTCTATCACCCCATCCAGATCCTCCAGTTTCAATATCGCCATCTTCTCTCCCTTGGCGCGGGTGACGGTCTGCTTAATCTTGATAATCAATCCGACTACCTTGACATCCTCTGTGTTCGCCTTTTGTTTTAAATCAGCCGTTGAGCAGAAACGGAAACGCGCCAAAATCTTGGCATAGCGCGCCAGGGGATGGCCGCTTACGTAAAAACCGAGCATTTCTTTCTCGAAGGCAAGTAACTGCGGCTCGGGCCATTCCTTAATCTGTGAGATTCCGTTAATACCTTTGAAGACATCCTGGGTGGCCCCTAATTCAAAGAAGGATAATTGCCCGCTAGCCTTTTCCTTATGAATACGGGATGCCAGGCTCAATACCTTCTCCAGCCCCCAGATCATTCCTGCCCGGTTCATCCCCAGGGAGTCAAAGGCGCCGGCCTTAATCAAACTCTCTATTACCTTGCGATTGACCAGCCTTAAATCAACCCTGCCGCAAAAGTCTTCTAAGCTGGAAAATTCATTTCCCGCTTTACGTGCCGCAACTACAGACTCTATTGCCCCGCTTCCTACGTTCTTTATTGCCAGGAGTCCGAAGCGGATATTTGTATCATCCGCTATTTTGAATTCCGCCTCGCTGGTATTTATATCCGGCGGCAGGACATTCAGTCCCATACGGGATGCCTCATTAACATACTCTACGATCTTATCGGTATTATCGCGTTCGGAAGTAAGTAGTGCAGTCATAAATTCTACGGGGAAATTTGCCTTTAAGTAGGCGGTGCGGTAGGAGATCATCGCATAAGCTGCCGAATGGCTGCGGTTAAAGCCGTATCCTGAAAAATACAAAATCAGGTCGAATATCTTATTTGCGGTAGACTCGGGTATGCTGTTATCTTTACACCCCTGGATAAAATGCTTTCTCTGCTCCTCCATTACCTCCGGGATCTTTTTGCTCATTGCCCGGCGCAGGCGGTCTGCGGAAGCCATGGTAAAGCCCCCTAATTGCGAGGCAATCTGCATAACCTGTTCCTGATAAACAATAATGCCGTAGGTATCCTTTAATATCGGCTCTAATTTCTTGTGGTCGTAACGTACGGCTATCTGCCCGTGGCGACGCTTGATAAAATCATCTAACATGCCTGAGCCTATGGGTCCCGGGCGGTAAAGAGCAAGCAAGGCAATCAAATCCTCAAAACGGTCCGGCTCCAGTTTTCTTAAAAGGTCTCGCATGCCAGAGCTTTCCAATTGAAAGATTCCCATTGTCTGTGCAGAACACAACAACTTGAAAGTCTCGGCATCCGATAAATCCATCTGCTCGATATCTATGGTCAGGCCCTTTCTTTGCTGAATCAGTTTTATGGCCTCGCTGACTACGGTCAGGGTGCGCAAACCCAGGAAATCGACTTTGAGCAGCCCGATTTTGCCTAACGCCTCCATGCTGAATCCCGTGGTAATTTGCCCGTCCCCTGATTTGAATAAGGGCATATAGTTGTTGAGCTCGGAATCAGCAATCACCACTCCCGCGGCATGCACTGAGGCATGGCGGAATAAGCCTTCAAGTGGCATGGCTATCTCGAACAAGCTGCGGATTCTTTCGTCTGTTTTTACAAGGTGATTTAATTCGCTCTCTGAATCCAGGGCCTCCCTCAGGCTAATGTTGGGGTCAGGCGGAATCAACTTGGCAATCCTATCCACCTCGGCATAGCTCATCCCCATTACTCTGCCTACATCCCTGACGACTGCCCTCGCCTGCATAGTGCCGAAGGTGATAATCTGTGCTACGTTTTCCTGCCCGTATTTGCGGGTTACGTAATTAATCACCTCCGGGCGCCTGACATAACAAAAATCAATATCTATATCAGGCAACTGCTTTCTCTCGGGATTGAGGAAACGCTCAAAGAGCAGCCCGTATTTGATTGGGTCAATATCGGTAATCTCCAAAAGATAACTCACCAGGCTCCCGGCAGCAGAACCGCGTCCCGGGCCCGTGGGGATATTGCTCTGCTTGGCGTAGTGGATAAAATCCCAGACAATCAGGAAATAACTGGTAAAGCCGGTTGTCTCTATGGTTTTTAATTCGTGTGTTAACCTTTCCTGGTAGGCATCGCTCATCTTGCGGTTAAACCTTTTTTCTATTCCCTTCTGGCAAAGCTGGTTTAGGAAATCCGCCTGGCTTATGCCTTGCGGCGGTTCGTACCTGGGCAAATGAATACTGGAAAAATCCATCTCCAGATTGCAGCGCCAGGCAATTTCCTGTGTATTCTTTAATACCTCCGGCAGCTCCTTAAAAAGTTCCTGCATCTGGCTGGGAGACTTAAAATAAAATTCTGAGGAACCAAAACGCATACGCTTGGGCTCATCCAGC
>JBHPGP010000017.1:0-24248 GCA_042570305.1 Candidatus Omnitrophota bacterium
CCTCTAGGAATTAGAGATTGGCATGATATATCTGAATTTAATCAGACTCAATACGCAAAGGTATTTTCTACCGATAGAGTAAGCATAAAGGATTTTGATTTATCGAATTTCCCGGATCCAGTCAGAGAGCAATTAAAGCAGAAGATTGAAGACAGGTATATGAAGATGAAGGCAGACGCCATACCTCTTGCTAACGTGCGAGAAATAAAATCTCAAGGTGGGCACCTTGTAGTTGTTCAGGATAAGGTAACTCCGCTTACTGAGAAGATAAAAATATCCAATCAGTTTGAGCCTCCAGGGTCATTAATGGATGTTTTGGTAGATAACATAGGCAGCAGGATGCATCAGGAATGGCAGCAAGAATTCTTTGCTGAGAACGGACAAGCCGCACAGCGCTGGGAAGCATTAGAAAACCCTGCCTTAGAGCAGAAATTTGTTACTGAGCTAAAACTCCAGCCAGGACAACAGGTTGGCAATGTGCGCATGAGCCAGAACGGGAGCGTGGAAATAGATATTGCTAGTGCTTCCTTCGAAGAGCTGACTCCCCGATGGCAGGCTGATAATAAAGTAGGAGCCAAAGATGCCATATATATACTAACACAGGCAAATGCCAAAGGCATATCCTTAAATGAGCTGTCTACCGCCTTTAAGGATGCCTTGGAGCAAACCAAAGCAGGCAAGAAACTAGATACTTCATTTGCCAAAGGTTCTGCAGTCAGGACGTTTGTTTTGGAAGCAGGAGATAAAATACATAAATCATGGCTTAGCAGAAACCAGGATTCGGTATTTAAAGGTCAGAAGCTTAGCTTCGGAGATTTAGATGCAAATAATCAACAGCTAGATCTTAATGTCGCTGCCATTGCAATAGATGAATACAGTAAGGCAGTTCAGGCAGAGCGGAACCAGTGGATTGATAAGGCAATGCAATTGGCGCAGCAGTGGGATAATCAGGGTTTTGTTTGGGAGTCTGACAATGCCGAAGCGTTTTTCGATAGCGTAGGAGTAGATGCAAATGACCAGCTTGTGCTTAGGGATTTGGAGGATTTACAGCTGAAACACAAATCTCCTCTGCCGCAGCGTGTTATGAATTCCCGGTCCTTATTATTGACTGAGATTCAGGCTGAAGAATCGGCTTTAAAGGGCGCTGAATCCGACTTAAATAAGGCTAATAAGGCTCTTGCTGGCGCACAGGAAAGGCTTGCCAGAGCCGACACATTCGGGACTAATTTATTAAAACAGGAGCAACTTAAGAAACAAGGCAGGCAGCCTACATGGACACCGGACCTCTCAGCAGAACAGAGGGCTGCTGAACGGTATCAGCAAGCACAACTGGATTTAGCTGCTGCTAAGCCAAAGGTCGAAAGATTAATCGAGAGCGTTGCATTGCATAAGGGCAATTTGGAAACAGCACAGCAGGAATTGCGGTCTACTCCGAGAGTGCTTAATCGACAGCAGATTAAAGGGCTGGCTTTATCCGAAGTAGTTATACGCGAAATGCCTAAAGTTGAAGACGACAGTGTGTATAAATGGGAAATTTCCCAAAGCGGAGTAGCAATCCTGAACTTCCATCCCTCAATTTATAATGATGCCAAATTCCAGGATTCTTTAGATAACGAAAACTTCGAAAATCTTAAGGCGAGCAGCCCATTTGTCAGGCAGGCCTTTGATACCCGCAGCAACAGCGATGAACTTTTACCCAAAACATTAGACCTACTGGCAGATTTAAAGTCGCAAGAATTGAAGCTCGACACAGAAAGCAATACCTCGCTTCAGAAGTTGAATTCCTGGATTAACCAGAGCCATTCTCAAAAAATGGAATGGAGCGAGATAGCCGGACATATTGGCTCATTAACAGGGCTCTCCGAAGTCGAAGTTAGCAATTTATCTTCTCTCTTGCCTCTGGTGTCTGACAAATTACCGGGCCTTGAGCCTATAGAGCAGCCGGAGCAGGCTCAGCAAGAACAACCTGAATTTCCAGCTTTGAGTGAACAGAAGATTAGATTACAGGTTGACGGCCATCATATAGATGTGATGGGGATTCCCGAAGCAGAATTACCAGCTTACCAACCAGTGTTTGAGGACTACATGAGCCATAACGGAAAGGTAAGCCAGATAGAGGTTGTTGTCGGACCTGGTTTTTCTGTAAACGGCAATCCTCAGCTTTTGGCACAGCAGGAATACAATCAAGATAGCTCTACGCTTAAATTATATTTGCACCCCATAGTCCAGGAGAATCCCAACCTCAAGGGCCTGGCATTAAAAACAGGATTGAATGGGCATAAGCCGATAGGCAGCAAGAATGACCTGCTGGCAGAGTTAGAGCAGCTGGATATAGACGGAAAAGGCATTAGCCGTAATAGCAAGAGCTATAGAATGGCTGAGCAATTCCTTGATATAGGCCAGGACGGCCGTGTGGATATCAAACCGATAGTAATGGGCTCCGGAGAAGTTGACATACAGGCGCTTAGCGCCTTGCCAGGCGTTGGAGTACAAACAGCCGCCAAGCTTAAAGGAATCCAGAGCGCAGAAGAGCTCAAGGCAGAAATAGGCGATAAGCAGTTTGCCAGAATCCAGCCTTACCTGAAATTCGCCTCAGCAAACAATGATCCCAACATCGCAGCCGCACCAGTAGCAGCAGTCAAGGTATCCCATCTTAAAGCCAATCAGTCTGTATATGAGGGTCTGCCTCAGACCTTAAAGGCAGCCACCACGTTTGACCAGCGCCTGAAAGCCCTGGATGAGTTCAGGACAGATATGACCAATAATATCCCGGTCATCCCTATACAGGGCCTTTATCAGAAAACCGGACAAGGAGGGCATATTGGCTTAGATAAGGTTTATGGCGAAAAGGTTATTTATGTTGATGCTCGAGCACACGAAATATTAAATCCAGAAGAAATAAATAGATTATACAATCATGAGATATACGAGATAGATAAATGGACGCAGAAAAGGCAGGACTTAATAGAAGCGGGAGAATTAAAGTCACACCAGCCTACGCGGGATTGGATTAGCAGGAACCTTACAGAGGCGAATAATTTGGCAAATCAATGGCATCGGGAGGCTGATCCCGTAGACGACCTGCTTGCTAAATTTGATCAATTCTACTCATCCCCAGCAGCTTCCCTTGATATGCCTGCCTTACCTTTATCTGGCAGGATGATTTCCGCAAACAAAGTTGATGCTCCCCAGGCCATAAAAGAGACCTTTGAGGAGATACTGGAACAGGCAGGAGCCTCTTATGAGAGGCCAATGTACTTTGACCAGGTCAGCCTGGAGATTAAGACTGAAGGCTTCACAGCAGCCTACGTTGATATTGGTAACAATGCCCTGATATTCAACGTTAATCCTTTCCAAGTGCCAAATCTTGATATTGCAGGCGAGCTGAAAGAGGTTTTTGAAAACACACTTAGAGATTATCCAGACTCCCAGCAGATAGTAGACCTGGTTTCATCTCTTGATCAAGAGTTTGTCACAGCATACCAGGAATTAGAAATGCCAGAAAGTAAAATAGTTTATGATATCCTGGAAATTTACAGAACAAAGATTCCTGGATTGATGCAGTCTAACAGCACATTTAAAGAATTTATGCTTGGCTATGCCCAGGCTTATATGCAGCATCCCCAGATTCAGAAAATAAACATTTTACCTGCTCTGGGACATGAGTTATCGCATAAACAGTTTGCCGATATCACCGGTTTAGATGCTGTTTCAAAAGATTTTATGCAGAATAAGACCTTAGTAAGAACAGTGGATCAGTTGACCGAAGAATTCCAGAATATTCATAGCCCTGAGATAGAAAAATATGTCGCTGAGTCAGATTATTCAGCGTTTTCCGAGCTGGCCAGCCAGCAACTTGAATTTGTCAGCCAAGGTATTGAAGCCCGGTTAGGACAGGAAGCAAAGCAGAAGTTCCTTGCATTCAGTAGAATCAGGGGCCTGGATGAGAATTTAGCCTTTGCTGCTTCCAGGCAATTCTTTGATACTGAGGATGAGGTTAAAGGCATCGAAAGCTTTAGGTATGCAAGTGCCCAGGCCGCAGATTTAGAAGGAGTAAAAGATATTAATTCCCTGCAAAGAGAGATTGCCGAAAAGGGATTTGTGCAAGTAGCAAATAACTGGCAGGATTATCTGGGGCTTGATTCAGCAGTCACCTCTTATATTAGTGACGATGTTGTTCTTGCTGCCAAGCCTTTATCTCCATCAGCCTCCTATAATACGCCTGCCCTGCCTCTATCTGGCAGGATGGTTTCCGCAAACAAAGTTGAAGCCCCTGAGGCTATACAGGAGACCTTTGAGGGGCTATTAGAACAGGCAGGAGCCTCTTATGAGAAGCCAATGCATTTTGACCAGGTAAAATTAGATATTGATACAAGGGAAGTCACTGGCGCATATGTGCAATTTGCTGATAATACCTTGGGATTGATTATTGATCCCTTTGATACCACCCTTAGTACAGATTTAGAAACTAATTTTGCAATCAAGGATGAAGTAGATAGAATCTTTGTTGATACCCTCAGCAACTTTAAGGATGCTGAGGCAGTAACACAGCTAATCTTATCACTGGATCCTCAAGAAGCAGATAGATACCCGGATTATCCTCAACAGAAAACAGCCCACTTTATCTTAAAGATACATAAAGAAATCGTTCCCGAGCTGATGCAGAACAACGCCTCTTTTAAGGAGTTTATGCTTGATTATGCCCAGGCTTATATTAATCACCCCAAAATCCAGGAATTAGATATTGTGCCATCTTTAGTGCACGAGTTGACCCATAAGCAATTTGATGATATGACCCAGGCGCAGTCCATGCAACTGAATATCGCTCAAGACGGAGACTTAATAGATGCTATGGATCAATTACGAATTGAGTTTTGGCAAGCGCATCCAGAGATGCAGGAGTATATGCTCGATTCTAATTATCAGGCATTAGAGCAACTTGCCAGGCAGCAGTTTGCATTCGTCAGTCAAGGCATCGAATCCCGTTTAGGTCAGGAAGCAAAACAGAAGTACGCTCTGTATACCCGATTAAGAGGCTTTGATGAGAATTTAGCGCGCGCTGCGTCCAGCCATTTCTCTGGTATTGAAGAAAGGCATGATACGGTTACCTTGATCGGCTATTTAGCGTCTGATATGGATGTAATTGGAGTAGAGAGTGTTGAGGGATTGCAAAGAGATATCGCCCTTAGAGGTTTTGAGGAAGTAGCCAATGATTGGCAAAGATATGCAGGGCTGGATTCAGCAACCACCTCTTATATCAGCAAAGATGTTAACCTTGCTGCACAGTTACTTGAGCCAGTGCCCCAGACTTCTGAAGCGCCAAAGATATATTACAAATCTGCGGAGGAACGAACTACTCCCTTCAGATTTAGCGAAGATTACTGCCGCACTATCGAAGATGAATTTAAGGCCTTGGAAATGATGAACAAGTCAGCTCCTCAATATTTTGCCAGACCAATAGAATTAAAGCACGATGAAAATGGTGGGGTCGAAGGCTATGATATGGAATATGTTGAGGGAATTGATTTAGTTCATTATGGGAAAATTCCAAGGGCACTTGCCGAAGACATCAGAAAGGCTATCAAGACCATCCATGATAGCGACTTGCCACACGGAGACCTAAAGGCAGACCATATTCTTATAACTGATAATGGCAAAGGCTTTAAAATCATAGATCCTGCCGGTTACCCGGTGCTTGGTAACGCAACATTCGGGCAATTTAAAAATAATCATCTTGAAGAAGCCAAGGTAGGGGACTTAAAGGCGTTAGAGAATATTTTAGAACTTTACACTGAGACAGCAGTAGAACAGCCCCAAATCGGAAAGATTGATCAGCTGGAAAGCATAGAAGGCAATGTAGCTAAGATAAATACCCCTTCAGGGGTACGCGAGATTAGCCTAACCCCGCAAGGAAACTTAGATATACCAGTTTTAAAATCCCAGCTGGAGATTATGCAAGATATAAACCAGGATCATATGCAAAGCGTCCTGGCAGTAATAGCTTTACAAGAGCACTCTCCTCCGGCATTGAGCACCTTTACTGAGAATATAGACGACTTCCTTGGTTTTGCCTCAGCACCCAATCCAGAACAAGCCACCCAACCTATAGCCACAAAAGGCACAACTGAAGAGATAATTCTGGAGCAAGCAATTGAAATAGGCGGTTTATCTGCTCCAATTACCCAACCTCATTTAATTGGTCTTCATCAAACACTTGCCAATAACCCTATAGCCAAGTTCCATGAATTAGGAGAGTACCTGATTAAGACCGGAGCTATGGATTTAAGCCTGCAGGGCAATGACTTAATCATCACTAATAACAGCAGAGGAATTGAGATAGGCAGGGTAACCCTTACTGAAGACTACGGCCTTAAACAGCTCCAGAAAGACCCCGTTAATCCTCACTACCGCCTCAGGGCACTAGCCAGAGAGGTATTTAAAACAAGTGATATAGGCCTAACCCAAGAGATAAAGGTACAGAAGAGTGTTTCTGAGATACCGCAACTAGCTCTTCCAAATGAAACCGAACTTGCAGAAACAACTAACCTGTTTGCGAATGCCAAGACCGGTTCTCCTGTCAGCGGTACCCTGGTTCGAGGCGGGACTGTTGCAGAAGGCTCAGAGAAGCTTACCGGCAGGTTCCTTACTACTTCAATCGGGTTAGCTAAACAATATACTTTTGGTGTAGCTGACGCTCGGCTTTCAGCTTACCGGGTAGATTTCCAGAATCCGCTTGTTGTAACCGGAGGACGCGAAGAGGCAATTGATTTACTAAAGCATGGCCCGGAAGACATAGAGATGTCACGCGCTTTGGATTTAACCGGAGTAGCAAGGACAGAAGAAAAATCCGGGCTCGTATTTGAAAAAGAGAAATTAATCGCTCAGAGGGCTAAAGCAGACGGTTATGATGGAATTATATATATATACAGCGGAATAGAGACTACGTTTACAGAGGTGGTTGATCTGTCTACAATAGATCAAACCCCCGAAGCGGCGCCTATTATTAAAACTCCCAGAGCTACAAGCGTTGCGCTGGAAACTCCTAAACCCCTATCTACCAAATTAAATAGTTTGGCTCAAAAGTTTACTCAGCCTATAGTAAAAGCCGCCCAAACAATAAAAGCGCAGTTTAATAGATTATCAGGCACAAGCCAAACGCAGAAGCTTCCTCAGCCCAAATATACGCCGTATGACCTGCCAGGAGCGGATATGGCTACTCCTGGACTGGACGCTGGCGCAGTATCTCTATATATCCAGCAGATGGCCCCAGCTCAGTTTAAAGCCAACTTTACTGATTCCCGCGTCAGCTCAAGCGAGCTTGAGTACCTGGCGAATAACCCGCTGGAGCGTGTTAACCGATTACGCGAGTTAGGCTTCAGCGAGAATGAACTGGGTATCCGTATGGGCGGGCTGCCTAGTTCAGTCCCAATGGCTGATGTCGATCAATCCATAAGTAATCAAAGATGGGCTTTAACAAGGCGCATCAGAACCATTGAAGGGTCTCAGGATCAATTTGCCCGAAGATCCGGAGCACTCTCTAAGATAGAATCAGCATATCAAGACCGGCTTATTGCAAAATTAGAAGTAAAGTTTCCTGACCAGGCAGAAGCGATATCCAGCACATTGTTAAAAATGTACGGCGGAGCATTAAATAATCTTGTTGCGGATAGATTCCTGGCAGAGGCAGAGAAGAATGCGCTGATTACTTTAGAAGATTTTGAACTGGATAATTTTGTCTCAAGATTAGGAGAAGAGCTGAAGCTCTACGAAGTGTATCAGGATAGCGAAGGCACATTCACCCAGAGACAGATACACGAAATACTGTTTAAACGATTATACACCTTTGAAAGGATAAAGGGATTATTAGATGAGGGCTTGAGTAAAGCCGATATTACCAAGATTGTTATTAACCAGGCCGATGCCATTAGCTGGTGGCAGCAAGCCAGGCCAATACGCGATGAACTAATGAATAACGGCTTGGGGCAATTCTTTGCGACCAGAATTGTGATTAACCATACTGACCCCAAATCCTGGTGGTCAGCAGCCAGGCCTGTGCGTGATGAGTTGATGAAAGATGGCTTCAATAAAACAGAAGCTACCGAGATACTTACAAGGTATTCTGAACCCAAATCCTGGTGGGCAGCAGTCAAGCCTGTGCGCAATGCACTAATTGATGATGCGGGTTTAAGTCAGCATGATGCAACGCAGATTACTATAGGCCATGCTGATCCTAAAGGATGGTGGACAGAGATTGAGCCTGTGCGGGATCAATTAGTAGCTGAGGAGGGCCTAAGCAAATCACGCGCCACCCAGATAGTCATAGCTCAAGTTAACCCCAGGGCCTGGTGGCAGCAAGCCAGACCAATACGCGATGAACTAATCAAAACCGCCTCATTAAATAAATCCCAGGCCAATGCCATTATTTATCAGCGCACTGATCCCAAGGGGTGGTGGGCAGATGTTGAGCCTGTGCGCGACCAGTTAGTCATTGACGGTTTAAGTAAATCATTTGCTACCAAGATTGTTACAGCGCAGTCTGACCCTAAGACTTGGTGGCAGGCAGCTGAGTCTATACGCGATGAGTTGGTTCAAGATGGTTTAAGTCAATCATTTGCCACCCAGATAGTTATAGCACATTCTGACCCTAAGGGCTGGTGGCAGCAAGCCAAGCCTGTGCGGGAAGAATTGCTGAAAACCGCCTCATTAAATAAATCCCAGGCTACTGCAATTATTTGTCAGCATTCTGATGCCCGGGTCTGGTGGTCAAATATTGAGCCAGTTCGCAACAGATTAACGGATATGGGATTAAGCAATTCAGATGCTACTGATATTGTTATTAGGCATTCTAATCCTATAGAGTGGTGGCAGGCAGCTGAGCCTGTACGTGATGCATTAATTCAAAGATTAGGAATAAGTAAATCAGATGCCAACCGGGCGATTATGGGATATTCTGACCCCGAGGCATGGTGGGAAAAGGCCAAAGGGCAGAAGGAGATACCTATAGATATACCACAGCTTCCTCAGCCCAAATACACGCCGTATGACCTGCCAGGAGTAGATATGGCTACCCCTGGACTGGATGCCGGCGCAGTATCTTTATATATCCAGCAGATGGCAGCAGCGCAGTTTAAGGCTAATTTCGCCAATGATACACGCGTAAGCTCAAGAGAACTTGAGCATCTGGCTAATAATCCTCTCCAACGCGTTAGCCGATTACGCGAGTTAGGCTTCAGCGAGAATGAGCTGGGCATTCGTATGGGTGGGTTGCCTGCAAAGGATTCAGGAGAATTTGCTGCATTCGATGCACAAAACTTAATCCAAACCCTAAAAATCATTTTTGAAACAATTCCAGAATCCGAGGCAATCAGTGTTATACAGATTAATTTCCCTGAGATTGCCACAATTGAATCTGCTCAAGCAATCATTGCTGATATTAAGCAAGAAAATGTACCTGCATTTATGAGCGATAATCCTGCTGGATTATCCAAGCTCAATAATGTTACCCAGGAAGCGGCAGGAGTTATTCAGGCTGATCAGATCAGCGCCTTAAAGAGTAATCTTGCCCAGCTGCCCGAAGGAATGGCAATTGATATTGTGTTTGCGAATATTCCTCAGCTGCGCACACCTACAGCTGCCCGGCGCTTCATAAATGATATTAAACAAGATACAATTCCTGCTCAAGCAAGGAATAACTTACCTATATTAGTTAAGCTTAATAATGCGGTTGGGCAGGCTATCCAGCAACATGCCAGTTTGACTACGCCTGAGCAGCCAAAACTTAAAGGCACAGGAAAGTCTGATGACCAAATGATTGATGAGGCAGCAGAAACTTTGCAGGACATGGAAAAGGCAGGAGAGCGCTGGACAGATACTTACGCACGCGAGAGAACATGGGGTCCTGACAGGCCTGGAGAAGATCTCGGAGCGCAGGCAGCTGATAGAAGAGCGCTTACTGTCTTGAGGAGATTCCTTGAGTCTAACAGTGTAAGGCAAGGATTCTCTATATCCGATCAGGCTGTTAAGGCAAGGGATGTTATTGGGGAGCTTATAAGACAATATCCACAGTGGATTGTGGGCAATCCTCCGATAGAAAACGAGATAACAACCGTAATAATTAATGATGAAGCCAAAAATACACCTTTTGGCAGGGTTTTGAGCAGGTTAATCGAGCGCAATGGCGGATTAAAGGCGGTAAACTTCCAAAACGCTGACAAAAATTGGGTAATCATAGGATTCGAACAGGAGCTTGGCTCTGAGGTTATCCGCAGCCAACAGCAAGCTAAGAACCTGGCGCATGAAAAGCAAGAAATTGAACTAAGAAAACAAGGGTACGGACCTGAGTCTGCTCATCGCATAACCGAGATGATAGAGCAGGGTTATATAGAAAGCATGGCTAAGGAGATTGAGGAAATAACCACTTCTGAATATATTGCCAAAAGCTTAGACAATATTCTTCAGCAAAAAGCATCACCTGACGTAGAAGAGGAATTGGAAAACCTTACCTCAGACATGCAGCAGATGATCGAAGAGAAATACTATGAAAAAGACAAGATATTTGTTGATACGTTTATCCTGGCTTTAGAAAAACAATTAAATAGCGAAGCAATACAGGCAAATTCCTTCTTATTTGAGCTTATACAAGATTGGCATACTTACGCAAAAGGGGCGCAGGAATTATTAAGTGGAAATATCAATGCAGAACTGGGAGCGATGACTGAAGCAACGCCTGAAGAAACAAGTACTGGGCAGGATAAGTTGCCTCCAACACCCGAAAAATTAGCCTCTACAGACGCAAAAGATCAGGAAACCGAAGAAGAAGGGCAAAGGGAAGAAGAAGCTGAAGAAGTTCTTGCCGCTAAAGACGACTCAGAGAGAGAGATCCCCGCTTCTGCTGTACCTATACAGAAGATACCTGCTGAACGCGGGCTTTATCCGTATGATTTGCCATATACACCAGCAGACCAGCCGCCCGTTTCAGTACCCCTTACTGCTCCTTCACAAACAGGAATTCTGCCACCCTTTGCTTCAGCAGGAAGTAAAGGCAATGAGCCTATGGTGGCGATTGTCAGGAAGTATGTTCCCCAGAAGGCAAATGTGGTAATAAGTGCTGATTTGAGTAAAATATCTGCCATAGGAAATATCCCGCAACATATAAGCATAGAGAACGCAGCAGGAAGTGAACTTATAGCACGTGCTGGGCCCATAGGGCAGACGACTGGCGTTTGCGCGACGCCTAGTCGTAGATTTACCAATATAAGCGCAACAATATACAATTTGGTAAGTTCTATCTTCTGTGGCAATGCCAAAGCTGCAGAGGTAGAAACTGGTAAGCTTGGTCAGAAGACCGGGCCGGAAGCCAGCTCTGAAGGCAAAGCCTTAAGAGTGTTAAGGAAATTCGGCAAGGTCGCATTCGGCAAGCTAGGTGCGAAGGGTGTATACCTGACGCCAGCAACCCCAGGAGATACCTCTGGAAGCAGAAATGGCGCTACAGAAGGAACAGTAGGTTCTGGAAATGGTTCTGGCCTACCAGCAGTAACTGGTGCTGGTGGCACTGGTGGATATGGAGATATAAATCCGCCAGAACTGATAGTTCCCGAACGATATTCTAGCGGTCTACCTGATGAAGTTTCAGAAGAGACCCCACGCGCAGAAGGTGTATCTACAACAGATACAGCTTTGCCATCGGGAAGAGTAGAACCAAAAGTAAAGCATAATAGAATAAATAGACTATTAGCCATTGCCGGCAATACAATAAAAGTAACCAGGAAGTTTATTGTTAGCCCAACCAATACGCTGGCAGGCTGGCTAAAGCAAAAGGGACTTTTTGCACTTAGAATAGCACGTAGTCCACCGGCAGGTGGCGTTTTTGTCTCTGCAGCAACAGGTATATTCTCTTTCCTCAGGGAAACCCTCCATGAAATATTCAATCATGAAAAACTGAACTTTGAAGTTCCCGGGCTGTATAAAAACCTCAATTACGGCAAAAAAGACAACGCTCCTTTAGTGCCCAAAGATGCTTCAGCAGAGGGTAAATCCAGAGAAGAAATAAACAGGCAAGTTAAGCAATATGGCGGAAAAGAAGGAATTATAGCAAAATACGGAGAGTTGACAGTCGAAGAGGCTATAAGATTAAACGGAATTTCTCAAGAGATTATACAGGGATTATTAGCAAGAGGAGTGCGTTTTATACGCGGACCTCCGGAAGTCGGAGTTGCTAATTATGTTGATGAAAATGGCAGTATTTATATTATCCTGCCTGAAAATACCTCACCCGCAGCAGTCGCCCACGAAATAAACGCTGTAATTCATCCTGAATGGATCCATGAAAATAATAATTTAACCGAGCCGCACAAATCTTCAACCATCCGTGGCTGGTTGGGAAGATTATTGGCGGCAATTGATGTATTTAGAGGTCGCAGTGAATCCCCGGTCACCTCCCGGGGTACTGGCCCTACTGCGACCTCTGATACATCTACTACAGGAAAGGAAGGTGTGAAATGTGTAACATCAAATTCGATGACCTCAGGTTCGACCATATCGTTGAATTTAACCCCGAGCAAACCGTATTCGCCTGCAGCCGGGAGAACGGCAATGGCAAAGTTCGTCTCTTTCTTGCGTTTGGCAATGGCAACGGCCGTGTCTATACTCGCAACGGCCGCGCTGAAAGCTGGGAAGTTCTTAAAGATGAACAAGCAGAGCTTATACGGCAGCAAATTAGGCAGGCTACTAATGAAGGTATCGCCGTTTATCAGTTTAACGGGGCCTGTCCACACACAGTCAAGGCATAAGGGACTACGCCTTCTTGTGCTAGGCGTAGCCCCCCTTGTGCTGGGAGTAGTAGTTATGTTCATAACTGGCGCTATTGAGCCTTCTGTGGCACTTGCAGCAGGAGAAAAAATAGGCGAACCGGTTGTTCTGGCAGCAGCGGCAGCAGCATGGCTTAGAGGAGAAGGGCGCTATGTCAGGGTAACAGGAGATACGGCAAGATATCCGCAGGCAACGGAGGCATTAGTTGAATTAATCCGAAGAAACAAAGGCAATAGATTCAGCAATCTGACTGAAGTCGAGGTCGAGCCTTTGTCCGCAGAAGGAAAGAGCAAAGAAGCCATTATTGTAAGGGATGAAATCAATTCCAGGGTAATGGTTTTAACAGGCGAGAAGAAGAAGGAGAGTATTACAAAAGAGGAGATTGAAGAATTGGAGTTGCTTTCCGGCAATACCGAACATGTACCGGAATTAATTGATTGGATAGAATACAAGGGCAGAAAATACGTTTTAACCTCATTTGTTAGAGGTCCGACAACAAGAGAGATAAAGAATTTAAATCCTCAGAGAAGAAGGTTAGTTATAGAAGCAATCCTTAACATCGCATTAAGTAAATATTTGTTGAGCGAAGACCTTGGTGACCTAGGTTCTGTAGAGCTTCCCAAGGATATTCATAAAGGTAACTTTATCATTACTGAGGGGACTGAAGGCGAATATGCGGTTTGCGTAGATTTAGGTACTGGCAGGAGAAAATTAAACGAGATTATCCTCAGGCTGGTTGCTCAGTACGGCTATATAAACGAAGATTACGAGCCCTATAAAAATGATTTTATCTTCTGGGTCTATTTGGAAGTATTTGGCCAGAATCAGGGAATTCAGATATTAAATGAGAACTTACAGCATTTAGATGAACAGAGAGCAAATGGCCAAAAACGGGGTGAGACTTCAGAGCACAAGATGCATGTGAGGGAAGCGCGCGGCGAAAAATCACCCAGCATAAATGATGAGAATAACCTTATTCAGGACTTACGCCGTTTTATTGCGGATTACCGCAGCGACTTCAGCCATGAAGAGGTGCACGAGCAGCTAAGCGATGCTATTGAGATTGAGGTAGCACGCTGGGAGAGCGTGCAGAAGGCTTTAGAAAAGGCATTATCATTCTTTGACCAATTCTATGGAGCGATCGGACAAAAACACACTAATCCTTTAAGAAATCAGGTTATTGAAATTTATAGGTCCAATGGTCCCCGGCTTACTTTCGGAGGGCATGTAGATATTGAGATAGAGGATGGAGCGGTAAGTAAAATTATTATCAGGTATCAGGCGCAGGAGAATTTAGAATACATTCTGGTTCATGAATTAGGAGCGGTATTGGGCCTGCCTCACAGCATAAATTATCTTTTAGAAAGGGCTTATCGTAACGAAGAACTGAGTTACAAAGAGCAGGCTGAACTGGCCAAGCTATACAACTCCGAATTAATAGATGCAATCCCTCTTGACCTGGATGAATTGCCGGATAGGGATTGGACATACAGAGAAATTAACTGGAATGTGAAATCAGGCAGGAAGGAGAGGATAGCAGCCGAAGCGCTGGAACATTACTTGACAACACAGAACATCGATAATGGCTTTAGCAAGGGATGGCAGCGGACAACAGGGTTGTCTTTAGAAAATTCATATTTAAGCGGCAATGTAACGCTTAAGTATCATGCCGAAGGAGACCATAAGCGCGCATATATCGCAACCTTTGAATCACTAGTATTAGAACTAAAGGGCCTGGTCTTTGCGCTGGAATTCAAAGAAGAAAAGGAAAGAAACGATATAGAAAAGATCGAGATTAATGACTTAAAGGAATTTTCTGATTTTACCAAGACAGTACCTATGTTCATTGATGCCTTCCGTTACAACGGCAGAAGATATTTGATAGAACAGCATGTCCCAGGACTTACAGCTTGGCAGATACTCGAAGATAATAATGGTATTCTTCCGCCTGGAGTAAGGCGCATGATTGTACGTTCTCTACTTGAATTCGCGCAAATTTCCTCTCTACTTAAAGACAAAGCAGAGTTGCCCAGAGATATCCACCGCGGAAATTTTGTAAAAACGCAAGACCTTGGAGAAGAATACGCTGTCTGTGTAGATATAGGTGCAAGGAGAATAGCGCTTGATAGGGCATTTCTTGGGTTGGTTGCTATGTACGGTTATTTTGGCGATGAAGCTGAGAATAATGAGTTTATCCTTCAGGCTTATGAGGATATCTTCGGGATTCAAGAGGCCCTGGATATCTTAAAAAGTAATTTAGAGTATATAGAGGAGCAGAGGTCATTGGAGGAAGAGTCGCAAGAAGAAGCTACCAGAAAAACTTCACTCAGAAAGGAAAGGAAACGCGAAGAAAGAAGAGAACCCGCTCTGACGCCGGAGAAGGCAAAGAGGATTATTGAGGAGGAATTAAAGCCGTTTATCTTCAGGCACGAATTAGAAATAGTTTATGGCCTTTCAATTGATACCCGCCAGGCACTCCAAAGGAACAATATCAATACCCTGCCGAAGCTTCTTGATGCCTGGAAAGAAGACCTGAGAGCGGAGGCCGTGATTATACAGGAGATAGAGCGCGCTTTTAGCGCAAAATTAAGAACAAAGAATTTATCAGAGTTAAGTTTAGGACCGCACTCCCGGAGCATTATCAACAAGCTTAAATTCGCAGGCATCACAGACACTAAAGAACTTATTAAATTAAGCCTGGAAGAAGCGCAGGATATTCTTTATAGCTACAAGCCAAAAGAAAGCAGAAGATACATACAGGCTGTGATTAATGCGCTGACAGAGATACGATTAGAATTGATGCCTTCAACAGAAGAGGCGGAAAGTAATGTTGTTGAGAAAAAACAAAAAGGCAGATCTCCTTATCAAAGAAGAAACCAGAATCTATCATGGCATATTACTATACCTTTTACGGTTTTATCTGTGGGAGGATTTATTGCAGCACTTATATTTGGCAATTTACCGTTAACGTTAGTTTTAGGCATCATCTTTGCCTGGAAGGTATATCAATTATTCCACAACGGCAGGTTTGATGATGTAAAGGGTAAGATAGTCTACACGGATGGAAGCATAGCTTCTGAATCACACGAGCAAGCTCATAAATGGCTGTGGGACAGGCGAATTAAGAATAGATTTGTTTCTGAGGTATTGGCCCATTTGTTAGATTTACCAATAGGGATATCTTTAACTATAACCAGGCCGCTGCGGTGGAGTCAATCACTTACCGTGGCCGGTGTGAAGCTTTTACTTGCAGCGGCTGTTGGTTTAATTGGAGGCCTCATTAATCCCGAGACAACCGGTTTAGTTATGCTGGCATCTGGGCTTATGGTTTGCTCGATAAAGGATAATTTCTTGGCTTCAGCTCAGGAGTTAGCCCGTTTAATATCTTTTATCCAAGAATCCGATGCCTTTAAGAACAACAAGATAGATTATGATGCTTACGAGATAGCCGGATGGTTTTCTCCCTATGTAATGTTAAAAGATACTGAATTAAAAGATCTTATCGAAGATTCTCTCAGCGTTAACATTAATCGGGGAGCAGAGGAATTTGCGTTTGAAGAAGGAGAGTTAGAAATACTCGAAAACGGCCTGCCGTTACTTATTTCTCAGAAAGCAAAAGCAGGCAAGCTCGAATTAGTTGTGAAGTCATTTGGGGTCGCCAGCGGCCTAGGAGAACTAAGCCAGTTATGCGATATGATAATAGAATATTTAAATAGCAGAGAAGAATATCGCAATTTGGTACTGCAGGGTGACGTAAGTATACGGCTTATAGGATACGACATTAATCTTAGCCGCTTGCATTGGGCAGAGATAAATGCTGAAAGGTATATCAATAACCTTCCTGAAATCTGGAAAAATTGCATAGACTATGTTTCTTTCTATGGGAATTTCGAAAATGATAAAATCAGTAATACAATGTTCGATACTTTACGTTCAGATATTAATATTTGGCGTCATACATGGGCCTGGGTAAATGAATCTGATAAGGCCAAAGCTGGAGCCGGGGCTAATGAATTTTATTCAGCTTTAAGGGGCAATCTTAATAAACCAGGTATTTTACTTGTAGATGAAATATCGTTACCAGGTCGCACAAGGCAGGAAATTGTAGGAGTAACCAGGCCGCTGCGGTGGAGTCAATCACTTACCGTGGCCGGTGTGAAGCTTTTACTTGCAGCGGCTGTTGGTTTAATTACTTCGTTAGTCTTTGCTAGACCTGTGTTTGCGGCAACTTCCAATTCAGCCACTACGACAATAGACCCCGGACTCTGTGCTTTAGCAGTAATCGGGGCGATAGCAGTATTGAGCGCTGGTTTGGTTATAGGTTCAATTAGAGGAAAAAAGACCGGAAGGGCTATTTATAAGAATAGAAGGAGCAGCGGTAAGGCTGTTGTATCTGGAAGAAAAATCAAGATTGGCAAATTGGACGAGAATCGCCCCGGCTATCCGAATAATGTAATAAATAAAAGGTTCCCCAATAGAAGGAATGGCGGTTTTTCAAAGACAGTAAAGCCGATTATTAAGGAATTTCCTTGTTCGGCCCCAGGCGCGCTTAAATACGGACTCAAATTCATCATAAGGGGCAATTTTGTAGGAGGATTGTTCCTGGTTGCCTTAGGAGTGAATACCATTATTGCCCGCTTACTTTATGCTGGTTTAGTAAAAGCAGGTCTGATAAAGAGTACGCCAGAGCAGGAAAAAGCTTTTGGTAAATTGTCAGAATTTAAGATCGGCCTATTTGATGGTAAGGTTAAGATACATCCTGCCAGCATGTTCCTACCGCCAGTATTCAAGAAGTCAGTTATAGCTCATGAGGAAATCCATCTTTTCCAGAATATGCAGAGCCTGCAATTAAAGCTGCGAGGAGAAGAGGAGGTTGGCAGGGATACTGAGAAAGATGCTTATTCGGCGCAAGTCAGCCATCTTTGGAAAGTCTCATCTGCTGTGGCTGTAATAATGTATTTAGTTTTATTATTGGTAGCTTATGTTGGTGTGGTTGGCCGGCCTGTGTCGGGTATTCCGGATGCAATCATTAATCTCCTTTCATTAAATGCTCCGGTTACATCTATAGCAGTGCTGGTAATAGTATTCGTGGTTGCCTTTTCCGCCATAAAGGAAAGCTATATTAATAGGCGTAATGAAAATAGAAACCTGTATCTTATTCTGATGATAGTTAAAGAAATTATCTCTGATGAAGATAGTGACCCTGTTGCGGTATTCGAGAGCTATAGGACTACGATTTGGGGACAGCGTGTGAAAAAGGCCATGATTTATCTACTATACAACCCTGAGAAAATAGGGCGTTTAAAGAAAAATAAGGTAGCGATAACTATAGCCAGGATTTTAGGCAGGTTGTCCCAATCAGGGGACCGCCAGGCAATACGCGCGCTGATTTGGCTCCTGCGTAATTACCGTGAGTACGATTTAGACGGCTACCAGGTGGAAGAAGTTGTAAAGATTGTCGGGAAATTGAGCAAACCAGGAGATAAAAAGACGATTCGTGAACTTAAGAAGTTAAAAGATAAAAACAATATTCTCTGGGGCTTCGTTAAAGACGCCTTAGTCCGGACAATAGAGGATATGTTACCCCAAAAACTGCATACTATAACTTTGGTAAAGAAGAGTAAATTAGGGGCTTCAGTTGAAATGAATACTGAGAATAAAGAGATTTTAGTTGGCTTGAAAGAACTGTCAGGGAGAATTTTAAGCGAAAACGAATTCAAGGAAGATATATTTGCTCTGTATGGATATAAGGACATCAAGGGTAAGATTATTATTACCGGATTTTCACTAATTAAATCAGAGCATCAGGCAGATAATAAGGTTGATTTTAATATAAAAGAAGTTTTGGCCCTAATAAAGGAAAAGGATTTAACCGGAGAAGATAAGGTACTGATTTTAGGGCATACTCATACTCTGGAAAGCCAGAAACTAAAAGCAACCAGCAGCCTATTCGGTCAGGGCACAACAGAGTTTGAGGTGGGCCCTGGTCCAACAGACTTAAGTGTATTACAAGACATAAAGCAGGAAATAGAAGAGAACTCCATGAGCGCGTTAGGCAGCGAATATAAGGGAATATTCTTGGGCGTAGTCCTTGAGCCGGAAATCAAAGGACTGGATAAAAAGAGCGCCGTTGATTTAATTAGCTTAGAGGTAGATGCTGATATTAATTCTGTAATTATGTATTTCTATCCCGAGGTAGCCAAGGGAATAAGCGTAGGCAGGTTAATCAGCAAGACCAAGTATGAGCCTATCTCAGCCACCGATTCCGTAGCTATAGATTTAGAAATTATCGAGCAGCATAATTTAGCTTACTATTATTGGCGGAAAGGGAATATGGAAGGCAGGATTCCGTTACGTTCTATTTTAGTAAATATAGATTACCATGCTGATTTAGTCCCTGGATGGTTTATGGCGCCGCCAGCAGAAAACTTAGACTTAATAAAGAAATATGCTGAAAATATAGACTGTGCTCAATATATCGGCCCGGCTGTTTATGACGGGTTGTTCAGTGAAATATATTGGGTGGTTCCGGAGTGGGTTATAAATAAAAAAGGTATGGATTATGTAAATTTCAGCAGCGGGCAGGGAATATATTATATAGGTATGGCTTCGGCGGTCAATAAACATAATTCCAAAGACGTTATTTCTTTATTCTATTTCGGCCCGAGCAGAGATTTATTTGTCAGAAAAACAGAGTATTCTGTACAAGGTAAAACATACCTTCTTTTAGAGAAACATCTCAGCATGATACCTGTTCATGTAGTTACACCACAAGGGCTACCTGATTTTAGAAATGAGGAACGTGCCAGGGTATTGACTTGGGACAGAGATAGCATTCCTGCTAAAGGCAGCGAGCAATTTATCAGGGATACAGCAGATGCCTTAAAACAGAGAAATGTTAATCCGGTTGACATAACGTTTGCCAAGTCTACGGATATTAATCCCGAAGGCAGTTTGCCGGATACAAAGACAGGAGAGATTATCGGCACTTTAAAGGCAGGTTTGAAAAAGCTTATTTCTGTAGTAATCCTTGGTTTTGGCGCTGGTCTATTGGCGGCATTGTTCGGTTCTGCCGGTGTTGCCAAGGCAGCAACTCTTCCTGGGGCAGAGCAAGTGACTCAGGCCCCATCTGCTTGGTTTAACAATCCAGCTATAATAGCAGCAATAGCAGGGGCAGCATCAGCTGGTTTAGGTTTACGTTATATAGTTAAACATCGCGCGGTAATTAAAAAGGCCTGGCAGGTTATTCAAAGAAACCTCAGTCCGCCTATAAAGGCATTTATTGCCTGGATAAAGTCATATTGGCCGATTAGGCATATGACTATCCTTAGTATATTAATATCAGCTACCATTGTCTTTATTCTGCCGATTATAAACGGGGCAATCCAAACAGATTTTGTCAATATTCTATCCTATTCTTTCTTAGCCACGCTGGGATTCATCTCATTACTCTTCCCTATAAATTACGTGATTACAACATCCTGGTCTTTGATGTTCTATCTTAAGATATTGCGCGGAGATAAGTTGGTCAATGCTGTTAGCTTTGCCAACACGCCTTTGAACACCGGAGTTTTAGAAAATAACCCTCCTGCGGTGACTATCCAGGTACCGGTTTATAATGAGCCGTTCGGGCTAATTCAGGAAACGCTTGAGGTAGCTCAACAGGCAGTAGAAAGATACATTAAATTCACCGGCCAAAAGGCAAATATTGTTGTCAGCGATGACGCGCTTATGGCTTTCTCTAATAATGATTTGGAGGGCTTTATTGAAATAGCAATGGCTAAGCCGCAGGCAGATAGAACCAGCGAAGAGAGGGAAGTATTAGCAAGATTAGATTACTATCGCAGGCATAATATTGGTTGGGTTGCCAGGCCTAAGCCTGTTGCAGGATTCTCCGAGACGAGCCGTCCGGGGCAGTTTAAGAAGGCCAGCAATCTTAATTATACCCTGCGTATTTCAAAAGAGGCTTGCACTGAAGCGTTTAAGAAAGGAATAAGCGTTGAGCAAGCCTTGGTCCAGATCTTAAGCCAGCAGAAATATCAATATGCACGAGCCGGCGGAGATATATCTATCGGAGAGATTATCCTGCAGCTTGATAAAGACAGCATAACACCCAAAGATATCCTGATTAATACTATTCCAGAGTTTATGGCTGACTCTAAACTTGGTTTTACGCAACACAGGACCTATCCTACAAACGATAACGAGAATTACTTCTCTAAGGTTATCGGGCACTTCACAGGAATATTATTTAATATTTCAATTCCAACTAAGGTATTACTAGGAGCGCCTGTTCCATTCATGGGGCACAACGGGTTTATTAGAAAGTCTGTGTTAGAGGAGGTTGGCTATTGGCAGGAAGGCCGGGTTTCCGAGGACCTGGATTTTGCAATGCGGTCTTATAGGTTAGGCTTCCATGGGAAATATATTGCCTATAAGGGGCTTGATTTTGGCGAAGCAGTTACCCGGATACACAGCGAAGAGGCAGGAAAATTCTATCGCTATGCTTACGGAGCATTAGAGGTTGTCTTTAATCGTCCGCAGAAATGGTTAAGCCAGGGCATCTTGAATAAAGATTTCAAAGAATACCTGAAGTCAAAACACGTCAGATGGTTCTATGCGGTAGACCTGTTAATTTATAAGGTTTCATTCTTAAATCTTGCGATGATACCTTTTGCAGTTCTCTACTTTATCCTGCCTTCTTCATTGACCGGTGTTGGTTTTGGCCTTGTCGGTTCCGTTATTCTATATAATGTCTTCTCTACCTTATTAGTTTCTGCCTATAAGTATAAGAATAAAGATGTGTCTCAAGAAGGGAATAATATAATTAAGCACATTATCAAAACAGCGGTTCTTAATTTCAAGCTGGGGCTTGCCTTCTGCGGGTATTCCATTTCAATTATTAGAGGCGGATTCGCATATGTTCTGGGAAAGAAATCAAACTTCGGTGCAACCTGTGTTGATGACCTGAGTAATCGCTCCCTTAGAGATTTATTAAGGGATATGGGAATTATTAATTTACAAACCGCGGTTTTTGCTGCTCTTTATATTAGCGCCTTGGCATTCTCTGTGATTGCAGGGCGTTTTGAGTTTTGGCAAATAATCGCTACCTATGCTTTATTAACCCAGCTTCTAATACCATATATTTATAATCCGTATTTGATGAAAAGGTTGGCGAGCAAGGTCAATGATAATTTAACCGGCAATGTTGCCAATGAGCCTTGGCGACATATTTCAATAACTCGCAGACCAATTACAGCAGCAAGGAAAGCAGCCTTTGGCGTTATGGCACTAATGGCCGCCTTGGGAGCTGGTTTGTTAACTTTCTTTAGTTCCACTGAGGTTACCCAAGCATCCGTTCATCTTCCTGAAGCAGTGAAGGCAGTTCAAACAGTATCGCCGCGCTTGAGCAATCCAGAGACAGGGATTCTGGCTGGTGCAATAGTGACGGTTGTGGCATCAGGCCTGGCAATAAAGAATTTCTGGCAAAGGGATAGGGTAATTAGGAAAACCTGGCAGGAAAATCCAGTCAATAAGGGCCCACCGGCATCATTTAAGAAATTCCTCTTAAATCCCGCCAGATTTATCAAGGAAGCAATAAAAGAAAGCATAAGAGCGGCCCTGACAGCTGGTTCCAGCTCTAAGTTAGGTGACCTTTTCATTAGATTATATCAACTCAGTGATTCAATCAGGCTCTGTGCGCCAAGATTAAATAGATTTACAGTGCCCCTTGGTGTGATTGCTGGCGTAATGATGGCTCCGGTCGCAGTAACTACGGTTCAGGCAGCGGAGTTACAAATAGAGCAAGATGCACTTATAGATAGCATGGTAGAAGAGGCTAATACCATGTCTGACTCTGGCGCGTTAGCATTGCTTGCATTGATCGACCAATTCAATTATATAGCTGCCAGGCAAATATGGAACGCTCAGGAATTTCAGCAAAAGCAGGAAGCAATTATTGCGATGGTCACGGATAAATTAGGAGAGAATTGCGGCATTGAAACATTAGACTATCTCCTGGATTATCATAAGGGCTCAACAGATGTTTCCAGGGAGGAATTGATTAGTCGTCTCATCGAAGAAATGAAAAGGGACGGCGACTTATATAAAATGAATGCCCTGCTTGCCATGGTTTCTTTAGGTGATATGCAGGATGTGGCTGACAGATATGGCTTAGCATTAGGCACGACTCAAACGGATATCAACGGACTTAGGGGAATATTCAACGAAGCCAAAGCAGAACCGGTAATTATTGCTTACGCAGGCCATAGTGTAGTTGTGGCTGAAGCCGGCGAAAACATTGTAATTATAGAGAATGGAGAGCTAAAGACCTTAACTCCAGAAGAATTCCAGAAGAGATTTGGCGAAGAATTTTATGTAACTACTTTGGATGCTAGATTAGAAGGACAAGCTGTCCTTACCCAGAGAGAAGCAGAGCAGATTTGGATAGCCAATGTTGCTCCGGTAGCTGACTTTACCTTTAGCCCAGAAGTTGTTACAGTGGGTACCGAGATTACCTTTACCTCTACCTCAACAGACGAAGACGGCGATGCCTTAACCCTTACCTGGACCTTTACTGATGACGGCACAGTGATAGAGGGCCAGGAGAGCGTAACTCATACTTTTGCCAATGTGGGCATGTTCTCCGTTATCCTCACTGCCAATGACGGCCAGGCTTCCTCAGATAAACTCATCAGGATTACAGTTAGCGCAGTCAATACTGCTCCGGTAGCTGACTTTACCTTTAGCCCAGAAGTTGTTACAGTGGGTACCGAGATTACCTTTACCTCTACCTCAACAGACGAAGACGGCGATGCCTTAACCCTTACCTGGACCTTTACTGATGACGGCACAGTGATAGAGGGCCAGGAGAGCGTAACTCATAGCTTTGCCAATGTAGGCAGATTTAATGTTATTCTGGAGGCTAATGACGGAAAAGTTTCAAGCGAAAAGAGCATTAGAATTGAGGTGGCTGTTGACCCTGACCAGCAGCTCTTTGAAGACTTCCTGGCGGAAATCAACTCCTCAAGCTACACTGACCAGATAGTAAGCTTAATCAATACCCGCTACGGCATTGACCTTTTAAGCCTGACTGAACCAACTCAAGCAATCATTGACGATATACTCTACAACGATACCTTAAGCATCCAGCAAATCGTCAGCTACTACGCCTGGATTGCCGAAGTCCAGGAAACCGTTGATACCTATAACTACGCAACCCCAGAAGACAGGGCCTATGTCTTAGCTCAGATCTTAACCGACTACGGAGTAAATATACTTAACCTCTCCCAGGCAGAGCTTGCCGGAACAGAAGGCAACTTAGACGCGCTTCTTTACACCGGGGCTGATACCAAGAGAAACATCACTGAGCTGATTAATACTTACCTGGCTGTTGACCCTGACCAGCAGCTCTTTGAAGACTTCCTGGCGGAAATCAACTC
>JBHPGP010000018.1:0-23847 GCA_042570305.1 Candidatus Omnitrophota bacterium
CTTACGCAGCCTCGCTTATTAACCAGCGCATCTATAGCCTGCAAATTCTTCCCTTTACGGGGCGTAAGAAGGAAAGCCCTGTTACTTTCAGAGAGGAGATGATTCTGGAGTCTTCCTCCGGGGATATCGCGGGTTATTTGATTTATCTTTTACTCGGACAGAAATTCTATGAAATCTTCGGATTGAGCCGCCTGGCCGAGATGGCTGCGCGCTTTGTGCACCTGGAAGACAGCGAACATAAGCTGGAGGATATGCAGAAAGACCTCAAGCTCCAGTATTTTAAACAGCGCCATGAATTGATTGACCGTAATATGCGCGAGCTTTTTGCTGCCAGGTTGACATTTAAATAGCATAATCTGAACAATCAGGGCTTAAAAAGATGAATAAAAACAAGGGTCAGGATGTCGGGCATGTGGTTTCGGTGCAGGGTCCGGTAGTAGACGTAAGGTTCTCTTCTGTAGAAAATATTCCGAATATCCTCGATAACATAAATACCCAGACCGTTGACGGCAGGAGGGTAGTTCTTGAGGTTGCCGAGCACCTGCCCGGAAACATTGCCCGTTGCATTGCCGTCAATTCCACCTTTAACCTGCAGCGTAATTCGGTTACCCGGAACACGGGCGAGCCGATACAGATTCCTCCGGGCGATACCCTTTATGGACGGATTATAAATGTCTGGGGCGAGCCGATTGACCAGAAGGGAGAGCTGCCTGCCGGAGAAAGGATTCCCATCCGCAGGCCAAAATTAGGCGTGCGTATACAGATGGACAAGGAAAAGGCAGAAGCGTTCCAGATATTGGAAACAGGAATTAAGATGATTGATTTGCTCTTTCCTATGGTCAAGGGCAGCAAGACCGGTATTCTCGGAGGGGCGGCACTCGGAAAGAGCATTTTAACCCTGGAGATAATCCACAATGTCGTAAAAAAATACCACGGCGCCTGCGTATTTACCGGAGCGGGAGAGCGTATCCGTGAAGGCAACGAACTTTATTATGAGCTTTCCAAGCGCGATATATTATCAAAAACAGTATTGATATTCGGGCAGATGAACGAACCTCCGGGAGCGCGTTTTGGAGTGGCAATGAGCGGTGTCACCCTGGCTGAATCCATACAGCGCAAGAATCAGGACGTACTTTTATTTGTCGATAATATCTTCAGATTTCTGCAGGCCGGTGCTGAAATCTCAAGCCTGCTCGGCCGCCTGCCTTCAGAGACGGGTTATCAGCCGACCCTGATTTCCGAGGCAAGCGAGTTCCACGAGAGGATCCGTTCTTCCAAAGAAAGCGGCGGCTCAATCAGTTCAGTGGAGGCAGTATATATTCCCGCAGACGATCTTACTGACCCGGCAGTCGTAGCGATTTTCAGTTTTCTTGATTCGGTAATGGTCCTCTCGCGCCAGAGGGTGCAATTGGGGCTTTATCCGGCAATTGACCCTTTGCTTTCTTCAAGCGCCAACCTTGACCCGGACATTGTCGGCAAGCGTCATTTTGAGGTTGCTCAGGAGGTTGTGCGCATGCTGCAGAGATACGAAGAGCTGCGGCGCATTGTTATTGTTATCGGAATTGACGAGCTTTCTGCCGGAGACAGGATTATCTATGAACGGGCAAGGAAGCTGCAGAATTTCCTCACCCAGGCATTTTTTGTTGCCGAGGCCTATACAGGCAAAAAGGGTGAATATGTAACAATCGACGAGACTCTTGACGGATGCCAGAGGATTATCAACGGCCGCCTTGACCGTATTCCTGAAGGTGAATTTTATATGATCGGCGCGTTAAAATAAATCATTTGACGGAAGGAGTAAGCGATGAAGGCCAGTCCAAAGCGCTTGGGCGAGATTTTGATTGAAAAGGGGTTAATCAACAACGCGCAGCTTGAAGAGGCCCTAAATGAGCAGAGGGAAACTGGAGAATTCTTAGGCAATATCCTGGTGAATAAGGGCTGGATTAATAAGGCTAATCTTTCAGAGGGCCTGGCTATACAGTTCGGTATTCCCTTAATCAAACTTAAGGATCAGAAGATTAATATGGAGATGGTGCATAGCTTTTCCTCGTCGCTGATTTCGGATTATCAGTGTTTTCCCATCAGCGAAGACGAAGAATCGGTAACCGTGGCGATTATTAACCCTTTAAACGCATTGGCGATCAGCAAGATAGAGGAGGCGGTTAAGCCGCGCAAGGTCAACCTTGTTATGGTAGCTGAAAAGGATGTAAAAGAGGCGATAGAGAATTACCGCCAGGCTGTTTCAGAAGGAATCCGCAACCTGCTAAAGAAGGATAAGTAACCTTAGAATGAGCAAAATAGATTCCCTGCTTTACAAGGAGTTAATTAAGCGCAAGCGGTCCAGTAAAGAGGTTTTAGAACCTCTGTTGAAAGAGGCCGGGAAAACCGCGCAGACGCTCGCTTCTATTTTAATCAAGCGCAAGGTCATCCCGGAGCAGGAGGTTTTGACAATCCTTGCCAAGGAGCTTAAATTAGCCTGCCCTGACCTGAAATCAATGAGCATAGACAAGGCGGTTATCGAAAGGATTCCGCTTAAGGTTGCCTATTATTATAAATTTATGCCGGTCAAAATAGAGAGGAATACCCTGACTGTCGCAGTTGCCTATCCGTTGGACATAAAGATTCAGGACGAAATCAGGATGCAGCTGGGGCTTGAGATTGAAACAAGCCTGGCCCGAGAAAGCGATATTAACCAGATGCTCAACAGGTATTACGGTCTGGGAGCGGAGACTTTGGACAGGATAATCTCCAAGGCTCCTGAGGACAAGGACAGCGGCATTGAGACGCTTGAAGAAAGCGTGGAAGACATCGAGAAATTAGCGGAGGACGCCTCGGTAATCAAGCTGGTGAACCAGATTATTTTGGAGGCGTATAAAAAACGCGCTACGGATATACACCTTGAGCCTTACCGGGGAGAGGTGGTTTTGCGTTACCGCATAGACGGAGTGCTTTATGATGCCAAGGTTCCTGCCCAGTTGAAGCACTTTTTTAACGCCATCATCTCCCGTATTAAGATTATGTCTAACCTGAATATTGTCGAACACCGTCTTCCCCAGGACGGCAGGGCGATCGTGAAGACCCAGGAAACCACCCTTGATTTAAGGGTATCCACTTTACCCACGCCTTACGGAGAAAGCGTAGTTATTCGGATATTGCCCACTCAGATGCTGATGAGCCTGGAGAGCCTGGGGTTGCTGAAAAAAGACCTGGAATTATTTGAGCAGTTAATCCTGAAGCCGCACGGGATAATTTTTGTTACCGGACCGACGGGAAGCGGCAAGACTACGACTCTTTATGCCTGCTTAAGCAGGATTAATACCAAAGAGAGAAAGATTATTACCATAGAGGACCCGATTGAATATGAGATGAAGGGCATTACTCAGATACAGGTAATGCCTCAGGTGGGATTGGATTTTGCCAGGGGACTGCGCAGTATGCTCAGGCACGATCCCGATGTAATGATGGTAGGCGAAGTCAGAGACCTGGAAACAGCGGAGATTGCCATCAGGGTAGCCCTTACCGGGCACCTGGTTTTTTCTACTCTGCATACCAATGATGCTGCCAGCGGCATTACCCGCCTTTTGGATATCGGGGTTGAGCCGTATCTTGCAGCCTCAAGCGTAGAGGCATTTATTGCCCAGCGACTGGTGAGGATTATCTGCCCGGAATGCAAAGAAGAGGATAAGAATTTTTTGGTACAGCTGAAAAGGCAGATCGCGCAGGACCTGCATCTTGAGTCTCCCGAGCGGGTGAGGTTCTTCCGCGGCAAAGGCTGTGAGCATTGCGGTTTTACCGGTTTTTACGGCCGTACAGCAATATATGAGACGCTTCTGGTTGACGATAAAATAAAGGAACTGGTTTTAAAGAGGGCCTCGGCCAGCGAGATTAAAAAGGAGGCAATCAGGCGGGGGATGCGCACACTCCTGCTGGACGGGTGGCAGAAGATAATTGACGGAGTTACGACTCCGGAAGAGGTAATGAAGGTTACCTCTTCGGAAGACTTTATTGCTCCGAAATCAGAAAAAGAGCAGTTAATCAATAAAGGATATTCACCAGCCAAGGCGCAAGCTGCAGACGAAAGAAGGGCCTATAGCCGCCTGGACAAACGCTTTCATATACGCTATAAGATTTTTAATTCCAAAGAAGACTTATTGCAGCATGGTTATGCCCCGGAATACCTCAGTGTAACCAAGAATATAAGTGCCGGAGGGCTGCTTTTTGTTTCGCATCAGGCAGTACCGGTAGGCGCGATTATGGAATTGACAATTGAGCTGCCAGATGCCCAGGGGGCGGTAGAATGCTTAGCCCGCGTATTGAGGATAAAGGAGGTCAGGGTCAATGAAGCTTATAATATCGCTGCCTGTTTTCTGGACATTACCAGCGCCCAACGGTCCAAATTGGACCAGTATGTAAAAGAGAAATTAAAAAAATAACCATGCCAGTCTATAAATACCGCGCTAAAAAAGGACCGGAATCGACATCGGAAGGAAGCATCGAGGCTGAGAATAAGGAGCAGGCTATCGAGAAGTTAAGCCAGATGGGTTATGTGCCCGTACGTTTAGAGGAGGCCAGAGATAAGACCGGAGCTTTATCAACCTCAAGCGCAACCGGAAGAATCCGGTCGCGCGACATAACAATTTTCAGCCGGCAGTTATCCAGCCTGATAAAGTCAGGGGTTCCGATATTGCGCGCAATCAACATAATCTCCGAGCAGTCAGACAGCCCTCACTTCAGGAGTGTCCTTGCCAATATCCATAACCAGATAAGGGACGGCAAGGCCTTTTCCCTTGCCCTTGCGAATTATCCGAAAGTATTTTCACAGTTTTATACCTCCATGGTGCGTACGGGAGAGGAAAGCGGCACGCTGCAGGAGGTGCTGTTGAGAATTAGTGATTACCGCCAGCAGCAGGAAGAATTTGTTTCCAAGATCCGCTCTGCCCTGGCTTACCCGATACTTATGGCGATAGTAGGTATTGCTACTGTCGTCTTTATGATTGCCTATGTGATGCCAAGGCTGATGCAGATTTTCCTTAACCTCGGGCAGGACCTGCCGTTACCGACCAGAATTCTGATTGTCGTAAGCAACAGATTCCAGCAGGGCTGGTTCTGGATAATCCTGGTTGCCGGGTTGTTTCTATTTGTCTTACGGCAACAGGCAAAAACAGAAGCATTGAGAACGGTTGTCAGCAGGCTAAAGATGAATCTGCCGCTATTCGGAGAATTTACCCTTAAGACCGAACTTGCCCGTTTCAGTCGCAGCCTGGAGCTCTTGATCAGGAGCGGGATGCCGATATTAAAGGCAATCGATGCAAGCATACCGATTTTAAAAAATGAGATAATCAAGCGCCAGTTATTACGCAGTTATCAGGAGCTGGAGCAGGGCGGTTCATTCGGCAGGAGCCTTAAAAAGGCTAAAATTTTCCCCGCCTTTATGACTAATCTTATCAGCGTAGGAGAGGAGTCCGGCAGGCTGGATGAGGCACTGGCTGAGATCGCCCGGACATATGAAAGGGATATTGACGAAGCCATAAAGGTAATGACCTCCCTTTTAGAGCCGATGATGATTCTATTAATGGGGTTGATAGTCGGCTTTATCGTTGTTGCTATGCTGTTGCCGATATTCCAGATTAATGTTTTTGCAAGATAAAAAAGCTCAATTTCTTCCCGCGTGCTTAATCATTGCATCTCTTTTTCTCTCTGCGCACACAGTTTCTGCACGGGAGTGGCGGGAATTAAAGGGCGACCATTTTATAATCTACTTTGAGCAAAAACAAAATTTTGCCAGCAAGGTATTGCGTAAGGCGGAGGCAAACTATGAGCGTATTGCCTCTGACCTTGGTTATGCGCGTTATTCGAATTTCTGGACCTGGTCCAACCGGGTGAAGATCTATATCTATCCTGACCAGAAATCCTACGTTACTCATACAGGCCAGCCAGAGTGGTCCTACGGCATGGCAGATTACGACAAGAAGGAAATCCTGGGTTGTTCCGGAAGCCAGGATTTTTTAAATTCCATACTTCCCCATGAGATTGCCCATCTGATTTTCCGTGATTTTGTCGGATTCAAGGGAGAGGTTCCGTTGTGGCTGGATGAGGGGGTGGCTCAATGGGAGGAGGAGGTCAGCAGAGACAGGATAAAGAAGGCAATAAGAGACTGTTTGCAAAGAAGGGCGCTGCTTTCCTTAAGCGACATTATGGATATGGATATCCGTCTGATCAAGGATACCGATAGAATTCATCTGCGTACAACCAGGATAGAAGGAAAGCACAGTTTTATAATTATCGACGGAGAAAACCTGATACACCTCTTTTACCTGCAATCCGCCTCTTTGGTAGGATTCTTAATCGAGAGATACGGCTCGGATAAATTCACCAATTTCTGCCGCGAGTTGCGTGACGGAAAGCGGCTGGAAGAGGCATTGTGCTCTGCTTATACTACGCGCTTATGCAGCATAGAGGAGCTGGAAGATAAATGGATAGAATACCTCAAGGAATAGAAGGAGGAAACGATGCTTAAAATTAAAAACATTCAGCGCAATGCTCATAAAGCCTTTACCCTTATCGAGCTGATGCTGGTGGTGATTATCATCGGAGCGCTGGTGGCGATGGTAATGCCGCGCTTAACCGGCAGGGGAGAACAGGCAAGGTCTGCCGCAGCCTCTGCTGATATCAATGCCAATATCGCAACAGCCCTTAAGCTCTATGAGTTGGATAACGGCGTGTTCCCTAGTACAGCGGAAGGCCTGGGAGCATTGCTGGCCAAGCCAGGCACAGCCAGGAATTGGAATGGGCCCTACCTGGAAAGAAAGCCGATTGACCCTTGGGGCAGGGAGTATAAATACCAGAGTCCAGGGGTGCACCGTTCGGGCGACTATGACCTTTATTCTCTGGGCAGGGACGGGGTAGAGAGCGAAGACGATGTCCATAACTGGGAATAAGGCATTCACCTTAGTTGAGATAATGGTGGCAACGGCGATTCTTTCCCTCGGGCTGGTGATGGTCTATCAGGCATTTTTTGTTTGCCTGGATGCCTTTGATTATTATTTAAACCACTTGAACGTACAATTGTGGCTGGATGAAATGATTTGGGCAATGCAGGACGATTTCCGGCAATACGGTTTTTTCCAGCCTTCACAGACATCCGGAGGATTTGTAATGGGTAACAAGGGTTTCCACTGGAATATGAATTACGATGCGCGAACGCCAGATGAACTATACCAAATCAGCTTAAATGTTTTCTGGAAACAGGGGGCGCGCAATATTAACCTGCCGCGCGTAGCTTATATTTCGCATTATGCACCGGAATAATTTCAAGGCCTTTACCCTGATTGAGCTCTTGATTGTCCTGACCATGGTTTCGATAATCGGCCTGGCGATTTTTGTCACCCTGAGCAACGGCATAGATATATGGCAACGGCTTAATCAGGCGCAGGCCCAGGATGATATCAATATCTTTTTTGAGCGGTTTGCAAGGGAGCTACGCAATACCTTTGCCTTTAGTACGATTAATTTCAGCGGAGGGATTGATTCCGTCAGCTTTGCAACTTTTGTGGTAACGCCCGGCTCAAGCCTGCCCCAAGAAACAGGCATCGGCAGGAAGGCCTATCGTTTTGATAAGGCAGGCAGGAAGTTGATTAAAGAAGAGATGAATTTCAGCCAGGTTTCCAGCGGCGCAAGCGGCTCCGCTCAAGAACTGCTTACAGAGATTGATTTCCTGCAGTTCAGTTATTATTTTTATGACCAGCAGTCACAGGAATACCTCTGGCTCCAGGAGTGGCAGGAGGATTCTTTACCTTTAGCAGTGAGAATAGAATTGGAATTTTATAATGGCAAGCATCAGCAAAGGATTATCCGAAGTATTGATATACCGCTGGACCAGCTGGCACAGTCTTAGGACCGGTTCTTGCGCTAATCGGGGACCGGTTCTTGCGCCAATCGCAAAAGTGCTCCCCCGGGGCAGTGTATTGCTGATTGCCCTCTGGTCATTATCGCTTTTGACGGTATTTGCGGTATATCTGGGCAACGGCGTAAGGCAGAAGATTGTGCTGGTAGAGATGCTGAATAGCCGTGACAGCCTGCATTTTATTGCCGAGGCAGGAGTTAAACAGGCAATCAGCGAATTAAGGAATAAGGAGTCTTTTGAATATGCCTGCCTAAATGAGCCCTGGAGCAGTAATCCTGCGGTATTTAAGAGTATTGAAGCGGGATTGGGAGAATTCAGCGTTGCCTATGATTATTTGGACCATCAGTCAGGCCAGTTGGAAAGCAGATACGGATTGATTGACGAAGAGAGAAAGCTGAACTTAAACCAGTCGGAACTGGAGGTTATCCAGAGGCTGATTATGCTGGTTGGGGGTTTAGAATCAGAAGAGGCACAGAATCTGGCAGCCGCGCTTGTTGATTGGAGAGACAGCGACCATACGGTATCAATTCCCCTCGGCAGCGCCGAGGATAGTTATTACCAGGGCTTGACTCATCCCTACGAGGCCAAGGATTCTGCTTTTGAGGTTTTTGAAGAATTGCTTCTGGTAAGAGGGATGAGTCAGGGAGTGTTTGAGAAGTTAAAAGAATACATCACTATTTACGGCAATAATAAAATAAATATCAATACCGCATCGGAATTTGTTTTGCAAGCCTTAGGGTTGGAAGAGGCATTGGCAGAGAAGATTATTTCTTTTCGCCGCGGGGATGATGCAGCCGAAGCCACGGATGATGACAATATCTTCATTTCGCCTCCCGACATAGTATCCAAACTCAATGAATCTGTTTCTTTGTCGCCGGAAGAAATAGCCGTATTAAACAACCTGGTATCCGCGGGAAGGCTTTCAACCGATTCAAGTAATTTTATGGCCAGGGTAACAGCGCGCCTGGGCAGGCGCCAAGCGCAGATTATCTCTATATTCGATAAGGAAGGAAAAATATTATTTTGGAAAGAAAGCTAAAGCTCATGCTCGCAAACAAAGAGGTCATCGCAATTGACTTGAGTAGCTACTATCTAAAGGTAGCCAGGATGAGCCAGTCCCCTACCAGGAGGGAGATTACCGACCTGGCAACCCAGAATATTCAGAACCTGTCCGAAGAGGAAATCGCCAGGGCGATTAAGCAATTATTGAGCAGGTTCCAGTTAAAACAACCTAAAATCCTGGCAGTTATACCCTCATTTTTGACCATAACCAAGAATATCGAGATTCCCTCCCGGGACCCTCAGGAAATAAGGGAGATTATCAGCCTGCAGGCATCGCGGCATACTCCATATTCGCGGGACGAGATAATCATCGATTATATAAATATAGGGACTTATAAGCAGAATTATAGCAAGATTCTTCTGGTAATCGCCACGCGCAATATTATCCGCAGGCATTTGGGGATCCTGGATAAAGCGGGCTTGCCGGCCGAACGCATGGTTTTTGCTCCGGAGGCAATCAGCCACATCCTCTCAAAAAATTTAAGATTAAGCTCTCTTGAATCTCCGGCAAGCATCATTCATATAGAAGAAGAATTTACCGATTTTATCATCAGCCAGAGGGACAGGATTATATTTATACGTAATATCCCCATTGGCAACCAGCACCTGTTGGGGGAAAGGGAAAGATACCAGCCCAAATTTATCGAGGAAGTCAAGAAGTCATTGGAGTCTTATGCCGGAGAGGACATCGAGGCAACTCCCGCACGCTTTATCCTCGTAGGCGCAATTGATGAGTTACGCGACCTAAGCGATATCTTAGGCGCTAATTTAGATGCCCCGGTAGAAATTTTACCGTATTTAAGCTCTCTGCCTGTTTCCCAAACGGCAATCAAAACAGCCTCTTACGATAAACGGCTCTCCTTTCTGAACGCTGTATCCTCCCTGCTTGTCAATGAGGATGTCAAGCTCGACCTTATGCCGGAAGAGATAAAATTAGAGAAGTCATTAAAACAGAGGGGCAGGGAGGTTATCAAGGCGGGGATTCTGGTAATGGCTGCTTTTGTCTTGATATATTGCGTATTAATCAGCAAGATTTATATCAAGAGCAGCTATTTAAGCAGGTTAACCGCGCGTTACGGGCCGATACATAAAGAGGCTAAGGAGCTGGAAGGCAGTTTTAAGAAGAATCTGACCATCAGGAGCTTTTTAACAGCCCGCGGTTTTCCTTTAGAGGTGCTTTCTGACGTTTACGAAGCACTGCCCTTAGACCTGAAAATCAGCTATCTTAAATACGAGGATAATGGTCCGTTTGCGGTTGAGGGTACGGCGGAATCCTTGGCTTCTGTTTTTTCCTTTGTTGACAACCTGGGAAAATCTCCGTATTTTGAAAAGGTAGAGACGCGCTATACCAGAAAAAGGAAGCAGGCAGATAAGGACGTAGTTGATTTTGCCCTTACCTGTACGCCTAGACAAGCGAGATGATAGACTTTAAAAAGTATTACGCATTTGTTTCACACCTTTCCAAAAGAGAGAGGACTATTCTTTATATTGCCGTAGGGGTAGTTTCATTAATCATCCTTGACCGCTTGATCATTGACCCGGTGCTATCGAAAATGAGGGCATTGGATGACCAGACCAGGCAGGAGATGGCGCTCATAAAAAGCGATTTGCATATTCTAGCACAGAAGGAAAGGGTCGCCCAGGAAAGCCAGAAGTATGAGGCGTATTCAATACCAGACCTCACCACCGAGGAGATCACTACCATGCTCTTAAAGGAAATAGGCAACCTTGCCAGTAAAACCTCGGTTTATCTGATCGATATAAAACCTACGGGCATCAAAGAAGGGGAGGTGTACAGGCAATACCTGATTAACCTTAGTTGTGAAGCGCAGATGGAGCAGATTGTCAGTTTTATGTACGGCATTGAGGATTCCAGCAGCCTGATGAAGATCGAGAAATACAATATCAGCCCGAAGACAGAAGATTCCAGCATTGCCCGGTGCAGCATGGTAATTTCAAAGACCGCCATACCGTAACCCCCCGCCTATTTTTCTTAAAAAGCCCTTGACAAGTTTAGTTTTTTATGCTAATATTTTAGTTAGCTAAGCAAATATTTAGCTTGACTAATTTATTAATGTATCTGCTCATTAAGGAGGCGGTTATGGATAGGGCAAGAGTGATCGCGCAGGAAATCAGCAAGCTGCTGCCAAAGTTATTAAGGGGGCTGCGGGCAGGGTTTGTTGCTGCTCCCCAGGTGACTACTTCGCAAATGGTTACGTTGATGCGCATCTACGAAAAAAAGAATACGCGGGTCGGTATTTTAAGCAAAGAGATGCATGTTTCTGCTCCCACGATTACGGGGGTTGTTGACCGGCTCCTGAGGAGCGGTTATTTGAGGCGTATTCCGGATAAGCAGGACCGCCGCGCAGTAAACGTGGAGCTCACGGATAAAGGAAGGCGCCTGGCAGAGAATCTTTTTTCCGAAATTAACCAGCGTTGGTATAAAATCCTGAAGAATCTCACCGATGAAGAGCGGGAAAACTATTTGAGAATCTTAAGAAGGATTGTGGAGGTCTTAGCCAGAGAGTATGCGTAAGATAATACTTTTCATTCTACTATTATTCATCAATATATGGCTGTCTGCCTATGCCCAGGATGAAAACTCCGTTTATTTATCCCTGGAGGAGGCATGCGAGATTGCCTTGATGAATAACTTTGATATTCAGATAGCCCGCTTCGACGCCCAATTCAAGGGAACCGATTTAGACAGCGCCAGGTCTATTTATGATACCTTTATCAGCGCCAGTGCCGGATTAGACAAGGACAAGAAGAAAACCTCCTCCAGCCTTTTAGGAACGCAGGCAGAAAGCCGCAGTTATAATTTTGGTATCTCACAGAAATTACCAACAGGCACTACCTTGGGACTGGATTTTGCCAATCAGCGCTCCTGGACTAACTCGACCTTTACGGAGATTAACCCTGCGTTTGATTCTTCGGGCAAATTGAGCCTCAAGCAGGAATTGGGAAAGAATTTCTTTGGTTTGAAAGACCGCTCAGATATCAAGATTACCAAGATTGACATCGAGAACGCCCAGTATACCTCTTTGGACAAGATCGAACAGGCCCTCTCAATAGCCCAGCAAACATATTGGGAGGTTGCTCAGCGCCTGGTACAGGTTGAGATTAGAAAAGGCATGTTGCTTAAGGCAGAAGAGTTATTCGGGATTAACGAGGATAAATTCAAAAAGGGCATTATTGAAAAACCGCAGCTGATCGCTTCTGAGGCTAATCTCAGGCAGAAAGAGATTGATTTAATCCTGGCAGAGAATGAACTGGAATTTTCCATGAATAAGCTGAAGCTTTTGTTAAACCTTGATAATCCTGACACGGCTGTTTTGCCACAAGAGACGCTGGGTTTATTTATCGAGCCTCAAGACTTAGCCCAATCGTTAAATTCAGCCTTCCAGAACCGCCGGGATTTTCTTAAGGCAAGGAATGAGGCAGAATCCCAGAAGATAAAACTGGTGATGCAGAAAAATAATCTTTGGCCGGAGATAAACCTGGAGGCTTCAGTCACCAGGAACGGACTAAATAACCATTTCACCCGGGCCGCTAGGGAAATAAGCTCCGAGGATAACCCCGAGTATTTTCTGGGCCTGGAAATAAAGTTCCCGCTGCAGAACCGGCAGGCAAGATCACAATTCAATAAGGCAAAGATAGAGAAGGCAAAGGCGCTGCTCAATTTAAAAATGACAGAGCGCAGGATACTGGTTGAGATTAATGACGGGGTAAGAAACTGTCAAATAGCCGCGCAGAGGGCCCAGAAACAGGAGAATGTAGTCAGCTTACAGGAAGAAAAGCTGGATGCGGAACTAAAGAACTACGAATACGGGCGTTCGGATACTGACACGATTATCCGTTATCAGGATGATTTGCTTTTAAGCAGGATTCTCTATGCGCAGGCGCTCCTGGATTACAAAAAGGCCCTGATTGAGCTAGCCTTGAAAGAGAACGTTCTTTTGGACAGGCACTGGAAGGATTCCCTATGAAGCCAATAGCGCAATTTTCCGTCAAGCATTCCTTGTTTGTTAATCTGTTGTCCGTATTCCTGGTTGTCTCTGGGGTATTTTCCATGTTCCATTTGCGCAGGGAGGCTTTTCCGGAGGTATCCTTTGACGTAGCCTACGTGAGCACCATTTATAAGGGGGCTACGCCAGAGGAGGTAGAGAGGCTGGTAACTACATCCTTGGAGAAAGAATTAAAAGAAGTCGATAACATTGACGAGATGAGCTCCATTTCAAGCGAAAGCCTTTCTACCATTGTAATGAGGATAAACCCCGACGTGAAGGACAAAAGAAAGGTAATCGATGATATTCAAAAGGCTGTAGACAGGGCAACGGATTTACCAGAGGATGCCGAAGAGCCGCTGGTGACAGAGATAACCTCAAAAGAGATCCCCGTGATTATCGCATCCCTGAGCGGCAGCCTCAAGGAATCGGATTTGCAAAAATATACCGAGGATTTAGAAGACGTGCTCATAGATATCGACGGTGTTGCAGCCGTAACAAGGAGGGGGTTCAGGGACAGGGAATTCTGGGTTCAGGCGGATTTAGAAAAGATGAAGGAATATTACGTTTCCTTTGATGAAATTGTCCAGAGTTTAAGGAAGAGGAATGTGGGGCTTCCAGCGGGCAAGATTGAGACCGAGGATTCAGTGTTTAACGTAAAGACCACGGGTGAGTTTTATACAAAAGAAGAGGTTGAAGGCGTGGTTATACGCTCTAATACCGAGGGCAACCGGCTGATGATTAAGGATGTGGCGACTGTTCTGGATACCTTTGAAGAGGAGAACATAATCAATAAAACCGAGGGAACGCGCGCAATATCCCTGGTTGTGGTAAAGAGGGAAAAGGGAGACGCGATTAAGATAGTTCGAGACGTCAAGAAAAGCATTGAGCTTTTTATAAGCAACGCGCCCAAGAGGCTTAAAATAAAGACCTTTTATGATTTATCCTTTTATATCAAAAGGAGGCTGAATGTCCTGCGCTCTAACGGAGCCTTTGCGATTATATTTGTGGTTGCGGCGCTGTTTTTGTTTCTTCATCCCAGGCCGGCCCTTTTTACTGCGCTGGGAATCCCCATCGCATTATTCACTACTTTCTGGGTAATGGATTTATCAGGGATGAGCATTAACCTCATCAGCATGTTCGGCTTGATAGTAGTCTTAGGCATGTTGGTGGATGACGGCATAATTATCTCAGAGAATGTTTACCGCTATATCGAAGGGGGGATGCCGCCCAGAGAAGCTGCGGTGCGAGGCACCAGCGAGGTAATGGCCCCGGTTCTTGCCACCGTGCTTACTACGATTGCCGCCTTTTCTCCGTTGATATTCATGACCGGCTTAATCGGTAAATTCATTTCACAGATACCCAGGGTTGTCTGTATTGCGCTGGGAGCTTCTTTGATTGAAGCCTTTGTTATTCTTCCCTCGCATCTGGCTGATTTTACCAGGCCTATACCCGCAAGCAAAGACAAATCAAGCGGACACGAGGTTAAGGCGCTATGGCTGAGAAAGGTTATTGAAAAATACGTAGCCTTACTTACCGGGGCATTAAAAAACCGCTATAAGCTTTGCCTGGGGATATTTTTATTGTTTGCGGCAGCCCTGCTCATTGCAAAGTTCTTTATGCCCTTTATTTTATTCAGCTCAAGAGGGGTGGAGCAATTTATGATCAGGGCAGAGGCAGAAATCGGCACGCCGCTTGAGAAGATGGATGCGCTGATAAAACCGGTTGAGGATTTGGTCGCAGGCATGCCAAAGGAATACGTTGATGCTTTTGAGACGCAAATCGGCATCCTTGAGGAAGAGAGGGGTTTTGATCCTGACGTCAGGCGCGGCAGCAACCTTGCCCAGGTTAATGTCTATCTTACCCCCAGCCAAAGCAGAAGGAAAACCGCCCAGGAGATTGTGGATATATACAGGCCCGCCTTAAAAGAGATACAGGGGTTCCAGAAGCTCTATTTCAGGGAGTTCAGAGAAGGTCCTCCGGTGGGTAAGCCAATATATTTAAGGGTCAGGGGAGAGGAATACGGCGTGATTAATGCCATTGTTTCCGAGGTTAAGGATTACCTGGGGAAATTAGGGGGGGTTTTGGATATCACGGACAGCTATGATTTGGGAGACAAGGAATTCCGTGTGGCGGTTGACGAAGGGGCTGCCAGCAGCGCTTACCTGAGCATGGGGCAAATCGCACTCTCGGTGCGCAATGCCTTTGAGGGGACAATCGCCACTTCTATAAAACCCACTAAGGCCGAGGAGGAAATATACGTGAGGGTTAGGCTTCCGGAACACCAGAGAAACAATCCGGATATTTTCGACAGCCTGGTTATCGCAAACTCCTTTGGCAAGCTCATTCCCTTGAAGAGTGTGGCTTCCGTCGAGGAAACCCAGGGGTTGCGCTCGGTAAAACACCTGGACGGAAAGAGATTTGTTTCAGTGAGCGCAGATGTAGATAATAGAAAAATGACCTCTTCGAAAGCAAACTGGCTGCTGAAGAACAAATTCAAAAAAGCAAGCACAGATAACCCGGGATATACGGTAAAGTTCGGCGGAGAAGAGGAGGAGACTCAAAAGTCCATACAGAGCCTGCTTTCGGCATTCCTTTTGGCATTCCTTTTAATCTTTCTTATTCTGGCGACCCAGTTTAATTCTCTGGTGCAGCCCTTTGTAGTAATGCTCACCATACCCTTTGGATTAATCGGCGTAATCTTTGCGCTGCTTGTTCATGGTGAGCCGCTAAGCTTCTTCGCGCTTCTGGGAGTAATCGGCCTGACGGGAATAGTGGTTAATGATTCCATTGTGCTGATGGATTTCATCAACAAGCTCCGTGCCCAGGGCATCTCAAGAAAAGATTCTATTATCCAGGCAGGTAAATTAAGATTCAGGCCGGTAATGCTGACCACGATAACTACGGTAGCCGGAATCAGCACCGTGGCTTACGGCATAGGCGGCAAAGACCCCTTTCTGCAGCCCATGGCTTTGGCGATTACCTGGGGCCTGGTTTTTGCTACGGGATTGACCCTGATTATCATTCCCTGTATTTACGCCGTAATTGACGATATAACGGAGAGGATTATCCGTCACCCCACGATAATCAGAAGAAATAACAATTCGGGTAAATCCCCCGGAAAGGTTACCCTAAATAATTCTTGACAGAGGCGCCGAATTTATTATATAATAATTTTCAGTCATTACAGTTTGTTTCGGCATGACAGGCAGTAAGATTAAGTGATTAATGAGTTATAGAGTAAAAAAGGGGTCAGAATTATTTTCCTTCAGTTTTTTATTCTGAGAAAATAATTCTGACCCCTTTTTTTAACCGGTTGGTTTTGAAAGGAGGCAGGAAGGTAAAGATATGGCAAAGGGAACAGTAAAATGGTTTAGTAATCAGAAGGGTTATGGTTTTATCGCTACCGAGGACGGCAAGGACGTGTTTGTACACCATACTGCAATCAAGGGGGACGGTTATAAGACCCTGCAGGAAGGCCAGGCAGTAGAATTCGACGTTATCCAGGGTCCCAAGGGAGAGCAAGCATCAAACGTAGTTAAACTGTAATCTCTTCGAAAAAAACCAAGGCCTGATTTTGAGTTTTAAGAATCAGGCCTTGTTATTCTTACGGCAGGGAACCCCTTTAAATTTTGCTTGACAAATGATACTAATATGGTATCATTATTCGGAGCCGAAAAATGAAATTAATTACCAGGGATACGGATTATGCAGTCAGGGCTTTGGCTTTTATCGCCGGCCGGAAAAAAGAGGTTATCCCGGCAGCCGAGCTGGTAAGATGCCTGAAAATCCCCCGTGCATTCTTGAGAAAAATCCTGCAGAGGTTAAATAAGAAAAAGCTGCTTAGTTCATGCAAGGGCCAGGGCGGCGGCTTCAGGCTGGCAATCGCTCCGGAGAGGATATTCCTGCTCGATTTAATCAGGATATTCCAGGGCCGGTTGAGGCTTAATGAATGCGTTTTTAAGAAAAGAGCCTGCCCGAATATCAAGACCTGCAAACTTAAGCAAAGGCTGGATAGTATCGAAAAATACATTATCCTGGAATTAAAGGATATCACATTGGCATCTTTAATGGAGTAATAAATGCAGAATAAATGCCCGGGGCAGGACAAGAGGAACCTGAAAAGCGAGACGCTCAATTGCCCTGATTGCGGGTACGGGATAGAGATTTTCTCCGATGAGATAAAAGTGCGCTGCCCGAAATGCAAGTCCCTTGCCTGCAGGGAGAGGCTGCCGTCTTGCATTGACTGGTGTAAGGCAGCTCGGGAATGTGTCGGCGAGAGCAAATGGATTCAGCTTAAGCAAGGCAAGGGCGAAGAGGGCAAGTGAATCGGCATTCGATAAGGAGGCATAGCGAATGGTTCTGATATGGATTCTATCGGCCACGATAGTAGTGAGCCTGATTTCGTTAATCGGCATAGTAACCTTTGGAATGAAGACAGGGGCCTTTGACAGGATTCTGGTTGTACTGGTAGGGTTTGCGGCAGGAGGGCTGATCGGAGGCGCTTTCCTGCATCTTTTACCGGAAGCGGTAGCGCAGTGCGAATGCGAAGCCGTATTCTTCTATGCCTTAACCGGCTTTACCGTTTTTTTCCTGATGGAAAGGTATCTTTACTGGAGGCACTGCCATAGCGGCGTCTGCGATGTACACACCTTTACGTATATGAATTTGATAGGTGACGGAGTACATAATTTTACCGACGGCTTAATCATTGCGGCCAGTTTTGTGGCTGATTTTAAACTCGGCATAATTACCACACTTGCGGTTATATTTCACGAGATACCCCAGGAGATGGGGGATTTCGGAATCCTGGTCTACGGAGGATTCAGCAAGTCCAAGGCATTGATGTTTAACTTTATCTGCGCGCTCTTTGCCGTATTGGGAGCTGTTGTGGGGTATGTTCTATCCACCTTTACGAAAAATATTACCTTGTTTCTGATCGCGTTTACTGCCGGAGGGTTCATTTACATTGCCGCCTCCGATTTAATACCGGAGTTACACAAGCAGAAAGACATTAAAAGGGCAAACATCGCCTTTATTGCTTTCATCCTGGGCCTTTTGTTTATGTCTTTGATTAAGTTTATAGGATAGAGGGCAAGGCCGTGGGCTATACAGCAGCTTTATCTAAATCCTGGGATGCGCTGGGAGATGTCAGCAAAGAGGGGCCTGTCTCGCTGCGTGTTTTAGCCGATGAGTATTCAGTTGATCTGGATAAACAGCGCATTTTTTCCCTTTCCTGTAATTCTCCGGCAAAGGATTATCTGACGATTTTAATATTGCATTATCTCAAACAGAGATCCGGCGGCTTACCTGCTGCGACCGGAGAATGGGTTGGATTTAATCAACTGAGCGCAGGCCAGGGTTATTATCCGGCTTTTAAGAAAAGGGTAATCGGGCCGATTATGAGAAAATACGGCGGTAACCCGCAGGCTATCCTGGAAGCCGTAGAGCGCTTTGGAGCAAAAAGAGTGCAGCTGGGAGACTACGGCATTACCCTGGATGTCTTTGAGGGAGTGCCGGTCCTGATTACCTTTTGGCAGGGCGATGATGAATTCGGACCGGAGGCAAACGTTCTTTTTGATAAGAGCATAGAAAATATATTCTGCACAGAGGATATTGTTATCCTGGCTGAATTCGTGGCGCACAATATTTAGTTGTTTTTAGTTTACTAAAAAGGAGGCAGGCATATGCGCATAGAAGAGAAAAACGGCAACCTGACAATCATTGATTTTAACGAATTCGAAGCCGATAAAATCGCCTGTAAGATTGAAAAAGACGGCATACACTTTTATAAAAAATTACAGGGCAAGGTGAAGCAGGACGAGATCAGGCAGGCGCTGGGCTTCCTGATTAAAGAGGAGGAAAAGCATCTTAAGATTTTTCAGGATTCTCTTTTTGCGCTGGAGGAAAAGAAGGGCGTAATATCCGATGAGGATACCCTCCTGGACGCCATCGATTACGGCATTTACCAGCCTTATCAGAATCTCAGTGAATTGGAGAATATCCTGGATAAGCCGGATAAGGCCCTGAAGCTCGGACTGGTCATTGAAGAGAAGTCAATAAATTTCTATAAGGCTTGCATACAACAGCTGTCCAATGAAACAGTCAAGAATGAAATTTCCAATATTATAGAGGAGGAATACAGGCATAAACAATTATTAGAGGGCTTGTTGGAAAACCTGCCGAAAGGTTAGTAAAGAGATGGCTGAGCTGGAAGGAAAACTATTACAGGTAATACAGAGAACCCCTAATGTAAAGAGCTTTCGCGTAGAGGCTCCTGAGCGAGCGGATTTTAAGGCCGGGCAGTTCCTCCACGTTAAGCTCGGGGAGCAGAAGGAACTGCGCAGGTACCTTTCCATATCGAATTCGCCTACCGAAAAGGGCTATATTGAATTTACCAAGAAAATCACCGAAAGCAATTTCTCCCGCATGTTGGATGAAGCCAGGCCAGGCCAACGTATCAGGATAGAATATCCCCTTGGCGCCTTTACCTTCGGGGGGGAATATGGGAAAATCGCCTTTCTTTCCGGAGGCATAGGGATTACCCCTATCAGGAGCATCATAAAATTCGTAATCGATAAGAATTTGGGTACGGATATGGTGCTTATTTATGCGAACAGGACAATTCAGGATATCGTTTTCAAGGAAGACCTGGATAATATGCGCGGAGAATACCAGAAACTCAAGCTGGCCTATGTCATTTCACAACCTGAGCCGCAATGGACAGGAGAAAAGGGGCGCATAAACGCAGGGATTATAAGGGGGCAAATCCCCGATTATGCTGAGCGAAGATTTTATATCTGCGGGCCACCTGCAATGGTCGAGGCAATGAAGCAGATAATGCTGGAGGAGCTGAAATTAAGCAAAGAGAGTATTGTGCAAGAGAATTTCACAGGTTACTAAGTTTGGCAATGCAGTAAACTTGAGAAAGAGCATGGAATCGGTAGATACGATTATATTCGATGTGGACGGTACCCTTATTGATTCAAGGCAGGACATAGCCAATGCCGTTAATTTTGCCTTGAAAAAGGCAGGCCTTCAGGAGAAAAGCATTACGCAGATAAGTTCCTATATAGGCATGGGCGTAGAAGATTTGATTAGCCGGGCAGTTGGGCAGCAGGCAGGGGCTCTTTTTAAAAAAGCGCTTACTGCCTTCGAGGCATATTACAGGAAGCATTCTGCCGATAATTCGGTTTTGTATCCGGGAGTAAAAGAGGTTTTAGAATACTACAAGGAAAAAAGAAAGGTGGTAATTACCAACAGGAATTATGAATTTGCCGTTTCAGGACTGAAGGCAGCCGGTATATACGCTTATTTCGAGGATATCATTGGGGGGGATGATGCGGCTTGCATGAAACCCTCATCCTGCCCCCTGGATAAATTCATGCACGGCCTTGATATTGATAAGGCAAGGGCTATAATAGTCGGGGATATGGATATAGACGTGTTAGCCGGAAAGAGGGCCGGCATACTTACCTGCGCGGTGACTTATGGGATAGGCAGGAGAGAGGACATCCTGAAGGCAAAGCCGGATTATGTCATAGGTAACCTGCGGCAGTTAAAGGAAATAATCAATTAGCTTTCCGAGGTTCAAATTTTATGAACAAGACTAAATGTATAACTTGCAGTGAATACAGCAATTGCAGGGATTCTTTTGCCTCTTGGATTTTCTTTATAGTAGGGTTGATAGCAACGGTGGCAATAAGAATCGTAACCGTTTTAATAAATATAGACCAGAGATATGCCAAGCTGGCCTGGTATGTGGGGGTAGGGGGATTCTTCTTCTTTTTTGTGTATAAATTTAAGGTAAATCAGGCCAGGGCTAAATCAATCAGGCAGCAGAACCTGGTGGAAAAGGTTGCGCTCGGAAAACAGCTGAGCAATGAAGATTACTCACTGATTAGTGCAATCCTCTGCGGTTTGAGTTCCAAGAAAGAGCGAATAAATTATCTTTTTATATTCGGGTTATCGGCAGCAGCCTTGATTTTAGCCGTATATATGGATTTTTTCAAATAAAAATATGCGATATGGCGATTAAGCCGTGATAGCAATGTATTTATATAAGGAGGTGTGAGATGGCAGTAGAGAAAGTTGGCGAAAAGTACAAGTGCAATGTTTGCGGTAATGAGGTTACCGTAACAAAGGTAGGCGGCGGAGAGCTAGTATGTTGCGGGCAGCCTATGGAAAAGACTGCTGGTTAAAAATATTCAATAAGTATCTATTAAAAGAAAGGTAGGATAGATGGCTGCGGTTAAAGTATCTGAGAATATTTACTGGGTAGGCGTTGTTGACTGGAACGTAAGAAATTTCCACGGGCATACCTATACCACTAAAAGAGGCACTACCTATAATGCCTATTTGATTATTGACGATAAAGTTACCTTAGTAGATGCTGTCTTTGGCCCGTTTGCGGCAGAGATGATTGCCAAGATCAGGGAAATTATTGAGCCGTCTAAAATCGACTATGTTATTGCCAACCACGTGGAGACAGACCATTCCGGGGCATTGCCGGAAATATTAAAACTCACACCCCGCGCAAAGCTCTTTGGCACTGCCAAGTGTAAGGAGGGATTATTCAGGCATTATTACGCCGATTGGGACTTTCAGGTCGTAAAAACCGCAGACAAATTAAAATTGGGCAAAAAGACATTGAGTTTTATCGAGGCGCCGATGCTCCACTGGCCTGACAGCATGTTTACATACGTACAGGAAGAAGCGATATTGCTTCCCAATGACGCATTCGGCCAGCATTACGCAAGCAGCCAGAGGTTTGACGACGAGGTTGACGGTTCGGTGGTTATGGATGAGGCGGCAAAGTACTACGGCAATATCCTTTGGCCGTTAAGCACCCTGGTTCTGAAAAAGATTGAAGAGCTGCAGAAATCCGGTCTTGCAATAAAAATGATTGCCCCCAGCCACGGGATTATCTGGCGCGCTGAGCCATTGAAAATAGTTAAGGCTTATTTATCCTGGGCAAGGAATGAGACAAAGCCCAAGGCAGTGGTGGTTTATGAGACAATGTGGGGGGCAACGGCCAGGATGGCAAGCAGGATAGCAGAAGGAATAAGCGATGCAGGTGTGGGGGTGAGATTATTCGACATTAACCTGTCAGACCGCACAGAGATAATCAAAGAGATGCTTGACAGCAGGGGATATATTGTCGGTTCATCGACTCATGATAACGGTATGTTATCTGCGATTGCCGGATTTTTACAATTCCTCAAAGGGCTTAAGCCAAAAAACAGGATTGCCGCAACATTCGGTTCATATGGCTGGTCAGGGGAGGCAACAAAGGAAATTGAGGACGCGCTTGTGGCAGGCGGAATAAATATTGCGCAGCCCCCGCTTTCAATTAAATACATTCCGCACGGCAGTGAGTTGGAGAAATGTTATGAATTCGGCAGGAATTTTGCCGCGAGTATAAAAAGCGAAGGGGGGTGAGGGTAATGGGTTGCGGTTCATGCTCTAGGAGAAGGAAGGCGAAGAAAAAGACAAAGAAAAAAAAGAAAAGATAAGGATAAAGTTTAAATAATAAAAGGAGAAGAAGATATGTCAAAATACCGATGTACGGTTTGTCAGTATATTTATGACCCCCAGTCCGGAGACCCTGCCGGAGGCATAAAGCCGGGCACGGCGTTTGAGGATTTACCGGATAGCTGGGTTTGCCCGGAGTGCGGGGTAGGCAAGGATATGTTTGAGAAAATATGAAACGGCTTTCAGGCGAAGTAGTAAACTTTTTCCTGGACCAGGGCTTTGCGATTGTTTCTACCATAGACAAAAAGGGCATGCCGCACAATTCCTGTAAGGGGATAATAGATATAAATAGCAAGGGCTTAATTTATTTGCTCGACCTGTACCAGGGTAAAACATACGAAAACCTGAAGACAAATCCGTATCTAAGCATTACCAGAGTAGATGAGCATAGGTTTACCGGCTACTGCCTGAAGGGCAAGGCAGAACTGGTAGCAAGCAGTAAGCTTGAGCCAGAGATTATAACTGCCTGGCAAGACAGGCTTACCAGCAGAATTACGCGCCGGCTGATTAAGAATGTACAGGGCGAAAAGGGACATTCCCAGCATCCGGAGGCTCTCTTGCCCAAGCCGGAATATATGATTGTAATGGAGGTCAGTGAAGTGATTAACCTTAGCCCGCAGCCTTTGAAGTAGGCAGGCGGTCTAATAACAAAGAGGAGGTATGAAATGGGTAAATCCATAAAGGGGACACAGACAGAAAAGAATCTTCTGGCTTCTTTTGCCGGAGAATCGCAAGCCAGGAACCGCTATACCTATTTTGCTTCCGCGGCTAAAAAGGCAGGGCTGGAGCAGATAGCGGCGATCTTCCTGGAAACCGCAGATAATGAGAAAGAGCATGCCAAGAGGTTTTTTAAGCTTTTGGAAGGCGGGGAAGTGGAAATTACTGCCAGTTATCCGGCAGGAATCATAGGAGATACCTCAGCTAATTTAAAAGAAGCCGCATCCGGAGAAAACATGGAGTGGACCAAGCTTTACAAGGAAGCAGAAGAGACTGCCAGAAAAGAGGGGTTTGAAGAGGTGGCTGTCCAGTTTAAAGAGATAGCAGAGGTGGAAGAGCAGCATGAAAAAAGGTACAGGAAACTGCTGGATAACCTGAAAAAGGGCATTGTCTTTAAAAGAGAGGCCGTTGTTAAATGGAAGTGCCGTAATTGCGGATACGTGCATGAGGGGAAAGAGGCTCCGGATAAATGCCCGGCCTGTGCGCACCCGCAGTCTTATTACGAGCTGCTTTGCGAAAATTACTAACGAAATGTACGTATTGGGAATAAACGGCAGCCCCCGGATCGGAGGGAATACGGATATTCTGCTTGATAAGGCTCTTGCCGGAGCCGGTTCCAAGGGG
>JBHPGP010000019.1:0-23612 GCA_042570305.1 Candidatus Omnitrophota bacterium
GGAATACCTCGATGAATACCCTGCCGATTATCCTGCGTTTCCTTTCAGGGTCACGAATCCCTGCTAAGGCTGAAAGAAAAACCTGCCTTGCGTCTACCATTTTCAAATTAATGCGGTACCTGCCGGCAAACCGCTTCCTCACCATTCTGGCTTCGTCTTTACGCAGCAGGCCATTGTCAATGAATATGCAGATTAAGTTCTTTCCTATTGCCTTGTGCAGCAGAATTGCCAAAACCGAAGAGTCCACGCCTCCGCTTAAAGCGCAGAGCACCCTTTCCTTGCCTATCTCTTCCCTCAGCTCGCTGATAGAATCCCTTACAAAGGAACGCATGCTCCAGGAAGGCTGTGCACGCGCAATACTAATCAGGAAGTTCCTTAATATCCTCTTGCCTTTTGGGGTATGCACAACCTCCGGATGAAATTGCACTCCGTAGAAATTCCTCAGCCTGTTCTCCATAGCCGCTATGTGCGCATTATCGGTTGAGCCGATTATCCTGAAGCCTTCGGGCAATTTTGTAACCTTATCTCCGTGGCTCATCCAGACAGTCTCCTTTTTCAACAGCCCCTTAAATAGAGCGCTGGGCAAGTTGAGCTTAAGCGCTGCCTTGCCGTATTCCCTGGCCCTGGATTGAGTAACCTCACCGCCTAAGCATTTGGCCATCAGCTGTGCTCCATAACAAATGCCGAGCACCGGAATTCCCAGGTTAAAGATATCCCTGTTGCAAGCCGGGCTTTTGCTCTTTATAACGCTGGCTGGCCCGCCTGATAGGATAATTGCGCAGGGCCTGCGCCTGAGAAGGTCAGGGGCACTGATATCGTGACGGACGATTTCTGAATACACCCCGCACTCCCTGGCCCGGCGCGCAATCAGGTGGGTGTATTGCGAGCCAAAATCCAATATGGCGACCCAGTCCATTTTTTGATTAGACCCTAGCTTCGTTTTCTGTCTCATAGGTAGAGTAGTAATAAGGAGTAAATGCTTCGAATTCTGCTCCACAAGTATCAACCAGTTTAAATACAGGCAGGATGCCCTTTTGTTTACGCAGTTTATAAATTGCTTCCTCTTTGACTGCTAGAAAGCCTGATAACTGCCTGTCGGAAAAGCCATACTCCTTGCTCCTGCGTAAAATCCCTGCAGGAATACTGGACAGGGGCTTGCCCTGAAAAGACTTGATCTCTGCCTCCAGCCCGACAATCTCCTGTAGATTATGCAGGAACCAGCGGTCAATCCTGCTTAACTCATAAATCTCCTCAATCGTCATTCCCTTTTGCAATGCGTGCTTGATAAAGAATATCCTCTCGGGATTCGGCGTGCTTAATTGCTTAAACAGCTTCCCCTCTGAAACCTCGGACTTCAAATCTTCTAATCCCGACATCCCTACCCCTAAAGAGCGCAGCCCCTTTTGCAATGCCTCTTTGAATGTTCTTCCGATAGCCATTACCTCGCCTACGGATTTCATGGAAATGGTCAGCGTAGGCTCAGTTTCCGGGAATTTCTCAAAGGTAAAACGGGGAATCTTAACCACGCAATAATCAATGGTCGGCTCAAAACAGGCAGGGGTTTCCCGGGTTATATCATTGGGAATCTCATCTAATGTATAGCCCACTGCCAGTTTTGCGGCAATCTTGGCAATGGGAAAACCGGTTGCCTTGGATGCAAGGGCAGAACTCCTTGACACCCTGGGATTCATCTCTATAATCACCATTCTACCATTCTCGGGATGAACTGCAAATTGTATGTTGGAACCGCCTGTGGCAACCCCTATCTCTCTGATGCAGGCAATTGCCGCATCGCGCATCTTCTGGTATTCCCTGTCTGTGAGGGTCTGCGCCGGGGCAACAGTAATGCTGTCTCCGGTATGCACCCCCATCGGGTCAAAATTCTCTATAGAGCAGATAATCACTACGTTATCCTTGGAATCCCTCATCACTTCCAATTCAAATTCCTTCCAGCCGATAACCGACTCCTCGATGAGAATCTCGCTGATCATGCTGGCATCCAGGCCCCTCTTGGCAACCTGCTTGAATTCCTCGCGGTTATAGGCAATACCGCCACCGGTTCCGCCCAGCGTAAAGCTTGGCCGGATAATCAGCGGAAAGCCTATTTTCTCTGCCACTACAAAAGCCTGCTTTAAATTATAGGCCTTGCCGCTGCTGGGCAAGTCTATCCCGATTTTCTGCATTGCCTGCTTAAAAAGCTGCCTGTCCTCAGCTTTTTTAATCGCCTTGATATCGGCTCCGATTACCTCAACCTTATATTTTTTAAAGATGCCGGCTTCAGCTGCCGATACAGTAACATTCAGGGCAGTCTGGCCGCCTAATGTCGGCAATACCGCATCGGGCTTTTCCTTCTCCACTATCTTTGCCAGTACCTGGGTGGTAATCGGCTCAACGTAAGTCCTTGCTGCCGTAGCAGGGTCAGTCATGATTGTAGCCGGATTACTGTTTAAGAGAACAACCTTAAAGCCCTCGGACTTTAAGACCTTGCAGGCTTGCGTTCCCGAATAGTCGAATTCGCAGGCCTGCCCGATTACAATCGGCCCGGAACCGATGACTAAGATTTTTTTAATGTCTCTGCGCTTTGGCATTTTTTTTCATTGCTTCCCTGAACTCGCCAAACAGATACTTTGCGTCATTGGGTCCAGGGGAAGCCTCGGGATGGAACTGCACGGAAAATATGGGAAATTTCTTGTGCCTGATGCCCTCCAGCGTATTATCGTTAAGATTAATATGCGTGATTTCAATGTCCTTCTTTGGCAGGGAATCTATATCTACGCAGAAGCCGTGGTTCTGTACGGTTATGGCTATTTTGCCTGTTTTTAAATCCTTAACCGGATGATTCGCCCCATGATGGCCGAATTTCAGCTTATAGGTTTTCCCGCCTAAAGCCAAACCCAGCATCTGCTGCCCCAAACAAATGCCGAAAATCGGCAATCTACCGATTAAATTTTTTAACGTATCGACGACGTAAGGAACACCTGCGGGGTCGCCTGGGCCGTTGGAAATCAATATGCCGTGCGGCTTAAGCCTGAGAATCTGTTCGGCTCCGGTCTTGGCCGGGACCACAACCACCCTACAGCCAATCTTTGCCAATTCTCTTAAGATATTAAATTTAACTCCGCAATCAATCACTACAACTGTATGTCTGCCATTTTTATTCCAGGATCGTATCTTCTTAGAGGTTACCTCTTTGACCAGATCTCTTCCAATCAACCCCTCTGAAGCAGCGGCCTTTGCCGCCAGGCTATCCTGATTGAAATCTTCGGTGGAAATCACGGCTTTCATCGCACCCTGTAATCTGATATGTCGCGTAAGCGCGCGCGTATCTATGCCCTCTATCCCGATTATATTATTATCCTTAAGGTAGCTGTCTAAACTCTGCTGCGAGCGCCAATTACTGGCAATGCGGCTGCATTCCTTGACTACGAAACCCGATACATGCGGTTTATCTGATTCAACATCCTGTGTGTTTATGCCGTAGTTTCCGATAAGGGGATAGGTCATGGCAACAATCTGGCCCTTATAAGAAGGATCGGTAAGCACCTCCTGGTAACCGGCCATGCTGGTATTAAAAACCACCTCTCCCTCGCTCTGGCCTCTGGCGCCAAAGGAGCTACCAATAAATACTCTCCCGTCCTCTAAGGCTAAGATGGCTTTTTTCATCTGGCTAAAATAAAAAAGGCGTTTTTTTTTACCGAAAATCCGGCATCAAAAAACGCCTTTGTTTTACTCGGTAATTCTACCGCGAATTACCAAATAAGTATACCATATTCCCCTGACAAGTCAAATTCTTTTCTGCCTGCCTCCTGAATGGCCTACCTGTTAATCGCCCTTAATCTTTTGAAAAAGTACAGGCTATCCTGAATTTGCTGGTTGGATAAGCTGTGCCCGCCTGGGTACTGCCTGTAGATAGCGTCAACGCCTACTGTCTTGGCAAGATTGTAAAAGTTTTCTGTTTTTTCAATACTTGAAGTATCTTCACTGCCTACGCTTACAAAAAACTTAACATCTACTTTTCTAAACGGTATAACAGTTGCGCCGCTGGCATGCGCAGCGCAAGCAGCGCATAATTCCGGCCGCCAGAAAGCAAACCGCAGGACAAATTGCGCACCCGCGGAAAAACCAAACAGATAGTATTTGGATAAAAAAATCTCCTGCTGCTCTTTTAATTTCTCGACTATGTTAATCAATGCATCCCCTGACCATACATCAGGAAATTGATAACCCGTCTGAGAACCCTGGCGTGTCTGGTCATACTTAAAAGACGGGGCAAGAATCACAAATCCTTCCTTTTCGGCAAACTCTTTAAAAACCGTAGTAACAAAGCTCTCGCCGTTTCCGGACAAGCCCGGCATACAGACCAACAATGGATAGGTCTGGCTTTTATCTTCCATGACTTGCGCAGGTATGTAATAGTAGAACTCCAGCGTGCGATTAGCGTCATTATTGGTACTGACGAAGTCAATGCCCTCAACCGGCTCAACAGCCTCAGCCTCACCTGATTGCTCATCTGTTTCTTGCGCGAATTTGTCCAACTCCGCCTGCATCGCCTGCTGCGCTGCCCGCTCTTCCTCCAATCTTTTTTTCTCCTCCTGCAATTCCCTTTGCCTTTGCCATTCCTGGCGCATGGCAACAGCCTCATCCTGCCCGGATCTCTGGATGCTTTCTATATTCTCCCTGCTGAAGGTAACCTTGCCGATTCCGATATCCAACTCTACTCTTTTATCGTCTTCCCTTGTGATTAACCCCTGCATATTGCGGCCGTTCTTAAGGTATATGGTGTCGGCGTCCGATTTTGAAATAAAAGCGCACAGCAGCAGAACAATAATTACCGGTATTTTGCTTCGCATAACGCTTCCTATTCTACTCCAAAGATGGTAAAAATTCAAGCCGCAAGCAAGTTTGATGCTGAGTGAAAAATTTCAGGGATTTTGCCGAAGAGCATAATTAGAAACTTTTTGGCAGAAGTCTGCGAGGAATTACACCGAACGAAGAGCGAGTGTTTTGTGCCTGTTGCACGAGAGTGAGGAGCAAACCGAAGCAGGCGGCAAAAAAAATTCGTGCTCGAGGTAAAATACCTGAATTTCAACTACTGAAACAAAATTGCGGCTTAAATAAAAAGCCCCTGATTGCTCAGGGGCTTTTTCTCTTGAAAGAGACGCGCAGGCTTTATCCCAGAACCTTATCCGCCTCCTCCCTATACGCATCCATAATATAGACAAACCCGGAAATCTTGGCTGCCTCTAAATATTTTCTTCCTACCTGCAAAAACAGATTACCTTCTGCGAAACTACATCAGACATCATTCTTAAATCTCTATTGCCTACATCATATACGCCAATAATATCTTTATACTTAGCGGATTCAGGTATAATTTCTGCAAACAAATTTTCTAACAGCCTGAGCCACCGATTATTAAATATAGTCTCTTTCTTTTCAGGAAACAACGCGACATAGAATATATTCGTCTCCACCAAATCTTGGAAAAAGTGCGTCCCGAATGACAATTCCGGCATAAGATTACCCGCTGAAAAGGCAACTTCCGCAAGAGCCACTACATTGTTTATCTCCGCAAAATTAACCGGTACGCCCAAAGAAGGCGTCGTCGTACCCCAGCGTCCCGGACCGATTAGCAGGACGGGTAATTCCTTACTATTCTTTATGTTCCTATTTAACCTTCCTACTATACGGGAAATTTCATACTTATCAGATAAGATAAGTTTACTATATTCTTCTGGATCAACATATATAATCCTCTTAATCTGCTGTGAAACATTACCACCCAGAAAATATCCCTCTGATTGAAAAAGAATATCTTCTCTGTTTATTTGACTTGGTATCTGAACCCTTCTGCCTAATCCGCCTGTCTGTAGCGGCCTGCATTGCAATAGATTGATTTTGAATGTATTGTCCTCTGTGAAGTTTACAGTAAATTCTATCTCAATAGGATAACGGTAACTCGCCTCAAGTGCTTCTAGTATCTTCTTAAAGGAATCTGACAAACTATTATCGGCAAATAGTTTATCAAGCGTCAATATCCAGTACTCCCTGTCTTCTGTACCATCCCTGCTGATTATGCGTGAAGCTTCGTAATCCTTTACTGCTATGCGACCAATATCTAGATATGATTTTTCCTCTATCAGCTTTCCAAAAGCAATGGTCTTGACAATATTCTCTTTTGTATTGATGATGTCTACTTCATGCTGTGAAAATTTCCTTAAATCATCTTTTTCTGCATACGGCCTTCGTAAAGGTTGATCAAGTGCTACCATTCTTGGATAATCGCCTTCAACGCGGTTGACTGCCCTTGTGCCAAGCCCGAATACCAGCCTAAGCAACCCTGCCTTTGGGTCCATATCGGGATTCCACACATATATATTATGTGATACGCCAACCCCTGCCAAATCAGGGAAGAAATAATCTTTGTGATGGGCTCCGGAAACCCGCTGAACCAAAAGCGCCATCTGTTCATCTAATTTGTCTAAACCCCTCTGCTTCCTATATACAAGAGCATCCTCTCCCATAGTACTTGCATAAATTCTCTTTACCGCTTCGGTGAACTGAATATATCTCTGCTCAGGGCTACCTTGATTGGCTAAAAATATGCTTTCATATTTTCCGGCAAATGCGTTTCCAAATCCATCCTCCAAAAGCGAGCTTGAGCGTACGATAATAGGCGATGAGCCAAAATATTCGATAATCTGCTGAAAGTGTTCCATAATCTCCTCAGAAAATACCCCATAAAGTATTTTTTCTTTTAAAATCTTGGCAATCTTAAAATAACCCTCCTGCGTCTTTTGCTGCATGCGTAGTTTCCACCACTGGTTTTGTACTATATATGAATAGAATATATCCGAGCCTATATAAAATGAATCATGCGGCTCAGAGAGCCTCTGCCAATCAAGCGATTTATTGTTCGCCAGGATCTTTCTGGCTAAAAGCATACCTACGCTTTTTCCGCCAATAAAACCTGTGCCGATCAATCTGGATTTTATATCTATGAGCTCTTCAAGCAAAAGATTGTCTACTACCAAGGACAAAATCTGCTTATTCTTAGTAACCATGATGCTGCAAAGCTTCTTTACCGTATCTTTTGTCTTCTTTTTTGAGGCGCCGTTCTTGGTCAACTCTTCTGCCTCAATGAATAAGCGGTCCCAGTAATCAAGATTCCTCTTTACGCTCTCTGCGCCTTTTTCACGGATATACGAGAGTACCTTTACGGCATTAACGCTATCAGTGATCGGAATACACTGATTATTATTCTTTTGGTGAGGGAGAAACATAGTCGGCGAATAACGATTCCATACCTTCAGAGGGTGTATATAACAACTGCCTTCAAAATTGTATACATCCATCAGTAACTGTGTTATTTCGCGTATGCGGGCTATGGATTTAAAAGAATGGTTATTGCGCAATATTGAAAAATAAGTAATCGTCTTAAGTTCATAAAGATAGGGGCAGGTAACCATAAAAAAGTCTCCGATCATAAGATCAGTGGCCCATGCCAAGAGAAGTTCTGATAGGCAATCAAATACATAATATGCGCCTTCGCCTTCCTGTGTGATAATGTTATTTACCTTTGTAGTAAAAGATTCAAACCCGGCATAGGCATTAAGCTCGTATCGTTTTATCGTTTTTGAGGGCTTGAGTAACTCCCTGTGCGCAGCAAACCTCATATATATAACCTTCTTATTCTCCCTCACTGCCTGTAGTACAAAAGGCTCAACCAGGTCAATATAATCCTTGATATCATCTATCTGCCAGACTACATTATCGCCTGACCTTAAGCCTGTAATTACGCCATCCAAACCCTTTATCCCTGTGCTGATCATTTTAATAATCCTTTAGATAAGCGGTAAATCGCTTTCGCCCATAAGGTATCTATCAATAGCATAAGCGCAGCCTCGACCTTCTGAAATAGCCCAGACCACTAATGACTGGCCGCGTCTCATATCACCTGCTGAAAATATTTTTTTAACTGAGGTCATATAATCTTGGTCTGTCTTTACATTGCCGCATTTGTCAAATTCAAGATTAAGGTCAGCGAGCAAGCCTGAATGTTCAGGATGCAAAAACCCTATAGCAAGAATAACTAAATCAGCTTCGATTTCAAAATCACTTCCCGCAATTTCTTTCATAACCGGACAGGCTTGACCTTCTACCTTAATAGACTCTACCCTCACACAATAAAGCTTCTTGAGATTGCCCTTTTCTCCTAAAAAGCGTTTTGTCATCACCGCCCAAAGGCGCTCGCCTCCTTCCTCATGAGAACTTGAGGTTTTTAAGAGAAGTGGATACCCTGGCCAGGGACACTGCTCATTGCGGCATTTAGGAGGCTGGGGAAAGAGTTCAATCTGTACAATGGATTTTGCTCCCTGCCTATGCGCCGTGCCTATGCAATCGGCCCCAGTGTCTCCTGCGCCTATCACTACAACCTTCTTGCCTTTAGCATCGATTAATGCATCTTTTGGAATTTCCTCACCAGCTGCGCGCCTGTTTGATTGCACCAAATAATCCATTGCAAAGTATATACCTCTTAATTGCCTGCCTTCAATCTTAATATCTCGTGGGGCGCGAGCGCCACCTGCTAAGCAAACCGCATCAAATTCATCCAAGAGTTTTTTAGCTGGATAATCTATTCCTACATCTACGCCTGTTTTAAAAACTATCCCCTCCTTTTCCCATATATTAATCCGCCTGTCTATAAGCTCTTTCTTGAGTTTAAAATCTGGTATCCCGTAACGCAACATACCACCCGGTTTCTTATCGCGTTCAAAAACAATCACGCTATGTCCGGCTCTATTCAACTGCGCTGCACAGGATAAGCCTGCCGGTCCTGAGCCGATAATCGCAATTCTTTTCCCCGTCCTTTTGTTTACGGGATTCGGCTTAATCAACCCGTTTTCAAAACCAAATTCTATAACTGCCAACTCATTTTCGCGAATGGTCACCGCATCATCATTTAACCCCAATACACAAGAATATTCGCATAATGCCGGGCATACCCTTGCGGTTATCTCAGCCAGGTTGTTTGTCGCCTCTAATAATGCAAGCGCCTCCTTCCAGTTGCCATGAAAAACAAAATCATTCCATTCGGGAATATAGTTTCCTATTGGGCAACCCCAATGACAAAACGGCGTCCCGCAGTCCATGCAGCGTGAAGCCTGTTCCTCTGTTTGCTTATCCGGACGCAATTTAAAGACTTCCTTAAAATCCTGAATACGCTCGCAAACCTCTCTGTATTTTGTGTCTTGCCGGGCTAATTTTAGAAAACCCCTGATATCACCCATCAGACGCCTCCACTAAATCCAGCTTTTCCTCTATCTTTATCCCTTCTAAGATACGCTTATATTCAATCGGCATAACCCTGACGAACTTCTTTAACTCATCCTGCAGATTATCGATAACCCTTTTCGCCTTCTGGCTGCCTGTATATCTGAAATGATTATGCAGTAAATGATATATTGTGTCTCTATCCTCCTCTATCACCTCTTCCAATTCAACCATGTCGGTATTACACCTATTCCTGAATGATTTATCTTCATCATAAACATAAGCTATTCCGCCTGACATGCCGGCAGCAAAATTTCTCCCTGTCCTTCCCAGAACGATTACCCTTCCGCCTGTCATATACTCACAACCGTGATCGCCCACGCCCTCTACAACTGCATATAACCCTGAATTCCTAATGCAGAATCTCTCTCCGGCAACACCATAAATATAGGCCTCACCCGATATCGCCCCATAGAAAGTGGTATTACCTATAATTATATTCCTGTCGGGTTGATAATCTGCTCGTTTGTCTGGATATATTATAATCTTTCCTCCGGAAACCCCCTTTCCTACGTAATCATTAGCCATACCTTCCAGTTCGAATGTAACGCCTTTTGCCAGAAACGCACCGAAGCTCTGCCCGGCAATGCCTCTAAACTTGCAGGTAATAGTATCTTCTAAGAGTACGCTATCGCCGCACCTTCTGCATACCTGGCCGCTTAACATTACACCTGTGGCTCTGTTAGTATTATTAATCTCGAGTGAAATTCTTACTGGTTCGTTCTTATCGAGTGCCTGCTTGCACATATCTATAAGCTTTTTATCGAGAACAGAATCTAGCCCACTCTCTTGCTTAGAATTACAGTATCGCCCAACGCCCCGAGGCAAGTCTGGTTTATAGAGAATCCTGGAATAATCTATTCCCTTTGCTTTTGCTGGAATAATATCCTTGTTTATAGAAAGCAGGTCTGTCCTTCCGATCATCTCGTCTATGCTTCTGATACCTAACCTTGCCATTATCACGCGAAGCTCTTGTGCTACAAAATGGAAATAATTTACTATATACTCCGGCCTGCCTGTAAACCTCTTCTGTAAAATATCGTCCTGCGTAGCCACGCCAACGGAACAGTTGTTGAGATGACAGTGTCTCAACATCAGGCAACCGATTGTAACAAGGACGGCTGTGCAAAAGCCATACTCCTCAGCCCCTAACAAAGCTGCAATCGCAACATCGCGGCCTGTACGCATCTGTCCGTCAGTTTGTATGCGAACCCTTGAACGTAGATTATTAAGCATAAGTGTCTGGTGCGTTTCAGAAAGACCCAATTCCCAGGGAAGCCCGGCGTATCTGATTGAACTCTTGGGGGATGCGCCTGTTCCTCCATCTCCGCCGGAAATGAGAATCATATCTGCATGCCCCTTTGCAACACCTGCTGCAACGGTTCCTACGCCTATCTCTGATACAAGCTTTACACTTATACGCGCAGCAGGATTGGCATTTTTTAAATCGAATATTAGTTGTGCAAGGTCCTCGATAGAATATATGTCATGGTGTGGCGGTGGTGAAATCAAAGTAACACCGGGGGTTGTATATCTTGTGCGTGCGATAACCTCGCTTACCTTGTGCCCTGGCAGTTGGCCTCCCTCCCCTGGCTTTGCTCCCTGTGCAATCTTTATCTGTATCTCATCTGCATTAACAAGATAGTTTATGGTAACCCCAAATCTTCCGGAAGCAACCTGCTTTATGGCGCTCCTCCTTGAATCACCGTTTGGCAGAGCGATAAATCTATTGGGGTCTTCGCCGCCTTCTCCGGTATTGGATTTACCGCCAATCCTGTTCATCGCAATAGCAATCGTCTCATGCGCAGCCCTGCTTATTGAACCAAAACTCATTGCCCCTGTGACAAAGCGTTTCATAATATTCCCAACCGGCTCAACCTTATCAATAGGAATCGGCGTACTCTTTTTAAACTCAAGCAGACTCCTTAAGGTAGCGGGATTGCTTGACTGATCATTAGTCATCTGCGCAAATTCTCTGTATCTATCATGGTTATTATTGCGTGCGGCATCCTGTAAAGCAGCTATGCTTTCAGGATTCCAAAGATGGAATTCTCCATCCCTTTTCCATTGATAGACACCGCCACTGGTCAAATATGTCCTGCCTACTCCCCTTTCAGGATAAGCCTGCCTGTGTCTGTTTATAGTCTCATCTGCTATCCCCTCAAGACTGACTCCTCCAATGCGCGATATAGTACCGGTAAAACATCTTTCTATAAGCTGATTATCTAAACCCAGTGCTTCGAATATCTGCGCGCCACGATAACTCCTTAGGGTGGATATGCCCATTTTGGATAGTATCTTTAATATGCCGTCTGTTAATGCCTTATTATAATTCTTCAGTGCACTTTTAAGCTCTAAGCGAATCTCTTTTTCTTCTATAAGATATCTTATTGCCTCATAAGCAAGATACGGATTGACGCAATCTGCGCCATAACCGAAAAGTAAGGCAAGGTGGTGTACTTCTCTGGGCTCTGCGCTCTCAACTATTAATCCAACCTGTGAACGTATGTTTTTTCTGACAAGATAATGATGGACGGCGCTTGTGGTCAGAAGCGCTGGAAGGGCAATATTATCTCTATCCGTCCCGCGGTCACTCAATATTATAAAAGAGTACCCCTTCTCAATGGCATATTCTGCTTCAAAGCAAATCCTCTCTAATGCACGCAGAAAACCCTCCCTGCCGCTTCCTGCATCAAAGAAGGTGTATATTGTCTTTGTCTTAAATCCGTTTACACTGATATCGCGTATTTTCTGGAGTTCCTCATTTGGCAATATAGGATTTCTTACCCTGAGTTTATGGCTATGCTGCGGTGTCTCCTCTAATATATTCTTCTCGGGACCTATAAAGCTCTCCAGGCTCATCACCAGCCTTTCCCTTATAGAATCTATGGCTGGGTTGGTCACCTGTGCAAACAGCTGTTTGAAATAGTTATAGAGAATCTGGGAATTTTTTGACAAAAAGGCATGAGGGGTATCATTACCCATAGAGCCCACGGGTTCTTTACCATCTTGGGCCATAGGCTTTATAATCATCTTAATATCTTCTCGTGTGTAACCAAAAGCCTTAAGGTTAAACATTATATCTTCAGACCTTTGATTATTAGCACCACTACTGACAAGCTTATCGAGATCAACCATATTTTTCTCAATCCATTCCCCATAAGGACAGCTCCTGGATACAAGTTTCTTTATCTGAGAATCATGCACTATGCAACCTGATTCGGTATTGATAAAAAAGATTTTGCCCGGCTCAAGCCTTCCGCAAGTCTTAATATCTTCTGGCTCTATATCAAGAACGCCAACCTCAGATGCCATTACTACAAAATCGTCCTTGGTTATAATATAACGTGCCGGCCGAAGACCGTTTCTGTCAAGCACCGCTCCGATATTCTGTCCATCTGTAAAGGCAATCGCAGCCGGGCCATCCCAGGGCTCCATAAAACAGGCATGATATTTGTAAAAATCCTTAAGCACCTTGTCCATATAACTATTGTGCTCCCAAGCCGCAGGAATGAGCATCATCATAGCATGCTCAAGAGACCTGCCTGCTAACACTAAAAGTTCAAATATGTTATCAATGGCGGCTGAATCACTGCCCCCTTCGAAGATAATCGGCTTTAACCTCTCTATATCCGTACCGAATACCCCGCTTGCCAGCAGGCGCTCTCTTGCGCTTACCCAATTTATGTTGCCGCGTAAGGTATTTATCTCGCCGTTATGGGCTAAGAAACGAAACGGCTGTGCCAAATCCCAGGTAGGGAAGGTATTAGTGCTATATCGTGAATGAACCAGACAGAGAGAGCTCTCTATAGACTCATCATCCAGATCAGGGAAAAAATCTCTTAATTGAGAGGGCATTAAAAGCCCTTTATAACTCAATGTCCTGGATGACAGGTTTGTGATATAAAAGTAGGTCTTTTGCTCTATGGAAGAAGCCCTGATGGCATTCTCAATGAGTTTACGAATAATATAAAGTTTGCGTTCAAAGGCAATCTGACTCTCCAGATTCTTATTTCTCCCAATAAATACTTCAGATATAAACGGCATAGTATCTCTTGCGCCTTGGCCTATTACTGAACTATTTACCGGAATGTCACGCCAGCCTAAAAACTCCTGACCCTCTTCAGAAATAATCTTTTCAAATACATCCATACAAAACATCTTAGCTTTATCATCTGTAGGAAAAAATATCAATCCGGTTCCATAAAACCCTGGTTCAGGCAACGATATTCCGACTTGGCTGCATACCTTCAGTAAAAACCTATGCGGCGTCTGAATCAGTATACCTGCGCCATCCCCTGTATGAGTATCAGCCCCAACAGCACCACGATGACTCAAACGCTGGAGTACCTCAATACCTTTTCTGACAATATCATATGACTTCTTGCCATTTATATTGCAGACAAATCCTACGCCACAGCTATCATGCTCAAACTGCGGATCATAAAGGCCTTGTTTTTCAGGAAAATGCCTAAACATTAATCATTCACCCCTAAAAAAATTATTTAGAAATCACCGTTTCCGCCTCTTAACCTGAATACCTAATTTCCTTATCTTATTCCTGATAGTATTGCGATTGATGCCTAATAACCTGGCAGCTCTAAGTTGATTACCAAAAGTCCTCTCTAAGGTTTCTTCAATCAAAGACTTCTCTGTTGCCTCTACAGCACTATGGTAAGGTCCCGGATTCCTGGATAAAGTTAGATATTCCATATGCTATTGAAATTGTCTGCTTTTTTTACAAAATAGAAAGATACTTATCAAGTTCGTATTGCGGAACCTGAATTCGGTAATCATCCCATTCTTTCTTTTTAAGTTCTATGAACCTAGGGAATATATGCTCTCCCAATGTTTTCTTTACCAGGTTACTGCCTTCGGTGATCAAAATCGCCTGTCCTAAACTATCAGGCAGAGTCTGAATACCTTTTTCCTTCTTCTGGGCATCTGAAAGATGATATAAATTCTGGTCCATAGGCTCTGGTGCTTTGTATTTTTTCTCTATGCCCTCCAGGCCTGCCTGCAGCATAGCAGCAAAGGTTAAATAAGGGTTACATGCAGGGTCACACGCTCTAAATTCGCAACGGGTTGCCTTCTCTTGCCCCGGATGATAATATGGTACTCTTATTAGAGCGCTCCTGTTTCTACGACTCCAGGCAATATACACTGGTGCTTCATAACCAAGGACTAAGCGTTTATAAGAATTGGTTGTTTGCGCAAAGATTGAACAAATCTCTTTAGCGTGCGTTAGGAGCCCTGCTATAAAACAGTACGCCTCGGCTGAAAGATAATCCTTAGACTTAGCATCAAAGAAAGCATTCTTATCGCCTTTGAATAGCGATTGATGAGTATGCATGCCTGAACCGTTTTGTCCAAAGATGGGCTTGGGCATAAAGGTAGCATATACGCCCAGTTTATTAGCGATTTCTTTAACCACAACTCTATAAGTAATCACGCTATCAGCCATCTCTAAGGCATCTTTATAGTGCATATCTACTTCGTGCTGTGAAGGGGCAACTTCATGATGGGAATATTCAATCCTAATCCCCATCCTCTCAAGCGCAAGGACTGTTTCTCTTCTTAAATCACTGGCAACATCAAGGGTAGTTAAATCAAAGTAACCGCCTTTATCCAGAATTTGCGTAGACTCATCATTCTTGAAATAAAAATATTCAAGCTCGGGTCCTAAATAATAATGGTCAAATCCCATCTTCTTTGCGCGCTCTAACGCCCTCTTCAATACATAGCGCGGATCGCCTTCATAAGGGTTTTTATCCGGATTTAGCACATCGCAAATCATCCTGGCAACAGCCTTCTCGCTAGGCCTCCAGGGAAGCAAAGTAAATGTATCTGGATCTGGCATAGCAATCATATCTGATTCTTCAATATCCTGATAACCCGTAATTGAAGAGCCATCAAAGCCCATGCCGTTGTCTAACGCATTCTCTAACTCGGCATCAGTAATCGCAAAACTCTTCACCTGCCCTAAGATATCTGTAAACCACAATCGGATAAACTTCACATCCTGGTCTTTTACTATCTTTAAAACATCTTCCTTTGTTCTTTTAGCCATTTTCTGTCTCCTTTTATCATTATTTAACCTATGGCGTTCCCGCCGCGTTGGCCTGTCCTAATCCTTATACATTCTGGCAAGTCTAATACCAAAATCTTACCATCTCCAATGTTGCCACTGCGTGCACCCTTTATAATTGCCTCGATGGTCGGCTCAACAAAGTCCTCGTTGACCGCTATCTCAAGTCTTATTTTTTTAAGCAGATTTACTTCGTTGATTACGCCTCTATACGTCTCTGTATAGCCCTTCTGCTGACCGCAACCCAAGGCATTGCTTACCGTCATCTTAAATACCTCTGCTTGGTATAGTGCTTTTTTTACATCTGGTAATTTATGAGGTTGAATCATGGCAATTATTAACTTCATACCTCACCCCCTATTGGGTTGTAAATATCTCAAACCCGGAATAGGATTCCATTCCGTGTTCTCCGATATCTAAACCCCTTAATTCTTCTTCACGAGACACTCTTAATCCAATTGTTATGTCAATTACTTTAAATAAGATTCCCATAGTAATTAAAACGAATGAAACAACTGCTAAAGACCCCAATGACTGTATCCCCAGCTGGACTAAACCACCGCCATAAAATAGGCCGTTATTCGCCAGCCCTAAAGCTTGTTTGCCAAATAAACCAATAGCAATTGTCCCCCATATGCCATTAAATCCATGAACGGAAACTGCGCCTACCGGATCATCAATGTTTAACTTATCCAATAATAAAACTCCTAAGACTGCAATAATACCGGCAATCGCTCCAATTAAAATTGCTGTCCAAGGCTCAACAAAGGCACACGGTGCAGTAATCGCAACCAATCCCGCCAAAGCCCCGTTCATTGCCATAGAAAGATCCGGCTTTCCAAACATTTTCCATACCATAATCATGGCTAAGATGCCTCCGGTGGCAGCAGCAAGATTAGTATTTATCGCTATCCGGGCAATCAAAGAACCATCTCCAACGCCTAAGGTAGAGCCGGAATTAAATCCAAACCAACCAAACCACAAAATAAACACACCCAAAGATGCTAAAGGAATATTATGCCCGGCAATCGCGTTTGCTGAGCCATCGGTATTATATTTACCGATTCTGGGTTTTAAGATAATTGTGCCGATCAAAGCTGCAAATCCACCTACGGTATGAACTACCGTTGAACCAGCAAAGTCTGTAAAATTTAAATTTGCCAGCCAACCCCCTCCCCAAATCCAATGGCCAACTATAGGATAAATAAATGCCGAGATAATAAAAGAGTATACCAGGTAAGCAGGAAATTTCATTCTCTCTGCCATTCCCCCTGCAACAATAGTTGCTGCTGCGCCACAAAATGCTGCTTGGAATAACCAGAATGCGTATAAGGGTACACCTGCTCCTGATTCTGCATTTACCAAAAACCACCCCCCTAGGCCCAGAAAGTTATTTCCCTTAGCGAACATAATCGCATAGCCAAAAATAAAAAAACCCAAAGAAGCCATGCAAAAATCGAGAAAATTCTTCGTAAGAATATTACAGGTATTTTTGGCTCGGATAAACCCAGCCTCAACCATGCCAAATCCGGCCTGCATAAAAAATACCAAAAAGGCTGCTAAAAGGGTCCACAGCGTATCAATACCTATCTGACTGGCATATTGTGTTTCTTCAAACATTATTTTTCTCCTACAAAACAAAAAGGCGCTCTTTCGCCTGATCTTTGGCAAAAGAACGCCATCGTCCTATAAATAAAAAAACGTTCTTTTTCAAGAACGTCTTTGTTTTAGCACATACACTGTGCCCTTATCCAATTAAGTTTAACACATAATCCTAATTTGTCAAGGGCTATTTATTTTTTTCCAAGAAATTAGACCAACCCCTGCTCAATCATCGCATCAGCGACTTTCACAAATCCGCCTAAATTTGCTCCCTTGACATAATCAATATAATTTCCCTGCTTGCCGTATTTAACGCATTGCCCATGGATTGCCATCATAATATCATGCAGTTTTTTATCCACCTCTTCGCGAGACCAGGATAGCCTCATGCTGTTTTGTACCATTTCCAGTCCGGAAGTAGCAACCCCGCCGGCGTTGGCTGCCTTACCCGGTCCGAATAAGACCTTTGCCTTCTGAAACACCTTAACCCCTTCTGGCGTAGTGGGCATATTTGCTCCCTCACCCACTGCCATACAGCCATTTTTCACTAAGGCCTCGGCAGCCTCCTTATTTATTTCATTCTGGGTAGCGCTGGGAAAGGCAATGTCGCATTTCACTCCCCAAGGCGGTTGTTTTTCAAAATATTTACAATTGAACTCCTTTGCGCACTCTTTGATGCGCCCCCTGCGCACATTCTTAAGCTCCAGGACACAGCGCAATTCCTTTCCGTCAATACCGCCCTCATCGTAAATAAAACCATTGGAATCGGATAAGGTCACTACCTTTGCCCCCAGCTCAATAAGTTTTTCTGTAGTATATTGAGCAACATTACCAGAGCCGGATACTGCGCAGACCTTCCCCTTTAGAGATTCTCCCCTGGTTTTTAACATCTCTTGGACAAAATATACACAACCGTATCCTGTAGCCTCTGGCCGGATTAAGCTTCCGCCCCAGGTAAGCCCCTTACCAGTCAAAACACCGACGAACTCTTTACGCAGCCTTTTATACTGTCCGAACATATACCCGATTTCACGCGCTCCTACGCCAATATCTCCGGCAGGCACATCTGTATTAGAGCCGATATGCCTCTGTAGCTCCATCATGAAACTCTGGCAGAATCTCATCACCTCATTATCTGACTTTCCCTTAGGGTCAAAATCAGAACCCCCCTTTCCTCCGCCCATGGGCAAGGTAGTTAAGGCATTCTTGAATACCTGCTCAAATGCTAAAAATTTCAAGATCCCCAAATTTACAGTAGGATGAAAACGCAAGCCACCTTTATAAGGCCCGATAGCGCTGTTCATCTGGACGCGGTATCCCCTGTTTACCTGAATTTCTCCTTTATCATCAAGCCAGGGAACCCGGAACATGATTACCCTCTCAGGCTCAACTATTCTTTCCAGGATTTTGGCCTCCTGATATTTGGGATTCTCCTCAATGAAGGGCATTACTGATTCCGACACTTCCCGCACTGCCTGGTGAAACTCAGTTTCTCCGGGGTTTTTCTGGATTACCTTAGCCATAAAATCGTCTATTCTTTTGTTCATCTTCCTTCTCCTTTGATTCTTATTCGTAACAAATATGTCCAAAACAAAAAGGCGTCCCTTGCAGTATTATACCACAAAAGACGCCTTTGTCTTTATGATTAAGATACTAAAAAAAGAAATTTTGTCAAGAGGATTTACAGGCTCCGTCCTTATTTTGCTTATGCATTTTCTTCAAATAAACCATTAAAATCGTGACCGCCACCGGAGTTACCCCTGATATCCTGCTTGCCTGGCCTAGATTAATCGGCTGAAAGCGCAAGAGCTTTTCTCTGATCTCCCGCGAAAGGCTGGAAACCTGGCTGTAGTCAAAATTCATCGGTATCCTGATTTTCTCCAGATTCCTGAAACCGCGCACCTCGGCAATCTGCCTCTGGATAAATCCGGCGTATTTTACTTCGGCCTCTAATACATTCAGCGCGCTAACTGAGGTTCTAAAAGGCAACTTATCGCTTAAATCCCTAATCCTCACCTGCGGGCGCTTGAGCAGCTGATAGAGTGTAATTTTCTTACCGTTATCAGGCACCCTGTTTTCTTTAAGGTATTTTATGCTATGATTGATCTCCTCCTGTTTCTTCTTGGTCTTTTCGTAATCCCCTTTGCTCACTAATCCTGTTTCAAAACCAATCTTGTTCAGGCGTAAATCAGCATTATCCTCGCGTATCAGCAGGCGATATTCTACGCGCGAGGTAAACATGCGATATGGTTCCTCGGTTCCTTTGGTTACTAAATCATCGATTAAGACGCCGATATAGCTTGTGCTCCTGTCCAGGATTAAAGCCGGCTTACCCTTGACGCTTAAGGCAGCATTTATGCCGGCAATCAATCCCTGCGCTGCTGCCTCCTCGTATCCGGTGGTGCCATTAATCTGCCCTGCTAAAAATAGATTCCTGATGCCCTTCGTCTCCAGTGAAGGAAAAAGCTGCGTGGGAGGTGCAAAATCATATTCGATCCCATAACCGGGCCTGGTTATGCGTGCCTTCTCTAAGCCGGGGATGGTAGTTAAAATTTCCTGCTGGACCTTCAGAGGCAGAAAAGTAAATAAACCGTTGGCATAATACTCATCGACATTGAGGCCCTCCGGCTCAATAAACAGCTGGTGCTTTTCCTTTTCGGGGAAGCGGGTTACCTTTTCTTCAATCGATGGGCAATATCGCGGGTTAACCCCCTGGCTGACGATATGCAATAATTGCTTATCCTCTAAAGCAGCCCGGATAATCTCGTGGCTTCTTTGATTAGTATAGGTAAGATAGCAGGGCAGCTGCGGCAGGGAAATCTTTTTTGTCAGAAAGGAAAATGGTTTAATCTCTGAATCGCCTGGTTGTAACTTCATTTGAGAAAAATCAATGCTACTGCCATCCAGGCGGGGAGTAGTGCAGGTTTTAAGCCTCTTGAGTTCTATCCCGCTCTCTCGGAGTCTCTGCGACAAAGTGACACTTGCCGGTTCATTCCTCCTGCCTGCCTGATATTCCTCCAGGCCGATATGGATTACTCCGTTTAAGAATGTTCCGGTTGCAATCACCACGCATTTTGCATAAACATTTTCATGGGGGGTTGTTATACCCACAGCCCGATTGCCTTCCATAATCAAACCTGTTGCCTCTGTTTCTTGAACCTGTAAATGCGCCTGGGTTGTGACAATTTCCTGCATATGCCTCTGATATAGCCTGCGGTCTATCTGGGCACGGCTTGACTGAACGGCCGCCCCCTTAGAGGCATTCAGCAGGCGAAACTGGATTGCGCAAGCATCGGCAGACTTAGCCATCTCTCCGCCAAGGGCATCAATCTCCTTGACCAGCTGGCCCTTGCCGACCCCGCCGATCGCCGGGTTGCAGGACATCAGGCCGATGGTATCCATGCGCAGCGTAACCAGTAAGGTTTGACAACCCATGCGCGCACTGGCTAAAGCCGCCTCGCAGCCGGCATGCCCGGCACCTACTACGATAACATCATAAGCTTTACCTTTTAGCATATTAAAATATCCTGCCGCCTCCCCTGCTTCCCAGGAGGTTCTTGATAAAATCCCATAAATTATGAAAATACTCTATTGCCTGCGGGTCTTTTATCTTCTGCGACCAGACATACCTGCCAAAACCTAACTGCGCGCGCACATAGTCTCCAAAGGCAAGCTGTCCGATAGCAATACTGCCTGTAGTAAATTGCCCCAGCCCAAAATATATCCCTAAGGCAAACTGGCCAATTGCAATTATCCCTCCCGTAAACTGGCCAAAACCAAACAACAATCCTATGCCGAACTGCGCTATGGTAATTAGGCCCACGGCGAATTGCCCGATTGCGATAATGCCCTTTGCCACTAATAATTTCCCTGTTTTTTTATTGCGCCCGAAGGCAATGTGCACCAATGGCCATCCGTATATCTCTTTTTTACTCCTCCATTCAAACCCCCGCCAGATATGCGAGGTAATCGGAGTCAGGTTTATGGGAACCCCGCAATTAGGGCAGGCCATTGCCTTTTCGCTGATACTGGCACCGCATTCCGGGCATTTTATCATTGCCATTGATTACTCCTTTTACCTGTCCCCGCCCAAATAAAAACTAAATTCAAGCCGCAAAAAAACCCGTCTCTACAAGACCGGGATTTTTCTGCTGCTGAATTATCCTAAAGCGAAGTCGAAGGGCCCCTGCAATCTCTATCTGCAGAGGGCCAAAACAGCTGATTAAAAAGAGATTGAAAATTTAGTCCCCAGCACATTGGTGTCGCTCCACTTATGGCTGGCTTCGCTGCTCTGCCAGAGATAAAAGAGTTCTCCTTTCAGATTATCAAGCAATTTCAGGGAAAATCCCGCATAGAGCCTGTTGCGGTTCAGGGTCTTTGCATCAAAATCATAAAATACCTCATCTGCTATAAAGGGCTGAATCGCAAACTTGGTAAGCTTCCAGGGCGATTTAATCGTGAATTTGTTTCTGTATACCCAGAAATTATCCGCATCCTCTTTGTTCCTGTATGCGAACCTCGTGCGGTTGCTGAAGGAAAAATCCGCAAATTTCCATTTTAGCGTGGCATTTATGTGCGGCTGGTTTTCCTCTTTCCATTCACCGCTCTTCTTCTCGAATATCTGCCTGTAATTCAGCCCCAAATCCAGCCACTCTGCCAATCCCGAATAAGTCAGCCCCAAATCCGAATGTGTATAAGAAAGGTTGCCCCCATTATCGACGAATCGTAATTCCTCTTCGAATCCCATCTTCCAATCCTCGTCCAGCTTCCAGGAAACATTGGCGGTATTCCAGTATTGAAAATCACTGTCGTCAGCGGCAAATGCATAATTAGCACAAAACAATACCCCAATGATGAAAATGAAAATTCTCTTCATCCCAAAATCCTCCTTACTTACCCAAAACAACCATTAATCCCAGTAATGCCCCTACTGCCGCGGTTATAACCGGGTTTCTGGTTAAGAGGCATACTCCGGAAGAGCACTTGCCAAGATAACCGATAGCAAAGCCCAGCACCCCTCCGATTAGCATCCCTAAAACAATCTTCATCTCGCCTGTCCTCCTCAATCCTATTCCGCCTTAAAAGGCCTTATTTTACCAGCCCCTTATATAACCGTGCCCGGAGGTATAACGGTATTCTTGGGGATGATAATAATCCCGTCCTTGATTACGCAATAATCGTTTTCGAATTCTTTTAAATGATTTTTATTGATTATCTTTACGCCATCGCCAATGCGCACGTTCTTGTCAACTATGGTTTTCCTGATATGGCAGTCACTGCCTATCCCCAGCCTTATCTTCTCCCTTCTAGGGTTATTATCCGCATTCTCGTAATAATCGCTGCCCATCAGGATAGAGTCTTCGATCACCGAACCGGAGCAGATTTTAGCCCTTAAGCCCACGATAGAATGCGCAATCTTTGCCTTCTCGATAATCGAGCCCTCCGCGATATTGGAATTCTCTATAAAGCTGCTTCGAATCCTGGAAAGCGGAAGATAGCGCGGCCGGGTAAAAAACTGCCAGTTTTCGTCAAACAAATCAAGCGGAGGATTGGTATTGGTAAAGGCAAGATTTTCTTCATAAAACGCCTTTATCGAACCGATATCCCTCCAGTAACCGCTATACATATAAGCGTATGTTTTTTTGCTGGGCAGGGCATCCGGGATAATTTCCCTGCCAAAATCCAGCTTATCTTTGTTGGTTAACAGGTCAGCGAGCACATCCTTATTAAAAACATAAATCCCCATAGAGACGATAAACTTACTCTTGCCGTCAGCCTCTACGGCAAAACCCTTGATTGCCTTGTCTGTCTTGGGCTTTTCGACAAAATGCTTTATGCGTTTATCCTTATCTATCCCCATAATCCCAAACTCTGAAGTAAATTTCTTCTCTACCAGGTTGCAGGCAACGGTTATCTCTGAATTCTTACTTATATGGAACTCCAGTAAATCGGCAAAGTTCATCTTATAAAGCTGGTCTCCGGAGAGGACTAATATGTATTTTATGCGCGGGTTGTTAAAGTGTTTGAAGCACTTCCTTACCGCGTCAGCCGTACCCTTGAACCAGTCAGCCTCTTCAATGGATTGAGAGGCAGCCATTATATCCACGAAACCGCCAGAGAGGGAATCCAGCTTATACGCCCGGAAGATATGCTTGTTCAATGACTCTGAATTAAACTGCGTGAGAATCACTATCTTCTGAAATCCGGAATTAAGGCAATTGCTTACCGGAACGTCTACCAGGCGGTATTTTCCTGCCAATGGCACTGCCGGCTTGGCGCGGAGTTTAGTCAGGGGATAAAGCCTTTCTCCCCTGCCCCCTCCTAAAAGTACGCTTAAAACATCTTTCATTGCATAACCTCTTTCCTGGCTTTCTAATATTTAGGCTTCCACTCCTTGCTTTCCTGGACAAAGCTCTCTATATCCTCAATGTGTTCTAAAATCAGCTTTGCCTTGCTCACCCCGAAAGAAAAAGGGTACTTATCGTTTTCATCCCTCTTTAACACCAAAAGCGGCCTTCCCTTGAATTCGCTTCTCTCAACCATTGATTGCCTTGTCTGTCTTGGGCTTTTCGACAAAATGCTTTATGCG
>JBHPGP010000020.1:0-22909 GCA_042570305.1 Candidatus Omnitrophota bacterium
CGTTAAATTACGCAGAACATCCATGGCAAAAATATTCAAGGGGTCTGATAGATGAAGGGCAGCTTAGCAAGGCACTTGCGATTCAGCAAGAGAAGGGGGGGTTGCTGGGAGAGGTTCTGGTGGCTCTGGGCTATGTCCAGGAGTCTGACATTGCCATGGCATTGACCAGTCAGTACGGGTTTCCCTACCTGCCTCTAGAGAGCTATGAAATAGCCCCGGAGATTATCCAAATAGTCCCCGAAGATATCGCCAGGCAATATCTATTGGTACCCATCGATAAATTCGGCAGCAACCTGAGTATCGCTATCTCCAATCCGCTCAATAGCGAGGCAATCGAGGAAGTAGAGGCATTGGTCGGCATCAATGTGCAGATTTTTGTAAGTACCGGTTCCGACGTCAAGCGCGCTATCGAGAAATACTATCAAAAAACAGATAAAAGGGAATAGGGAATTAAGTGAAAGCGGGAAATGCCTTCTCTGAAAGAGCGCTTAACAGAAATATTAATCAAGAATAAACTGATCACCCCCGCACAGTTAAGCCAGGCGCTGGAGATTCAGAAAAAAAGGGGTGGCAGGTTAAGTAATATAGTCGTAGATTTAGGATTTATTAAGCAGAATGACCTTGTTTTTGCCCTGAGTCAGGGATTGGGACTGCCCCTGATCGACTTAAAAAGGATTAAGATCGACCCCGCAGTTTTGAATATCATCCCCCCAAAAATCTGCCGACACCACCAGATTATCCCCATTTCCCAGATTGGCGATACCCTGACCATAGCTATGGCAGACCCCTTGAATATTTTTGCCATGGATGTTCTGCGTAATTTAACGGGTTTTAAGATAAACGTGATTATCTCTACCTCCGAGCAGATTTTGCAGGCAATCGACCAGTTTTATCCGGATGCAACCAGCGGGATAATCGACGATATCCTGGAGGAGATAAGCGAATCCAAGATCGAATTGATTAAAGAAGACAAGAAGATGCAGCCCTCTGACCAGGAATTGGGGCTTGCCGGTAGGCAGGGTCCGGCGATCCGGATTACGAATATGATTTTGGAAAAGGCAATTAAAGCCAAGGCATCCGATATCTTAATTGAGCCACTCCCCGACAGCTTGAGGATTCGTTTTCGTATCGATGGAATATTGCGCGAGGAGGAGTCTCCGCCAAAGGCAATGCATCCTCTGTTGGTTTCGCGCGTAAAGGTTTTATCTGAATTGGATATTGCAGAGCATCGCCTGCCGCAGGACGGCCGGTTTAAGGCAAGGGTATGGCACCGCGAAATTGATTTCCGCGTTTCCATATTGCCCTCCAGCCAGGGCGAAAAGGTGGCAATAAGAATCCTGGATAAGTCCACTGCCACGTTGGATATCGAGAAATTAGGTTTTGACCAGGACGCCGTAGCAAAGTTTAAGAAGGCATCCGCGTTTCCCCACGGGATGATACTGGTCTGCGGCCCTACCGGTTCCGGAAAGACCACCACTCTTTATGCGGTTCTAAAGTTTATCGACTCCCCGCAGAAAAATATCGTTACGGTTGAGGACCCGGTAGAGTTTCAGCTGGAAGGAATAAATCAGGTAAGCATAAAGCCGGAAATCGGGCTTACCTTTGCCTCTTCGCTGCGCTCAATTTTAAGGCAGGACCCTAATATCATTATGATCGGAGAAATACGCGATTTTGAAACCGTGGATATTGCAATAAAAAGCGCGCTCACCGGGCATCTGGTGCTTTCCACCCTGCATACCACGACCTCAAGCGGAGCAGTCGTGCGCCTGATAAATATGGGCGTGGAGCCGTATTTAATTACCTCCTCGCTGATCTGCGTGGTTGCCCAGAGGCTGGTCCGCCAGCTCTGCGCTAAATGCAAAGAAGAATATAAGCTTACACGGGAGATGTCGCAGGGCCTGGGAATTCCTTCAGCCCAGCAGCCTGCATTTTACCGGCCCAAGGGCTGCAAGCATTGTTTTAATACCGGCTATGCCGGAAGGATGGGCATTGCCGAAGTGTTGTTTCTTTCTCCCAAGATAAAAGAATTGATTTTATCCGGAGCCGAAGAACAGGAGATCAAACAAACGGCGTGCAGCGAAGGCATGAAGACCTTAAGGGATAATGCCGTTACTCTTGCCGCGGAGGGCATGACCTCCGTGGAAGAGGTATTGCGTGTAACTGCCGCATAATTTTCAAGCCATGCTAAACCTGAAAGATAAACTGATAGAGATACTGGTTAAATCAAAATCTATTTCTGAAGATAAATTGGATAAATTGATCCAGCTGCAAAAGAAAAAGCATCTGCCTCTGCGGAAATTATTGCTTAAGGAAAAGGTGATCTCTGAAAAGGAGCTGCTTTCCATTCTCTCAGAGCATCTCTATCTGCCCAGCCTGCGCCTGAATAAATACAAATTTGACCAGAAGGTTATTGCGCTGGTGCCCGAGAAGTTCTGCCGTCAATACGGGATCATCCCGCTGTCGCAAATCGGAAATACCCTGACTGTAGCGATGAGCGACCCGCTGAATATATTCGTCCTGGATGACCTAAAGACTCTCACCGGATGCGATATAGATATAGTTTTAAGCCCTGAAGAGGAAATTAAGACGGCGATAGACAATCAATACCGCAAGGATTCAGCCGATTTGCAGCAGATCTTAAGCGAGATTTCTGCAGATCCGCTGAAGGCAGAAGAGGATTCGGTCGCAACAGGCGCTGTCGAAGAATTAGAGTTGACCGATGTAGTACGGGAGAGTCAGACTCCTCCGATTGTCAAGCTGGTTGATTTGATGTTAATTCAGGCTTTAAGGCGCAGGTCTTCTGATATTCACGTAGAGCCGGAAAAGGACTGCCTGCGTGTGCGTTATCGTATCGACGGAGATTTATATGACGTGTTGAGATTGCCGCGTAAAAATCAGAATGCCATTCTGGCACGCCTGAAGATCATTTCTAATATGAACATTACCGAAAGCCGCCTGCCGCAGGACGGCAGGTTTAAGGTGCGTCTGGAGAATAAGGAAGTAGATTTCCGTGTTTCCGCGCTGCCCACTACCTTTGGCCAGAAGTTCGTTTTGCGTGCGCTGGATAAGTCTAATTTGTCTATAGGCCTTGATAAACTTGGTTTTTCCGAGCAGCCCTTGCGTTTGTTCAAAGAGGCGATTGCCCATCCCTTCGGCATGATACTGGTTACGGGGCCGACGGGTAGCGGTAAATCAACTACACTCTATTCTATTGTCAATCAATTGAATACCGCGGAGAGGAACATTATTACTATCGAAGATCCAGTCGAATACGAGATCGAGGGGATTACGCAAGTCCAGGCGCGCCACGAAATCGGCCTTGATTTTGCTTCAGGGCTTCGCTCTGTTCTCAGGCAGAGCCCGGACATAATCATGGTAGGGGAGATTCGGGATTCGGAAACAGCGGATATTGCCATAAAAGCTGCGCTGACCGGACAGATGATCCTTTCTACACTGCATACCAATGATGCGGTTTCCAGTGTTACACGGCTGATTGATATGGGGGTTGAGCCGTTTTTGATTGCCTCCAGCATGATTATGGCTTGCGCCCAGAGGCTTTGTCGTAAGGTCTGCCAGAAGTGTCGGCAGGTTTATGAGCCTTCGCAGGAGGTTTTAAAGGATTTGGGGTTTAAGGAAAAGATTCAATTCTATCAGACAAAGGGCTGCGATTATTGTAATCATACCGGATATTTTGGAAGGGTTGCCATATTAGAGGTATTGATGATTGATGACCAGGTCCGCCAGTTGATCATCAAAAAGGGCTCACTGGAAGAAATCAGACAATACGCCATAAAGAAACAAGGCATGAAGAGCCTGCGCGAAGACGCTTTATTGAAAGTTAAAACAGGTTTAACTACTTTAGATGAGGCGCTGCGAATCACTACGGAAGAATGATAACTCATAACCCTAAGCAAAGCGAGGAAAGATATGCCTAATTTTCAATACACAGCCAAGGATAAAACTGCAAAGACTGTAACCGGCATAATCGAGGCTGCCAATGAGGGCGAGGTTGTGCAGTTGTTGCATAAAGATAACCTGGTGGTGGTTTCCGTGGGGCCGGTTAAAAAGCAAGCGGCTGCGCGGCGTAAGCGGGGCGGCAAAATCAAACTGGATGATCTGGTTGTCTTTTCCCGCCAGTTAGCTACCTTGATTGATTCTGGCATAACCTTAGTCGGGGCCCTGCGGATATTGCTTGAACAGGTAGAAAATCCGAGGCTCAAAGACGTAATTCTTCAGGTACGGCATGACGTAGAATCCGGCTTGAGTTTTTGCGAGAGCCTTACGCGGCACCCCAAGGTTTTTTCTACATTCTTTGTGAATATGGTACGCGCAGGAGAGACTTCCGGGATGCTTGACGACGTATTGGAGCGGATGGCTACTTACTTTGAAAAAACCGCAGCATTGACCCGTAAGGTTCGTTCCAGCCTGGTGTATCCGGCAGTAGTAATCATTATGGCAATTGTAATTACCGCGGTTTTACTGCTTAAGGTTGTGCCCACATTTAAAGGCATCTTTGATATGTTGGGCGGGAGCCTGCCTTTACCAACGCTTGTGCTGATTATGATCAGCAATATATTAAAGAGAATGTTTATTTTTGTAGTAATTGGTTTTATTATCCTGGGGTATCTCATTAAGCGCTATATCAGCAGCGAAAAAGGCGGTTATCAATTTGATAAAATCAGCCTCAGGCTGCCCATTATGGGCATTCTTTTTCGCAAGGTAGCTGTAGCCAAATTCTCGCGTACCCTTTCGACTCTGGTTAAGAGCGGAGTTTCTATTCTGGATGCCTTAAGCATCGTGGCAAAAACCTCCGGCAACAGGGTAGTTGAAGAAGCAGTAAATAATGCCTTGCGTTCCGTACGCGAAGGCGAACCAATTGCGCAGCCCCTGGCCAGAAGCGGGGTATTTCCTCCGATGGTTACGGCAATGATCGGAGTAGGAGAGCAGACCGGAAAATTAGAAACAATGCTTACCAAGATAGCCGATTTTTACGATGAACAGGTGGATGCGGCCGTAGCAGGACTTACCAGCATGATCGAGCCTTTGGTGATCGCAGTCCTGGGCATTATCATCGGCGGCATTGTAATTGCTCTATTCCTGCCGATCTTTCAGATAACTCAGTTAATCGGCTAAGAGGCAATTAAAAAAACCAGCCGGCACTTGAAAAATCCTTAACGCCGTGTTATACTTTAATTAGAAAAGTTCTTTCTGAAAAGGGCAAACCATTTGCAAGAATGGGGCGCAAAGCTAAAGGGCTCCGTGGAAATCCGGGAGCAGCCAGTTGCCAGGAAAACGTAATCATCATATTTTATTATTTAGCTTTTTTAGGCCTATTCTCCAAATGGGGAATAGGTTTTTTTCGCGCAAAAAGAATAAAAAACTATTGACAATAAAGAAAGGAGGTGTTATAAAAAAATTAGCTTGAAAAAAGAAAAGGCAAGGCTTGAGATGTGCCGGAGGCCGGCAGAAATTGAGTTTCAAGGCTTCATCTAGCGCGAGCTTAATCAAGTCTTAATCCAGCCTTTAGAAAGGAGGCTTAATAGAATGAGAAAGGGTTTCACATTAGTCGAGATTATGATTGTAGTGGCAATTATCGCGTTGTTAGCAGCTATTGCCATACCCAACCTGTTGAGGGCAAGGGTTAATGCTAATGAGACCAATGCCCAGACAACACTAAGGACAATTTCTACTGCTGCCGAGAGCTTTGCGTCAGCAAACGACGGGAATTACCCTGCGAATATCGCAGCCTTGACCGGAGCTGTTCCTCCGTATATTAATGAGGATTATACAGCCGCTCCCAGGCAGGGATACACGTTTGCTTGCGGCGTCATGGGAATTGCAGGATATAGCTGTACGGCTACAGTAGTTACCTGCGGTACAACAGGTACGCGAAACTTCACTATCACCACCGGTGGAGTTTTGACCAGCGCAGGCTGTTAGGATTAGTTACTTGCTTGGAGAAGTTTGTTTTGCCCCGCGCCTTAATTTAAGGCGCGGGGTTTTATTTTTTTAATTATGCTTGTTGAAATGGCTTTTTATGGTAAAATCTATGTGGAGAAATCAACATAACCGTATAGGACGCCGTAAGATGAGAATATTAGTTAAAAAAGTGTTTACCCCACCAGACCTAAGCTTCCAGCGGGGGAGACCAAAGAGAAGCTTAACTGGGTTTACGCTGATTGAAATCCTGATATCCGTACTTATCTTTACTTTGGTCTTGGCAGCTTTATTGAGCAGCATGGCAGCAACATTACATCTTATTGAGGTATCAAGGGCCCGTACAATAGCAATTTCTGATTTAAGAGATATGATGGAAGAGATACGCGTTACGCCATTTTCCGATATGCTGGCGTTATTTCCTGATTCTGTAGTTGACGGTCCGGCAAGTAAAAAATATCAGTCTATTGTAGGCGGATATGAGCTGATTAATGAGCATATCATTGTTAATTACGCAGACCAGAATGTCGAGCCATTGGAGGTAGCGGTCAGCTTAAGTTGGCAAGACAAATTGGGTCGTACGTATTCAGCTTCGTTATCTACTTTTAAAGCGAGGTAATTTTTAAAATGTGCGTTTCAATAAGACAAAAAAATAGTAAGGGTTTTACGCTGGCCGAGGTATTGGTGGCATTCGCTATTTTTATTGCGATGCTGGCATTAATCTACGGCATGTTTTATTCAGGTCTGGATATCTGGGGAACCGCCAAGACTCATGCAGAGCTTCAGGCAAAGGCGAGGATAGCCTTAAACCTTATGGTTTCCGAACTAAGGAATGCAACCAGGACATCCGTGCAAAATCCGTCACCGAATTTGTCCGTACCCCCTATGCCTAATAACAGTGAAATAGCCTTTTACCTCCCGCAAGACCTGGATGGAGATGGCCTGGTTACGGATGCAAACGGAGAAATAGAATGGGACACGGATAATCAGATACGCTATCAGTTTATTCCTGATGAGAGCCAAATCAGGCGCCTGGATAATAGCGGTTGGACGATTTTTGCGCGCGATGTTGCTGATCTGCGTTTTCTCGATATGGGCATAGACCCCGCGCTATCGCTGGACGCGGTGAGGATCAACCTGAGTTTAAAGGAGACCACGGAAAAGCAGAGAGACATTACAATCAGGTTATCTTCAATCGTGGCGCTGAGAAATTGACAGAGGGATATCAAAAATGCTGTTTTTTCATCAAAAATTAAAGACAAGGGAAAAGGCGCAGGCATTAATTGCCTCCTACATGGCAATATCCACCTTTATTATAATATCCGGTATTTTTTTGGCTAATGGCGTTAATCAGAGGAATGAGGCTTTGCGTAACCAGTTGGCTAATGAGGTATTTTACCTTGCGGAGGGAGCAACAGAAAATGCGATATTCTCCTTTATCACCGCTATAGGCGATTATCAGATCAGCCCGAATATAGGAAGCTATTCTATGAGCACTGTCTTTGATACCTTCGGCTCCGTATCAGTGGATACCACAATTACCAGCCTGGAATCCTCTGACCGCTTGCTTTTAGAGGGGGAAACTAATATCCTGGTGCGTAATTATGAAGCCGTCTCCACAGTAGCCCACCCACAGAATAATACTATTGCCATAACCCTGCACCAGATTTTTTCACGCAGGCTGATTCCTACGTTTCAGCACGCCGTATTCTATGATGCTGACCTGGAAATGCTGCCCGGTCCGGATATGACTTTAACCGGCAGGATACATTCCAACCAGGATATCTATCTGGATTCGCACAATACCCTTACCATTGACTCGGAATATCTGCATTCTGCGGGGAATATCTATAACCAGAGAAAGGATGACGCAAGCGAACTCGGCGGAGACGTATCAATTCTAGTATACGGTTCAGCCCCGCCAACCTATGCGGATATGGATAACCTGGATTGCGATATTACAACCTGGGTAGCCGATGCTATTTTGCGCTGGCAGTGGACAGTGCAAAGCTGTGCACACGGAGTAACTACGCTTGCCGTTCCGTCAGTCGCCTCAATACAACCCGGAGGCTATTATGCCTCCAATGCAGATTTATACATTATAAACGGGACGCTTATCAAGGAGGGGGTTGTTTTGACAGAGGGTACTGATTATCCCTTTGGCGCGGTTGACACAAGCACTACTTTTTATAATAACCGGGAAGGCCAAGACATCAGGATGACAGAGATAGATTTAGGAAAACTCGCCAATATTTACGGCGAAGTGGATGCAGGGGGTAATCTTTTTCCCAACAACCTGCCTGCAAACGGACTACTCTATGCGACCAGAGATGACGCAGGTGCGAGTTATCAGCCGGGTATTCGCTTGAGCAACGCAAGCCGTATAGAGCGGGATGGCGGACTGACGGTCGTATCTTGCGACCCTGTTTATGTACGGGGTGATTATAATATCATCAATGAAAAACCGGCCAGCATAATTGGAGATTCGCTGAATTTGCTTTCTAATAACTGGGATGATGACAGGGACCATTTTGGCGTTACTTCACGCCCTGCCGCAGAGACAACCATAAACAGCGCCTTTATCGCTGGTATTGACGAAACCGCTCCGGGCAATTATAATGGTGGATTAGAGAACTATCCGCGCCTGCATGAAAATTGGAGTAATATCTATTTGAATATCAAGGGTTCTTTTGTAGCATTGTGGGAAAGCTCTATTGCTACCGGTGGCTGGATATACGGAGATCCGCAATATACGGCACCGAGGCGTAACTGGAGTTATAATACTGATTTTAACGATGCGGTTAACCTACCGCCGTTTACGCCCTGGGCCGTGGAAGCAAAGAGGATTGCATGGTGGAAGGAATAAAGGGTATGAGGAATTCCAGTGGGTTGACTTTGGCTGAACTGCTTTTGGCAGCGGCGATTATGGCTTTTGCGGTTTGCGGGCTGATTGCCCTTTTTGTCAATTGCTCATTTTTAAATGAAACTAATCGCAACTCTACCTTAGGGAAGATGCACGCCCAATACGTATTGGAAGAAATCAGGAATGCTAATTTTACGGGCGTAGAGTCTGCAATTACAAGCGGGAACTGGGATTGGGCTGAAGCGGATATCTTAGCTCGTAGTCTGGTTCCGCTTTTAAATGAATCTATTGATACCGGTGTTTTTCAAAGCGGCAATCCCTTGGGGGTATCGGTTAGGGTTGACTGGCAGGACCGCAGGGGAAGGGCCAGGCAAACGCAATTACAAACATTAATTACGGACTATTGATGAAGGCATTTACTTTACTCGAGGTTTTGGTTAGCTTACTGATTTTCAGCTTTCTGATTGCTGCAATATTTGTAATTTTGAATGTCAGTGATATGACCTATAGCAATGATTTAGGGCTCTTAGACCTGCATCAGCAGGCAAGATTTGCCATGGATGGTATGGTTAGAGAACTGAGGAGAAGCAAGGATTCAAGAATAAGCGTAGTCTCTGTTTCGGAGATTAATTTTTATATTTCTCCGGAAACCTACGGTTCTGACTGGATCGGCCCGATCAGGTATTACTGGGATGCCAACCAGAATCAGATTATCCGGGAATATCCTACAGGTACAACAAAAATCATTGCCCAGGATATCAGCGGATTATCCTTTTCTTTAAATAGCGATTTGTTGGACATTCAGCTTACGTCTGCCAAGATTGTGCGGCAAAGGAACTTATCCTTTGCGCTGGCAGGCCAGGTGAGGTTTAGAAATGAATAGGCGAGGCTCCATACTCATAGTATCCTATATGGTCATTACGGTATTGACTATTCTCACCGTAGGTTTTATTGCGCGCAGCGTAACCGAAAGCAATATTTTCCGGAGGTATGCCAATTCTGTTGATTCCTTTTGGCTGGCAGAGGCGGGTATTGCCCGGGCGCTCAATGAGCTCAGGGATGATTTTAGTGTCAGCGGGGAGGATCTCTGGCCGCAGACTTTGATTCAAGGTGATTATTACGTGGACGTCGAGGTTGTCGGCCAGATGCGCAAGGTAACCTCTTACGGCTCAGCCCCCGGTGCTGATTCTCTGCGCGTTATTGAGGCAATGATTGAGGCAGGCACGCCGACTAATTTCTATGACCATGCCGTATATTCCGGCGGTGATATTGATTTTAACGGCAGCGCTTATTCTGTAGACGGGGATGTTCTTTACGCCGATGATTTTGACGTCCAGGAACCGGGTAATATTAACGGAGACGTTGTTGAGGATGCCTCAGCCAGCCCCTTGGCGCGTTTTAATTTTGATGAGCTGCTGGCAATCAGCGCAGCTCAGGGTAATGTATATGATGCATCCCGTTTAGATGATGTTAAGAATGGGGCAGATAATTTTCCTCTGTCGTTCTGGTATGAGGCGCCGACTGTGCCCGGAGACCCGACCACGGGTACACCCAATGTAGTTTATGTTTTGACTGACCTTCAACTTAATGGTAATATTGGTACTATCGGAGGCTTATATGTAGTAGTAGGAGATGTGGTGACCAACCCGGACAGCATAGAAGATTTGACGATTAACGGCAATGGCGAGATAGACGGAATAGTCTATACCCGGGGTGAATTTAGGGTCAACGGCGGGGCCGGCGGCCTGAATGTCAGCGGAGGGGTCTGGGCAGGCGAAGAGGCAAGGTTAAACGGTAATGCCCATCTTGCTTTTAATCAGGACTACATGGACTCAGTCGAGGCCTTGGACATCAATATAGATCCTCAGATTGTCTGGTGGAGGGATACGCAGAGCCCCTATAAGATTTCACCTTGATTATGCGCAATAAACATACAAGAGGCTTGACTTTAGCAGAACTGCTTTTGGCTGCGGCGATTATGGCCTTTGTGATCTGCGGGCTGATTGCCCTTTTTGTCAATTGCTCATTTTTAAACGAAGGAAACCGTAATCTTACTATGGCGCTTTCTCATGCTCAATATATAATGGAGGAGATAAGAAACGAGGGTGATCTTGATCAGATTAAAACCATGATTGACAACCAGAGTTTTACCGGGTTAAGCGGCTTATCAAGTGAAAGCATATCCGTTTGCTGTTACGATATGCCCTGGGCGAATCCTGCCTCTTCCTGCCTGGAATCCTGTATTACTGACGGGGGAAACCCTTTAGGTGTTTACGTGAGCGTTTCCTGGCAGGACCGCAGGCAAAGGACAAGGCAGGTGGCATTACACACCCTGATGACGGATTATCAATGAGAAGGATAGGCGGGTTAACCCCAGCAGGCCTAAGCGTCCAACAAATGAGAACAAAAAGAGGTTTAAGGGGGTTTACATTAGTCGAGGTTTTGGTCAGTGCGCTGATAGTAAGTTTTCTGATTGCCGGCATATATGGAATTTTAAATATCGGCACTATGAGCTATAATATTGACTTATCCCTTCTGGGTTTGCAGCAGAATGCCCGCCTGGCCATGGCCTGGATGGTCAGGGAATTAAGAGAGGCAGAGGCCTCGGACATAAGCATTGAGTCTATTGGCGCTGACGATGACCGGGTAATCTTTGATACTCCCAATGAAGATAATATACGCTTTTACCGCGATATCTCGGATGTTAATAACGATAGCGTGGTGAACCAGATAATCCGTGAATTTCCTTCAGGCACTTATAAGATTTTAGGCAATAATATCAGCAGCCTGCAGTTTTCTTTAAGCGGTTATTCCCTGGAGATTCAACTGCAGGCAGACAGGCTAGTATCTGGCAGGAACCTGTCGTTTCCTTTAACCGCAAAGGTGGGTTTGAGAAATGAATAAACGCGGAGTTGCCTTGATTCTTGCTTACTCTGTAATCGCGATTCTCACGGTATTCGGTTCTATCTACGTTTCCCGCGGCGTTTCCGAGAGTAACCTTTTGCGTAGATATGCAGACTCGGTGCAGGCCTTTTGGATTGCAGAGGCAGGCATAGCCGACGCCTTCTCCAAATACCAGGCAGGCGCCGACGAATGGGATATCGATATCGGCGGAGGTACCTGCAATGTGGTTGTGGAAGATATCATTGATGCCGACGATCCGCCGCCGCGCAGGGAAATCAGGGCAAGCGCAACCCGCGGCAGCGGGCAGACTGACCTCAAGGCGCACCTTGTGTATATACCCCATCCCTTTCTGAATACTATTTCAGCAGGCGATGATTTGGCCCTTGCCGGGTTTCTGGCGAGTTTAACCGTGCATGATAAGACGCGCATCTCCGGGGAATTCACTAAATCAGGATTTGGCGCTTCCGGTACCTTTGATGATTTACAAGAAGGCGTAGATCCTGCGGAGACTACCATATTCATACCGGACTTCAGCGGGAACGGTACAGCGGATGAATTTGATGATTTTGTGCTCTTTGGTCAGGAGGTAGTCACCGACTATCCGGCGGAAGAGGTAGTTTATATTGTTTCAGACGACACCGTGAATATCTTTCCGAGTAGCGAGTTAATCGGCAAAAAGATTGTTTTTGTGGAGGGTTCGGGTCCCGGGACCGGAAATGTAAATATCTATTTTGACGCTACCTGGCAACCCGGACAGGATTTAACCGTTATCTCTACCGGTGCAATCAATTACGTACAACCGCTGTCAGATCCCGAGGCTTCCCGCTTAAGCACTATTTCCTGGGGAAGCTATGATGAGTTTTCCATATTTACCAGTGAACACGAAAGTGTAATTTATGCACATGATGACGCCAATTTTGCGGATATTTTAGAGATAGGCACTACTACCGGAAATATTATTGCCAGCGATGATGTAACCTTTTCAGAGGCCTTGACGCTGCAGGAGGTTTTCTTCTCTCATCGCTCAAAGGACGGAGATTTGGCACCCGGATTTGAGTACTTAACCAGTATTAGTGATTACCTCGTGCCGAAATTAAGCGGATGGCAGGAAGAGTAGGATGATTAAAAATAAGCGCTTTATCATTTTTAGTTATATTCTGCTGAGTGTGATTACTGTCATTGTTACCCTTGTCTGGCAGGCATATCGCGTGGAAAAACAGATGCGCAGTATTCAAACCAAGCCAAAGATTGCGCCGAAGACAGTTATGCAGGAGGCAGAAGAAATTGAGCCTGCCGAGCTGCCCGTTCCTGCAAGGCCCGAAGATTACGGAATGGTGGTAAGCCATGACTTTAATCAACCCAGAACCCAGGCCGCTTGGAACGAATTTTTACAGAAAGAACTGGGTGAGGTAAAGGCTCGCATGTCAGTCCAGGAAGTCGAGAGGATAAAGGCGCGGATAGCAGAGCCTTCCGAAAAAACAGAGGAGAAACTGGGTAAGATAAATACATCTATTCAACAGTGCGAAGAAGTCTTGGATAAAGAGCCGGATAATCAAGAGATGCAGAAAAAATTGGAGCACCTGATGATTCTTAAAGGGCTGACCTCCGCGTTTGAAGAATTTTAGAGACTCTAGACTATGAAAAAAATTAAATTTCCAAATTTACCGGTAGATTTCCGATTCAATAAGAAAAAGGAGAAGATAACCAAGATCGGGCTGGACTGGGGCTTTTCCTCTTTAAAGGTGGTTGTCATAGAACCCAAAAACAGCATCTATGTGCTTAAGGATGCCAGGATTATCGAATTGCCATCCAAGGACTTGCAGCTGGGTTCGCTGATCAAAGATTTAGACCTTTCCGGAGGAGTGAATTTGGGCATCTGTGGACCCAACGTGGTAGTAAGGTATATATCGATGGCAAAGATGAGCGAAGAAGAGTTCAGGAAATCCCTAAGATATGAAGCAGCCTCCCATTTACCGTTCCCGGTGGAAGAGTCTAATCTCGACGGAGTAATACTGAAAGATTTGCCTGATAATCAGATGCTGGCAATGCTGGCTGCCGCCAAATCTCATTTTATCAAACAGCGCTTAAAATTATTTCAGGATGCCGGTATTAAGGTAAATATCCTGGATATCGATTCCTTGGCCCTGATTAATGCCTTTAACTATAACCAGCCTAAGTTTAGAGAGCAAGCCAAACACGATGAGAGCGAGGGCGGCTCATCCGGTGCTGTAGCCTTAGTGAATATCGGAGCTTCAGTGACTAATATCAATATCCTGGAAGAGGGTATTCCCCACTTTACCCGGGATATTAATGTTGCCGGTAAGCATCTCACTCAAGAGGCTGCCCCGGAGGCGGGAATAGCCAATTTCGTTACCGAGATCAGGAAATCTTTTGATTATTACGAAGCAGCCAGCAGCGCAATTATCAATAAGCTTTTTTTAAGCGGTGGGGGCAGTTTAATCTCTAATTTGGCCGGTAATCTGGAGAATTTTCTGGGTGTTAAAATAGAACAATGGAGCGCTTTCAGTAATTTTGAATTCACTCCCCAGTTGAATAAGGAAGATATCCAAAAGAATTCTGCCCAGTTTGCTGTAGCGGTTGGGCTGGCCTTGCGTTAAAGATAACTAAAATGATTAAGATAAATTTACTACCCGAAGAGTTTAGGCCAAAAGAGGTAAAGTACATTATTCCTCCGGAGCTGTTTTTAATGGTTGTCCTGTCGGTCTTCAGCCTGGTGGTAATTGTGCATCTATATTTTGGCGGTCAGCTTTTGTTTAAGTCCTTGCAATATAAGTCTCTGGATAAGCAATGGAAGCTACTTGAGTCACAGCGCGAGATGGCTGATGAATGGAAGAATGACTATGAATTCAGCAGTCAGCAAAGGGAGCAGATAGGCAGACTGGTTTCCGGGAGACTGACTATATACGATAAATTGGAAGCATTAAGCAGCTCTTTGCCCAACGGTGTCTGGTTTAACCGCCTGGATTTCAGCCAGGAGAGGTTTTTGCTTGAGGGTTCGGTAGTTTCGTTGAAAAAAGACCAGATGAGCCTGTTGAATGTTTTCCTGAAGCGCCTTAAGGAAGACAAGCGCTTTTTTACTGATTTTGCGCGTCTTGAACTGGGAAGGATGAACATGCGCCTGTTGGGGGGTTATCAGGTAATGAATTTCGTCGTAGAGGGCGATTTAAAATGAAGAAAATCAAGATTGATATTCAAGGGCTTTTGAACAGCAAGAAGGGCATGAATGTCCAGGGCTTGTTAAATAAGATTACCCAGGATAAAAAAATTCTGGCAGCTTCTATCCTGGCAATTCTGGCAATTTTATATTTAGATTTTTCTTTTGCCCTCCAGCCGCAGATGCGCGCCTTGAAGGCTATCAACCCGAAGATTCTTACGGTGAAAAAGGAGCTCGCGCAGCTTAATGCAGATTCTATCAGAATGCAGAGACATACACGGGGAAGCGCGCCTATTAAGCTGAAGGAGATGGTTCATAACGGTCAGACGCCTCTTGTGATTGAGGAGATTTCGCGTATGGCGAATCAGCAGGGGGTAGAAATATTGCAGATAAAACCCGGGCGCCAGGTGAAGAGATCTGCCTCAGCAAAAAATACTGTGCAGCTGGACGGATATGCTCTGACTATGATCGACCTTGTGGTATCTGCCCCGTATCACCAACTCGGAAAATTCTTATCCGAACTGGAAAATTATAATGTCTTCCTGGAGGTAGGCGAGTTGAATATAGAGCGCGATGAAGATGAGGCGCTGCAACATGAAATAAAATTACAGCTCAAAACTTATGTATCGGAGAAATAATAATAAAGCGGAAACTGAGACCAATCTTAATTTATTGTTCATTTTATTTTTTGCCTGCTGCCTACTGGGGAGAGTCGCATTTGCAGAGGATCAGATTTCCTATGATGATGCAGGAAGGCGCGACCCCTTCATGGCCCTGGTAACTCCGGACGGCAGGCTGATTAATCTGGAACCCGTAGGAGACGAGGAAAAGGTGCTTTTGGGCGGTATTATTTATGAGGAGGATGGAAACTCCTTTGCCATCATAAATGGCGAGGTAGTCAGTGCCGGAGATTATGTCCTCGGTTACTCCGTGCTTAGAATAGATAAAAATAAAGTAATTATGGTGAAAGACGGAAAAGAAACGGAATATATCTTAGAAAAGGAGGAGCCATGAGTTATAAAAAATTGTTATCATTGCTTATTGTTTTTTGCTTCGTGCTTCCTGTTTATTTTGCCTTTGGTCAGGAGCCGGAGATGGAGCCGGAAGAGTCAATACCGCAGTCAGAACAGGTTTCGGTTTCAGGCGAGAACGTATCGCTGAATTTCAAGAATGCCGAAATCAGTAATGTGCTCAAGATCCTCTCGTATAAATCCGGAGTGAATATCGTTTCTACCCCTGAAGTAAGAGGGGCAGTTACGATTATGCTCAAGGATGTTTCCTGGGAAAGGGCGCTGGAGACAATCGTCAGGAGCTACGGATTTGCTTACGAATGGATAAGCGATAAGGTGATTATGGTTTCGACCTTGGACAGGCTTGCAGAGCAGAGAAGGGTTCAGGAAGAGGCCGCGGAAAAGGAACCGATGGATACAGCCACGTTCATCCTGAACTTTACCAAGGCAGAGGACATACAAGCTGCGGTAGAAAAACTGATTTCTGCAAAGGCCAAGATTACCATCGAACCCAGAACCAATGCCCTGATTATCACGGATACCAAATCCAACTTAATGAAGATCGGCAAGATAATCAACAGGCTCGATAAGATGACGCCTCAGGTTACGATAGAAGCCAAGATAGTTGAGTCTACCTTGGGGAATGCGGATAAATTAGGCATTGACTGGACAATGAAGGTTACGATGGCCGGCGGCAAAAGGCCGACCACCTTCCCTTTTCAAAAGTGGGAGGGTGATAATGACTTTTTCCCTGTTCCCTCGTATACGTCTAATTATGACGATGACACAGGAATGTGGACGATCAGTTCTGGATTCCCTTTTCTGGGGGAGGGATTTTTCTTCCCCGGGGACGATCATAGACTCAGTTCTTTCCCGGCGCCTACCGCTTATTTTAAAGACGGCGTACTTCAAGGGGATTATGCTTACGGCACCCTGGATTTCAGCCAGCTACAGGCAGTGTTGGAAATCTTAAAATCAAGGTCTGATACCAAGATTGTTTCTAATCCGCGCATCACTACCATCAACAACCAGGAGGCAAAGATACTCGTAGGAACCGTAGTCCCGATTCCGATATATGAGTACAGCAGGGAAGCAGGCACCAGGGTAATCGCCGGTTACAGGGACCAGGAAATTGGCGTAAAGCTGCTGGTAACCCCGAATATAAATGAGCAGGATTTCGTTACCTTGACCGTAAAGCCCAGCGTAGACGAAATCATCGGCTTTACCGGTCCGGATGACGAACGGCCGATAATCTCAACCCGCAGCGCGGAAACAAGGGTGATGATAAAAGACAACGAAACCCTTGTTATCGGAGGGTTGATTGCCGAAAAGAGGATTAAATCAGTAAAAAAGGTTCCCATTTTGGGGGATATACCGATATTGAAGTTTTTCTTCTCCAAGAAAGAGGATACTCTGGATAAAACAGAGCTTTTAATATTCATCACTCCCCATATCGTGAATGCGGAGTAATTAGGGAGATAATAAATTCACTTACGTAAATAGATGCCAAAGGAAATTTTAATTAATGCGGATTTGCCGGAGAAGCGCGTAGGCGTTGTCACCGACGGAAGGCTAGAGGAATTTTATCTAGAGCAGCCCGGAGATAAGACGATCGTGGGCAATATTTATAAAGGCCGCATCGAAACGGTCGTGCCTTCTTTAAATGCTGCCTTTGTGGATATCGGCCAGAGTAAAAAGGGTTTTCTTTATCTTTCGGAAATCGAATACAGCACTTATGAGCCTATCGAGCAGGTGCCGTCTGCTGCTCCCCTGAAGTTAAAAAAGGGGGATGAGGTCCTGGTGCAGGTGGTAAAAGAGGCTTACGCAACAAAGGGGCCGCGCATTTCAGGGCATATCGGCATTCCCGGCAGATACCTGGTTTTAGCCCCGCAGAATTCCCATTGTGGAGTTTCCCGGCGCATTGAAGACGATAAGGAAAGAAGGCGTCTGAAGTCCATCCTTGACAGCCTGCGCTTGCCTAAAACAATCGGTTTTATCGTGCGTACTGCAGCGGTCGGGAAATCTTCCTCAGAACTCCTGCGCGATGCACGTTTCCTGCTGAGGCTGTGGGCAAGGATAAAGAAGACCTCTGCCCGCCGCCATGCCCCCAGCTTAGTATACGAAGAGTACGGCTTGATTCTGCGGATAATCCGTGATTCGTTTACTGAAGAGGTCAATTCCGTTGTCGTTGATTCGAAATTAGAGTACCGCCGCATCCATTCTTTTGTGCGTACCTTCGGCAGGCATTTAGGCAGGCGCATTCATTTTTACAAGGGCGCGGACCTGTTCTTCGAAAAAGATATCGAGAAACAAATCAGCAGGATTTTCGAAAGGTGCGTTTATCTGAAATCCAAGGCATATATCGTTATCGAACCCACCGAGGGGCTGGTGGTTATCGACGTAAACAGCGGAGGATTTAAAAAGAACCTTTCTCCGGAAGAGGCAGCTTTTAAAATCAACTCAGAGGCGGCATTAGAGGTTGCCCGGCAGCTGCGCCTGCGGGATTTGGGCGGCATTATCGTAATCGACTTCATCGATATGGAAAAAGAAGGCCACCGCAGAGAGGTGTTCAATATACTCAATCGTCAATTAAGCAAGGACAAGGCTAAATATGATTGCCTTGGTATATCCAAATTCGGGCTGGTTCAGCTGACCCGTGAACGCGTACACGATACTGTCCAGGCGCAAACATACGAAACCTGCCCTTATTGCCAGGGGAAAGGCCGGATTATGTCTGCTATGACTCTGTGTACGCTGGCCTTCCGCCAGTTAAAACGGCACTTGCAGCAGAACCGTCCGCAAAGGGTCAGCATAAGTCTGAATCCGGCAGTGATTTCTTTGATGGAGAAATACCGGGATTCCCTGCGTTTTCTGGAGCGTCAATTCCGCGCCAGAATCGAACTCATCTCCAACCCCACTCAGCACTTGGAAGAAATAAAGATATCTTGATTTCCCGCCTTTTCTGTGATAATATAACACTCTATATTTAATCGAAAAAGTAGCTCAAAACATACGTAAAGCGGAGATTTTTTTCTCAGCACTGCCGCTAAATATTTGAGGAGGAATACAAGTGTATGCCATTATTGAAGTAGGGGGGAAACAATATAAGGTAGAGAAGGACGATATTATCGAAGTAGAACGCCAGAACAAACAGGAAGGAAATAATCTTATTCTGAATAAGGTTTTACTGGTATCTAAAGATAAGCACGTTGCGATCGGGCAGCCCTATCTTAAGGGAGCAAAAGTCACTGCCGTGGTGCTTAAAAACCTCTTGGCCCGTAAGGTCATTTCGTATAAGTATCGCCGGAGAAAATCAAGCCACTGGAAGAAAGGGCATCGCCAGATGCTTACGAGACTTAAGATAAACGAAATAAAGCTGGAATAATTCCGTGTTTATCGATGAAGCAAAGATTCATGTCAAGGCAGGAGACGGAGGCAATGGCTGCCAAAGCGTATACCGCGATAAGTATCAGCGCCGCGGCATACCCGACGGAGGAAACGGCGGGCGGGGCGCTGATGTGATTGCGGTTTCTGACCGCAACCTGCTTACCCTTCTGGATTTTAAATACCGGCAGCATTTTAAAGGCGATAACGGTAAGCATGGTTCGGGAAAAAATCGGACAGGCAGGAATGCGCAGGATTTGATTATCAGGCTGCCCTGCGGCACGATTATCAGAGACGCCCAAACGGGTTGTTCTTTGTCTGAACTCCTGCTTCCTGGCGAGAGGGTGATTTTAGCCAAAGGGGGCAGGCCGGGTATCGGCAACAATCATAACCGTACGGTTACCAAGGGCGGGCAGGGACAGGCAAGAGATTTAGCTTTAGAGTTAAAGCTTATTGCCGATGTGGGGATTATCGGGTTTCCGAATGCAGGCAAGTCTACTCTTGTGCGGGCAATAAGCAATGCCCGGCCGGAGGTAGGCACATATCACTTTACCACAAAGGCGCCGGTTTTAGGTGTGGTAGGTTCTGGAGATTTTTCCTTTACGGTAGCGGATATCCCGGGCTTGATCAAGGGTTCGCACCAGGGTCGCGGTTTAGGCGACAGGTTTTTGCGTCATATTGAACGCACCAAGCTCTTGCTGCATTTGATTGATATGTCCGCATCAGAAGGCCGTAATCCCCTGGATGATTACCGGGCAATAAATCAGGAGCTGACTTTATTCAGCCGCCAGGCTAAGAGTAAAAAACAGATTATCGTGGCGAATAAAATGGACCTGGAGTATTCAGAGGCAAATTTAGCCGGATTCAGGCAGGCCGTAAAGGGGAGAGTTTATCCCCTATCCGCTTTAAAAAAAGAAGGTATGGAGGATTTAATTGAAGCAATCAGGAAAAGATTATCAGCGCATCGTAATTAAGGTCGGCTCAAGCCTGGTAATAAATCTTAAGGTTATTGACCAGCTTATTCCTCAGCTTGCGGATTTAATCAAGCAGAAGCTTGAGGTAATCCTGGTTTCTTCCGGGGCAATAGCCTGCGGCATGGGTATCCTTGGCTTAAGCAAGCGGCCCGCAAAGCTTGAGCATCTACAGGCGGCGGCAAGTATTGGGCAGGGCGAATTGATGCAGCTTTACCAGAGGAGACTGTCCGCATATAAAATAAAATGCGCCCAGATTTTGCTGACCTGGGAAGATTTCAAAGACCGCAGCCGTTATCTTAACGCCCACCATACCCTAAAGACTCTATTGAAATGGGGGCATCTGCCGATTATTAATGAGAACGATACAGTTTCAGTGGACGAGATCAAGTTCGGTGATAACGATTATCTGGCTGCACTGGTCGCCAATCTGGTTGATGCCGATATTCTGGTTATTCTTTCTGATGTCGAGGGTTTGCTTAATCCAAAGACCTCCGAGGTCATCCGGGTGGTAAATGCGATAACCGCGGATATAGAGAAACTTGCCTCTTCTTCCGATAGCGCGGTTTCAGTGGGTGGAATGAAGAGCAAGCTTTCTGCCGCGCGGATTGCCATGGAATCGCAGATTCCCTGTTTGATAGTTAACGGCAAAAAGAAAAACTGCCTGTCTTTGGCGCTGAGTGAGCCGCTTGCTGCCGGAACCTTATTTCTGCCCTGCGGGGTGAAGATTCCGGCGCGCAAGAAATGGCTGATTTTCTGTACGCGTCCCAGCGGAAGGGTTTGCGTTGACGGCGGAGCGAAAAATGCCTTGCTGGGAGGGAAAAGCCTGCTTGCCGTCGGGGTAGTAGGGCAGGAGGGTAATTTTTGCTGCGGGGATATTGTTGAGGTCGTTGACCAGGATGGCCGTGCCTTTGCCCGCGGTAAGGCTAATTTTTCCGCGCAGGATTTAAATATGATGAAGGGCAAGCAGAAGATGAAAGAGGTTATCCATCGCGATAACCTGGTAATAACTTAAGAACGGAATTATGGTTTTGAGACTAGCGCAGAGAGCAAGGAAGGCATTTCCGGTTTTAGCCGGTCTTTCTGACGGCCAAAAAAACAAGCTTCTCTATGCGATGTCGCGGGAGTTAATCAGCCGGCAGGCCTTTATTATCAGGGAAAACACCAAAGACCTCATCCGCGCAAGGCAGCTGAATTTATCAAAGGCATTTATCGACCGCCTTAGCTTGACTAAGGAGCGGATTAAGGCAATGAGCGAATCGCAGAGGGCCTTGATTGATTTGCCTGACCCGGTGGGAGAGGTGGTCAAGCAATGGCGCGTTCCTAACGGAATGAGAATTTTCAAGGTGCGCGTGCCCATCGGCGTAATTGCGATAATCTATGAATCGCGCCCGGACGTAACCTCAGACTGTATCGGCCTGTGTTTGAAATCAGGAAACTGCGTTATCCTGCGCGGGGGCAGCGAATCCATTAACTCCAACAAGGCTATTTATGGCGTGCTTTCCTCGGTTCTGAATAAATTTGCTGTTCCCTCCGGGGCAATCGGGCTGGTTTCTTCAACCAGCCGAACGCAGGTGCGCAAACTCCTTGGGCTGCATGAATTCATTGATTTAGTAATTCCCCGTGGGGGGGAAGGCTTGATTAGGCAGGTGGCCCGGACCTCGCGCATCCCGGTAATTAAGCATTATAAAGGTATTTGTCATGTATATGTGCACAAAAAGGCTGATTTTCCGATGGCAGAGAAGATTTGTTTTAATGCTAAAGTCCAACGTCCGGGCACCTGCAATGCAATGGAAACCATGCTTGTTGATAAGGATATTGCGGCGTCTTTCCTGCCGGGTATCTTGAAGCGTTTTCAGTACGCGGGGGTAGAAATTCGCGGCTGTCCGGTAACACGCAGAATTTTCAGGGGGATAAAGGCTGCTACTATAAAGGATTTTCGCAGGGAATACCTGGACTTGATACTTTCTGTTAAGGTAGTCGCCAACTTAGACGCGGCAATAGAACATATCAATAATTACGGATCGCATCATTCCGATGCTATTGTAAGCGCCGATAGGAAGGCAGCCGAAGAATTCTTAAGGAGAGTAGATTCAGCCTGCGTCTATCATAATGCCTCTACGCGTCTAACAGACGGGTATGAATTCGGCATGGGTGCCGAGATGGGGATTTCTACTGATCGGCTTCATGCCCGGGGCCCTATGGCGCTTGAGGAATTGACCACCTATAAGTATGTGGTCCGGGGTAAGGGCCAGATAAGGAAATGAAGAAGGAGGAAGCGGGCAAGAAGATAGGCATATTGGGCGGAACATTCAACCCCATTCATATGGGCCATCTTATCCTGGCAGAGGAGGTGCTGCAGAAAATCGGGCTCAGCAGGATGGTATTTGTTCCCACGAATATCCCTCCTCATAAGGATAACACAGAGATTATCCCCGCTCCCCATCGCCTGAAGATGCTGAATCTGGCAATCAGCGGCAATCCAGGGTTTGCAGTCTCCGATATTGAGGTAAAAAGAGGCAACCGTTCTTATACGATTGATACCATAAAGGAGTTTAACAGAATTTATCCAGGCAAAGAATTGTATTTTATTATCGGTTCGGACCTCTTCAGCTACCTGAATGAATGGAAGGACCTAAAAGAAATTATCGGTCTGGTAAAATTT
>JBHPGP010000021.1:0-22886 GCA_042570305.1 Candidatus Omnitrophota bacterium
CTCCTATCTTAACATGCGCATCATCAAGGCAGGACTTCTTTGATAATGCAAAAGCAATCGTGAAAAACCTGTTTGCGACCCTTAACCTGGATTATCAGGAGGAGTTATTTTGTTCGGGGGTAGACGAAAAGGCAAGGATTTTAAAATATCCGGAATTGCTGGAAAAGGCATTTGAATTAGGAAGGAGGCTGGTATGAAAGGCTTTGTATGCAAGGTGTGCGGGTTTATTTCTATTAATGGGCAGGCTCCGGAGAAATGCCCGGTTTGCGGGGCTCCCAAGACTTCTTTTGAGGAAAAAGAGGATGCCATAAAAACACCCAAGGATGCGAATAACCTTACGGAATTGGAGAAGAAGCATATACCGGTTATCACTATTGTCAAGAAATGCGGTTTGATACCCGAGGGCTGCCAGGATGCGCATGTTAAGATAGGAGAGATTCAGCACCCGATGCTTGCGGAACACTATATTACCTATATAGACTTTTACATCGATAATGAGTTTATCTCAAGGGTGCAGCTTACTCCTGATAAGCTAAATCCGGCGGCAGCGCTGCATATTAAGGCAGCCAGCGGAAAGCTTACGGTGATAGAGCATTGTAATTTGCACGGCTCCTGGGTTAGCCAGGCAGATTTATAAACAAAGGGAGGCGATGTATGGGGAATATATTCGCAGGCAGTGAGGTAGTGGAGCTCGGGATTCAGATAGAGAAAAACGGAAGGGATTTTTACAATGCAGTTGCCGGGCAGTCCAAGAATCCAAAGGCAAAAGAGATATTCCAATTCCTTGAAGGCGAGGAAAAGAAGCATATAGCCGTTTTTGAAAAAATACTGGATACGGTGAATAAATACGAACCTCCGGAGTCCTATCCCGGAGAATATTTTGCTTATATGAATTCTCTTGCCAGCGGCTATGTGTTTACTCAAAAGGACAAGGGCAGCGAGATTGCCAAGAAGGTATCCGCAGATAAGCAGGCGGTTGAGTTGGGGATAGGATTTGAAAAGGACTCGATTACCTTTTACGAGGGCATGAAAAGGGTGGTTCCGGAACAAAGCCACAAGGTAGTTGATGAATTGATTAAACAAGAACAGAGCCATTTGAAGATGCTATCGGATTTTAAAGAAAAACTGTAAAAGGAGAGAAGATAATGGATAAGCAAGTAAAGGTTTACAGCACTCCCACTTGTCCGTATTGCAAGCAGGCTAAGCAGTTCCTGAAGGAAAAAAATATAAGCTTCCAGGATATCGATGTTTCCGCAGATACAGCCGCGGCAGAGGAAATGAAGCAAAAATCAGGGCAGATGGGAGTCCCTGTCTTGGATATTGATGGGCAGATAATTACCGGTTTTGACAGGGCATCAATCAGCACGGCCCTCGGAATAACTTAATTATTGGAGATGTCTTCGAGGAGGCTATAGGTATTTTGGATGGTTTGTTTCAGGGAGAGGATTTCCTTATCCCTTTGAGCGATAAGCTCGTTTTTCCTGTTTATTTCCCCGGTTAATTCTTCTATCCGGCCTTTCTCTTCAGCAGTATAACTTGTCTTTGCGGGTTCTGTTTTAGTTTTTCTTCTGCTTTGTGCCTGTAGCCTGGCAATTAAGTTTTCTTTATCGGCAAGCTTACGCTGCAACTCTTCGTAATCCTGCTTGACCCCCTTTAGCTGGTTTTCCAGAACTTTATATTTTTCCAAAGAAAGATTCAGGTTTTCCTGAAGCTTGGCAATGGCTTTATCGTCTTGTTGCGGCAGGCTGGCAACAGAGGCGGCCTGTGCTGCCCGTGCTTGAGGCGCCCCCCTTTGCGTAAAACCCTTCTTTAATTCATCTATCTCTGATTTAAATGTATTTATCTCTTTGTTTAAAGCTACTAATCTTTGATTCGCCTGTTTGATTAAGCTTTCCTTTTCGTTTAACTCTGCGGTAAGTTTTTCTTTCTCCATGGCTGCCTTGGAAAGCAGGCTGTCCTTATTTTTTAATTCCGCGGCTAATTCCTTATTTGCTTCCAGGAGATTGTCTTTTTCGGGGTCTGGTGCCAAGAGCTGATTATTCAGGATTTTTATCTTTTCCGAAAGCAGCAGGTTTTCCTCCTGGAGTTTTTTTGCCGCTGTCAGCATTTTACCGAGGCCATTTACCTGTTCGTCAAGGTAGTCAATCTGTGAATCTTTTTCTTTCAGCGAGGCATTAAATTCGGCAGTTTTTTCCTGGACCTCTTTCTTGAGAGAAAGATAATCGCTATCCTTGTCTATTATAGAGCCCTTGAGATTGGCTAATTGGGAGCTTAAGGATTCAATGGTCGTATTTTTCTCCTGGAGCTGTTCACTCAGGGAGATAAGCTGTTTTTCTAAACCCAATATTCTGCTGTTCTCGCTTTTTAAACCCTCTGCATATTTTTCTAATTTGTCAAAGTTTTCTTCCAGGCTATCGAATTTGCTTTTGAGCAGAGAATTTTCCTGCACCAATTGCTGGATTCTGAATGCCGCTGAATCGGTCTGCAGCTTTTTTAACTGGTCGTTGAGGTACTTTAATCTGTCCTCTTTTTGCTCCAGCTCATCCTGCAAACCCTTGTATTCGTTAAGCAGGCTTTCTACGGAGCCTTGCTGGGGCTGGCCAAGCTCTTCGGCCGCCAGCAGCTGCCACCAGCTGTCCTGGGGCTTGGTTAGTGCCTCTTCTTTGAGGGCGGCTGCCTTTTTTTTGCAGAGTTCGATAAATTTTTCTATCTGCTTTTTCTGCCAATTAGGAGCTAAACTGCGGATCTCATTAAAGATTGACAGGGATTCCTTATAGTCCCCCTTTTGGTATAAATTAATGGCTTGGCGGTAGGAATCCTTTAGGCTTTCCTCGTCAAGCTGAGCGTTCAGGAGGGGGCAGGAGAATAACAAGACGGTTAAGAAAATGAAAATAACCTTTAGGCTGCGATTCATTATGTTTAAATTTTAATCTATAATTTTTAAAAAGTCAAGCATTTTTCTGTAGGCTTATAATATAATGTATAAGTATGAAATAATACTTGACAAAACTTATAATATATGCTATAAGTTTAAACACTATGCAACCTGAAAAAGACCTGATTTCGGCTAACGATATTGCAAAGCAGTTCCACCTTTCTTACCAGTCCGTTAACTATTATACCAATATCGGACTGTTCAAGGTTTACGCAAACAGGGGGAACAAGAGGCTTTATTCGTCCGCACAGGTGGCAAGGGTATTAAAGAAGATTAGGATATTTAAACGCAGGGGGTATTCCCTGAGGGTAATCCGCGATGAGCTATTATAATTTTTTGGGGTTGAATAAGGAGCCTTTTTCCACGAGCCCTGACCCGGATTTCTTTTATCAATCGTCTCAGCATAATACGGCGCTGATGCGCCTGATGATCGAGATTAGGCTTCGGCGCGGCTTATCCCTTATACTGGGTGATGTAGGGGTGGGTAAGACCACTCTCTTAAGAAAGGTCCTGCAAATGGTCAGCCAGCGTCCGGATATCATCTGTACGATGATACTGGACCCCACTTTCGAGAACGAAAAGGAATTTTTGGCTGGTTTAATCAGGGCCTTCCAGATCGATTTCGAGCCCAACGGTGCAACGATTGCCGAATACAGGGAGGCAATAAAGGACTTCCTCTTCCAGAAGGGGGTAGAGGAGTCCAGAATCGTGCTATTGCTTATTGATGAGGCGCAAAAACTAAACTCCGACACCTTAGAGACTCTGCGTACGCTGCTCAATTATGAAACAAATAAATATAAGCTATTGCAGTTAGTGCTCTTATCGCAATTGGAAATTATGCCTAAATTAAAACAGATGCAAAACCTTTTGGACCGCATAGACTTAAAGTTTATACTCAAACCATTGAACTTAGAGGAAGCAGAAGAATTGATTCACTTCCGTTTATACAAAGCAGGATTGCCGAGAAATAATAACCTTTTTACGCACGATGCAGTACAGGCGATCTATGAGGTCACTAGCGGCTCTCCGCGCAAGATTACCATGTTGTGCCACCATGCCCTGGAGGAAGTGGTAATGCATAATTTAAGGCGCGTGGACAGGAGTTTAATTCAAGATTTGACTCTAGCTGAATCAATGACTTTAAATGTTCGGTAAAAAGGCGTTAAGCCCGGAAGAAAAATTACTTAGGATAATCGAGCAGCCAAAGGCAAAGGCAGGGGGGGCGAATCCCCTGAAAAAAAACCTCTCTGCGCCTGCCCTGAGTAATTTCAAGGCGGCAATAGGCAGGCTTCATTTGCTGGACCTGACCAATCGTTTGCTTTTTGGCGCGGCGTTTATATCTACTGCTTTTTTGATCCTTGCCTTCCTGAGGCCAACGCCGCTAATTAACCCGCAGTACTCAGGCAGGGCGGTAGAACTGGAGATACAAAAGGCCATTGATTCGACACTTTCTCAACAAGGCGAATATTTGCAGGCAATCATCGATAGGAATATTTTTGACGTTGTCCCAACTGACGGTTCGGTTAATGTTGCAAATACGAGGGTTGAACAGCTGGGTTTGAAATTAGTAGGAATTATTGCTATCGGTAAAGGGCAATACCAGGCAATGATAGAGGATAAGGACGGGCGTACGTACCTGAGTAATCCCAATGACACAATTTTAGGTTCGATCAGCGTTGAGAGTATCGAGGCGGATAAGGTAGTCCTTAAGAAGGGGGAGGAAATCTTAGAATTAAAATGATGCGCAGAACAGTTTTATACTTAATTGCGATTTCGTTAATCTGGCTGATACCCCTGGAATCATTTGCCGAGGAGGAAGCCATTTCTTTGGACCTGAGGGGGGTGGAGATAACCGAGCTCTTCAAGATTCTCTCGCGCAAGAGCGAACTGAATATTATTCCCTCTGCCCAGGTAAAGGGCCGCGTAAATATCTTCCTCAACAATATCTCGGTTGAGGATGCCATTGAGGTGATCTTAGTCAGCCAGGACCTGGCAGCAGAAAAGAAAGAGGGTATAATTTATGTAATGACTGGCGCGGAATACCAGCAGACTTTCGGCAAGAAGTATTATGAAAAAAGGAAATTGAAGATTTTCCAGCTTTCCGCAGCTGACCCGCAGTCGGTATTTAACGTCTTCAGCCAGATAAAGTCCGATATCGGCAAGATTATCATTGATGCCACTTCGGCTACGGTAATAGTAATTGATGTTCCGGAAGTACTGGTTGATATGCAGCAGGCATTGAAATCGCTTGAGCAGCTGCAGCCGCAGAATGTCTTTGAGTTGAATTATGCCAAGGCAGACGAGATCCAGGGGGAGGTTGCCAAGATTTTGACCCCCGGGACAAGCACGCTGCAGGTGGACAGCCGCACCAATAAAATGGTGGTTTCCGATTTACCCGATAAGATGTCGATGGTCAAAGACGTAATTTCCGCATTTGACGAACCTACGAAGCAGGTATTCATTGAGGGGATAATCGTTCAAGTTACCTTAAGCGATAACTTTCAATACGGGATTTCCTGGGAGCGCGTATTTGAAGATCTTAATTTGCATAACCTTCAAATGGGTGGCAAGTTTTACGGAGATTTTCCCCTGCAGAGCTCAACTACCTTTAACAACGCAAAGCAGAGCTACGTCAGCGTAGGCTCCGTATCCTCTGACGGCTATAATACAATTATGCAATTTCTGCAGACTGCAGGCAAAACCAATATCCTTTCCCGCCCGCGCATTGCTGCCCTGAATGATGAAGAGGCAAAGATACTCATCGGGACGCGGGAGGCATATACCACCGGAACCTTAAGCCAGGCAGAGGCAACAACGGTTACCAGCGAGACAGTAGAGTTTGTAGATGTGGGGGTAAAGCTTAATGTCACACCCCACATCACCAATGACGATTATATTATAATGAAAATAAAGCCTGAAATCAGCTCGGTTAAGGAATATCTGGAAACCAACATTTTACAGAGCCGCATTCCTATTGTGGAGACTTCCGAGGCAGAGACAGTGGTGAAGGTTAAGGACGGCTCAATGATTATGATTGGTGGTTTGATAAAAAAAGAGAAGAGTTATTCGGATAAGGGAGTGCCATTTATTTACAGGCTGCCGATTATCGGATGGCTCTTTGGCAGCAAGTACGAGGATTTCAGGAAAACCGAGCTTATAATTTTCCTAAAGCCAAAGATTATGAGCGGAGAAAACGTGGAATTGGCGAAGAGGCGAACCCCTAAAGAGGTTGCCCTCAGTCGCCCTCAGAAGGGTTTTCTGCGTTAGGCTCCCAGGCACACAAGCTTTCTCTAAAGATAAATGGCAAGAAATGCAAAGAGGTTTATAATCAGCCTGGCGATAGTATTGCTGGTTGCCTATGCAGCGGCAATGACCGTGGCCACGGTTTACTTTATCAACAAAACCGGGGCTTCCGGGCAAAGGATTCTTTCGCTGGAGCTGTCACGCCGCGAGATGGAAAAGAAAATAAACAGCGTATCTGAGGAGATAACTCTCCTGGAGCAGCAAAGGCAGGAGTTGCAGGAAACATTTAATCAGCTGGATAGTGAGTCCAAGAAAAAGTTAAGCGCATTAACGGCAGAGATTGAAGGTTATAAGGGCCAGGTAAATGATTTGAAGGCAGGCCTGACCAATGCCCAGCGCCAGGCAACTGCACTTAAGCAGGAGAATCAGAAGCTGCAAAGCAGCTCCTCGGATAAGGCCGGCAAGAAGGCAGGCGAGCTAAGCGAGGCCTTGGCAGAGAGGGAGGCAGAGCTGGTAGCGCTTAATCAGAAAATCAGCTCTTTAGAAAAGGAAGTAAAGTCCAAGGAGGCCGCGGTTCATTATAATCTGGCGGTAAATTTCTTTGAGCGTCAGGACGTTGAAAACGCGGTTATTGAATACGAAAAGGCATTAAAGATTGACCCCGAACATTGCCCTTCCCATTATAACTTGGGGATTCTTTTTGAAGAGTATAAAAGCGATTATCCCAAGGCCATCAAACATTACCGTCAATACCTGATTCATTGCCCGGACGCCGATGATGCAGCCGGAGTCAAGCAGTGGATTCTGGATTTGGAATCAAAGACACCAAACACAACCAGCAGATAAGATGCCTAAGGTATACTTTAAGGCAGCGGAGATTTTTGGCTTCGGCTCCCTGATTGTCCTGATTGCGGCTGTCGGCATTATCGGAATATTGCAGATTGAGCGTTTGAGTAATACCATCGAGGCTTTAGGCACCCAGCATCTCCGTCTGCAGCAGGCTGCCTTAGAGATGAGAATAAACAACAGCCTCTACGGCAGGGGTATACGTAATCTTGTGTTTTGGCAGACAACAAAATTCGTGGAGGCCGCCCCCCGGGTACTTGATTTGGAAGCGCAAAAACATGCCGCCGGTAATTTCGACGCATACCTGTCGGTTTATACTTCATATGCTCAAGGCCACCCCAAACAAAAAGAATGGGTAGAGAGGATTAAGCTTAACGTTTCCCAGTTGCGCACTCTGGGAGAAGAGATTATCCAGAAGGTCAGGACCAGGAGCCCGGAAACGGAATTGGAATATTTCAGCGAATTGCTGATGACCTTTGAGGACAAGCTATACAAGATAGACGGATTCTTGAGTGAGACATTGGAGAAGAATATCCTTGATGAGGTAGGGATGCAGCTGGATCGTACGCGCGCAGAGAAGAAAAACGCAATTCTCCTGCTGGGTTTTTGCCTGCTCTTAAGCATTGCAACCGGAGCGCTTATTGCCACAGGCGTTTACCGCAGGAACCGCCGCGAAGAAGTCAGGAGAAAAAGGCTGCTTTCCCAGATGCTCAGGATAGAAGACGAAGAAAGAAAGAACCTTTCCCTGCAGGTTCATAATGAGATGGGCCAGGATTTAAGCGCCTTAAAAATTTATCTTGATTTGGGCAACCTCAGCCAATGCAGGGAGATTCTCGATAAATTAAAGGAAAAGGCGCATAACATCGCCTATTTGTTACGGCCCTCATCTCTGGAAGAGGTCGGAATCGTATCTGCGCTGGAGGCGTTGCTCTTACAATACCGGCAGATGACAGGCAACAATTATTCCTATCATAAGCCAGAGCAGGAAATAAGCCTTAGTTCGGAACAAAGGCTGATTATCTACAGAGTTGCGCAAGAGGCACTGACTAATATTACCAAATATTCAAAAGCGCAGAATGTAAGATTAAGCCTGATGCAGAAGGAAAAAACAGTCCGATTGGGCGTGGAAGACGATGGGGTAGGTTTTGACTATAACCGCTTTTTACGGGAGGGCCCGAAAGACAGGCTCGGGCTTCTGGGTTTAAGAGAGCGGATTGAGCTCCTGGGCGGCAGGATGGATATTGAGTCCAATCCCGGTACAGGGACTCGGATAAGCGCTGAATTAAATCTCAGGTGATCAAACATATGCCGATTAAGATCATCATAGCGGATGACCACGACGTAATCAGGGAAGGGATAAAAAAAATCCTCCAGCCGCATTCTGAATTTGAGGTGGCAGCCGAGGCAAGAAACGGCGAAGAGGCAAAGGAAGTGACCCGGAAATTCAAGCCGGATGTTATTCTTTTGGATATAACTATGCCTGAAATCAGCGGCCTGGATATAATCGAACAGGTCCGCCGCATATCGCCTTCAACCAAGATTGTGATTATCTCGGTACACAAAACCGGCGCCTATGTATTGCGAGCCCTGCGCCTGGGGGTCAACGGTTACATTAACAAGGATAATGTAGTTGATGACCTTATTCCTGCGTTAAGGCGCATTATGCAGGGAGGGGTATACCTGGGCGCGCAGATTGCAGAGTATCTGGCTGAAACAGTTGGCCAGGCAAAATCAGTAGCCTCGCTGGGCATTGAAATTTTAACGGAACGCGAGCAGGATGTTTTACGCCTGGTTGCCGAAGGTAAAACCGCCAAAGAGATTGCCCGGGTTCTGTATCTGAGCCGCCGAACCGTAGAGAATTACAAGAACAGTATTTTGAAAAAATTAAATTTACATAAGACATCTGATATGATAAAATATGCTATAGAAAATAAAATTGTAGATTTGTAAAACGGAAGATAAAAAGAAAGGCAGGAAGCGAAGAATTAAGGGTTATAAATTAGGCAGATGATTTAGAAAGCAGGCAGGATGAAGAAGCCGGGGAAGAATTGGGGCACTTCCTATTTCAGAAGAAATGGGGAGTGCCCCCCTTTTTTTTGTATCTTGTTTTACTCCAGTGAGTTATATTCCTGATTAAAATAAAATTAATGAATTTATTCCTTTTTTTATCTTCCCTGCTAAAAATCAAAGAAAAATAGCCTTAAAAAATAGAGTAATTTGTGCAATCAGAACAGGTAGTTTGGCTATTGTTGTATATAGGTAAGAAATGTTATGCTTAGTGTGGGGAAAAAAGAGATGAAAACAAAGATAAAGATTATTACAATTTTACTTACACTGCTTCCGGCAATAGCCGGTGCTGAAACAATAACCTGGCAGGAGCCAATAGTCTTTGAGCTTAACCTGGATAAGCCGGGAATATATGAATCCGTGTCCGTTCCTACCGTAGGCACAATTCAAGAGGTTACTGCAAACTGGGATTTTCAGGGCGAAGTCACAGTAATGGTGAGCGCAGACGCAGGCATACATTTTACCCAGGTAGTCAACGGTATGCCGCAAAAAGAGGGCATAGCGCAGGGAAATCAGTTATGCTACAGGATACGACTTGGTGAGGGCAGCCGCATCAATAAGCTGGTGTTGGCTTACAGCGATACAGCAGGCGCCGGTTATAGCTTTGACAATCCCCGTTTATCCAAATTCTCCTTTCGCAGGCCGGTTTATATTTCCGGTACAGGCCAAGGGGATTTATTTAATTACCCTGTTAAAATTACTCTTGGAAAAGGCGAGGATGTGGATTGCGGAATAAATCTCCGTTTTGATTTTCAGGATGTGCGTTTTACTGCCGCCGATGGCGAAACCTTGCTTTCATATTTCCAGGACGCAAATACATTCTGGGTAAAAATTCCCCAGATTCCCTCCGAGGGCGCAATGATTTATATGTATTACGGCAATCCCAAAGCAGAGGATGAATCTTCGCCCGAAGAGGTCTTTGCTTTTTTTGATGATTTTAATGCAGACAGTCTTAATCTGGATAAATGGGAATTCTATCCTGATTTAAATGGCAAGGGTTATCTCGCTAACGGAAAATTATTGCTTAAAGACAGCGCAATAAATGCGCGCGAATTTAGAATAACCGAAGGCCTGAGAGTAGAATTTAAAGCCCATGCAGGCGACAGCCGCGTAACCATTCAGGCAACCCTGCCTGACCTGGTTTTTTATTCCTCAAGTTTTAGCGGGGCACAGCATTCCATTGCCAAACAGGGTCGGGTCAAGACAAATCAGGATTCACCGCTTTTTGGCGGTATCGACTATATTTACAGCATCAGCGGTTTTGGCAGAGAAATAGAGTTTAGCAGAGAAAACTCCCAGGAGATTCATTCAGTAAGCCTCACCGATGAGGAGAAAAACCAGGCAGGCAAATTGGGACTTAAAAGTACCTCTGTTTATGGCGTGGAAGAAGGAGCTTATTTTGACTGGCTCAGGGTCAGGCCTTATTCTGAGCCTGAGCCAAGGATTTTATCCGTTGGCAAAGAGGCATTCACAAATTTAACTCGACAGGTAACTCCAGAGCGCTATGTGTCTGAAGTTGTGCCAGTAGATTTTCCTATACGTATTTTGACGGTAAGGGATGACCTGGTAGTTGTGGGAGGTGCTTGCGGATGGAGCCTGGACTTGTCCGCTGACGGGGGCAAGAGTTATCTCAAAGTGGCAAAGCCGGGAAAATATTATTATGCTTCAGAGGGAGATTTTACTCCCGGCAATAGCCTTCGTTGGCAGATAGATGCAGACACAGGCTCTATCAGCAGCTTGCCTGTTGGGAGGATAAGTTTGAGTTATTTTCCCGGCACAATTACCCTGATTTCGCCAAACGGCAAAGAGGAGTTAATTGCCGGTTCTCAGCAGGAGATTCGCTGGAGCGCAGAGGAGTATGAAGCGGATTATCCTTTGCGGCTTGAGTTTTCACAGGATTCCGGAGCTACTTACCATCTCATCGCAGAAAGGATTGTCAATTCCGGAAGTTTTACCTGGCAGATACCTCAGGATTTGTCAGGCAAGATTCTCATCAGGATATCTGATTTTTACGCAGCGGAGGTTTTTGATGTATCAGACGGGGTTATGGAGATTGAATAAGGGGCTAATCGCCTTCTTTTGTCTGCTGTTTTGCTGTGAGTCAGCCGAGGCAGCTTATGTCAAGGAGGCAGAGGCAGAGGTTTTGACAGGGGCAGGCCAGAGCCAGAACAGCGCATACTATACCGTTATCGGCACGATTTCCCAGCCCACGCCGTTAACCACACTAAATACCGGTTATGTAGATAGTACTAATTATCGCGTTTATCCCGGATACATAGCTAACCTGAACACCCGCATTATTGCGCAATATGGATTAGAGATGCAGGATACCGCTGCAGATACTGACAGCGATGAAAATACCCAGGTTGCGGGCGTTTATTTTCCCTTAGCCCTTACTGCTTACGACGGCTACGGATATACTGCCAGGAGCGATTCAGGCACTCAGCTTGATTTAGCGGTTAATCCATCGCTGCTCAATTTCGGGTCAGACCAACTTACCTTGACTCAGGGCCAGGCTAATACAGACGTTTATGAGACTGCCGCAGGAAAATACTCGCTTACTGTTTCAGCAGCTGACGTGCGTAACAAGAGCGCAGTGCTAAACCTGGGGAGCCTTGAGATTAAGCCTGCCTGGATAAATAATTATACGGTGAGCGCTACCAGCCCGCAGAAAGAGGGAGTGCAATGGTCTGAGCGGGTATTCAGCTGGGATGCATACGGTAACCTCGTAAAGGCCTGGGATTATTTAACCGTGCATTTTGACCCTGCGGATGTGCAGGCTACAGAGTCAGGAGAATACAGCCCGGCGTGTGCGCTTGAATTTTATCCTGCTTTGGGTTTGCCTTCTTCCGGAGGAACCGGTGATTATACCCTGCAAAAGTCAGAAGGCAGGGCTTTTATTTATGTAATGGCTAATCAAACAGGAAATGCCCAGATTGACCTTGACGGACAGAGCTATAATTATACTATCGGCCCGTCTGACCCGGGAGTCCCGGCAGCTTATAACGGGGTAAGCAATCCTATTGTTATTCAGCCGATAAACTGGCTGATCGACGCACAGTTTGTCTACGATTATAGCAGCGCAGAGCTGAAAGCCTCAGGCTGGCTGGAAAGGGACGGGAAATTAGTTACCGCAGGGCTAGGCCAGGCCGACTTATATATTTACGACAAGGCAGGGACATGGTTAAATACCTTATCCGGAATACTGGACGGCCAGTCTGTTTATCAATTCTCCTGGCCGGGAGCATCACTGAGCGAACCTACTTATTTTGCAAGGCTCGTAATTACAAACAATTCCTTACCGTATACATCCAATTTTTCTTTTAATATTGACCCTGCACATCAATTTACCCAGGAGATTTCACAGGAACTGGTGACAAGAATGCCGCTGATTGAGGCTGCAATGGATGAAACAGCAGAGGAGGTGGCTACTGCTACCTCTCCTCTTACCGAAGCCATAAGCCAGGATGCGGATAAGATTCTGGTTGCCAGCGAAACAAGCATACCGTCGCAGGTTGAGGCAACGCGCGAAAGCCTGCTGGGAACAATTATATCGGGAGTATTAAATGCCTCCACCCAGATGCAGCAAGGCAGGGAATATCAGGTTGATTTCCAGACCTATACCGGCGTTTCCCCGGTTTTAGACGTTTACGACCCTGAAGGCAACATCGTATTGTCAGAACAGGCTATGCAAGAAGTCGAAGACAGCGGAGTTTATCGCACTGAGATCACCTTTGAGTCAAGCTGGCCGCGGGGCAATTATACCTTAGTCTGCTCTGAGCCTACCCATGGGACTATGGATGCCTCGACTGTCCTGGTGACTCTTTCCGGCATAGAAGATATCAGCCAGGATGCCAGCACTGTTTTGGGTTCTACTTCCGGCTTCCAGGATGTTAAGGATTTAAGCGTTGACATCGAGAAATCCCTCGATGCCCTGCAGGTGATACTTGAAGAGATACTCAACAAGAGCGTAGCAGTGGTAAGGGAACAGCTGGCTGTCAGGCTTGAGACTACCGGGGTTTCCGAGATAGAGGAAGCCTCCCGGCAGCTTTATGAAAATCTATTAGAGATAAAGAGAAGGATCGCGGATATGGGCTTAGTTGCCCAGCCGGTCGTAGAAGCGATTGCCTTATTCGACGAATCCAAAAAAACAGATTTGAATTATCTCAAAGAAAAATTTGTCCAGGTGCAGGCAGTACTCAAGCTGCATAACGAGATAATGGATACCTATGCCAATGAACCGGTTATTGAAACCTGGTATGAATTCAGGTAATGGCTAATAAGGCCGGCCGATAATAAAAAGGAGCGGTGAGATGAAAAAGATTAAAAATTACGGATTTACAAGCTTGATTATGCTTGCAACCTGTTTTTTGTTTATTGTTTCGACAGCCTTTGCCAGCAATGTCCAGATAAGCCAGGTTAAGATGAAAAAGCTCAATCCCTTTTCCGGCACTGCCGAGATTGAGTTTTTCCTTAGTCAGGAGAGCCCTTATCCGGGAGAGGTTTTGGGGGCAGAGGATTATATCTGGGTATTCGGCAAATACTGGCTGGAGGGAGAGGATTCTGCGGGTAGCGGCTGGAGGCATTTGGAATTAACAGACGGCCAGAAGGGCGTATTTATTCCTGCCCGGGCAGTCGGAGAATCAGGCGATACCCATTTTTTAACCTGGAATTTTAAAGATAATCAGGAACTCTTAAGCTCTCTTTTTAAAGGCGCCAGGCCTAAGGTGCGCATTTGCGCAATTGAGATGGTTCGTATTCCGGACGAAAATAATAAAAGCTTTTATCTTGCAAAGTATGAGGTTTCCCAGGGGCAATATGCAGATTATCTGAACATGCTGGATACGACCACAGCCAGGAATGCCTGGGCAGTGCAATTGATAAACGGATATTCGATTGATTATAATGCCAATGCCGAATACGGCAGGCGTTTTACAACAGCCTTTGCGGAGCGAGCCTGCAATTTTATCAGTTTTTCCGAAGCTAAAGGCTATGCCGAATGGGCAGGGTTGCGCTTGCCTGATGAATCAGAGTGGGAACGGGCAGCCTCTGGTCCGCAGGAGATTGCGGGCAAGGAAAATTTGCGCATTTATCCCTGGGGTAACGCAGACCCCGGAACAGGAAACGCAATTTACGGACAGGGCAATAGTACCGGATATTATCAATATTATGCCAATTTCGGTAATCTTCAGGGTGCGGATGAGCCCCTGGATGTAGGGTTTTATTGTTTGGGCGATATTATGCGTAGTATTACGCAGATCGGCAGTTCTCCTTTTGGCATTTCAGATTTGGCAGGTAATGTGGCAGAATGGGTGATGAATTCAGAAGAGGATTTCGGACTGAAGGGTGGAAGTTTTCTTTCAAACAAAGAGCAGATTAAAATAAAAGCAGCCAAGAAAAAAATTGGCTTGAAGGTAAAGTCGCCTGAAGCAGGTTTGCGGCTGGCGAAATAAATTCAGTTAATCAGGAGGGATAGTTATGAAAAATCCAGGGTTAAGAATCCGGGGCAGGAAATCAGGTGTTTTGATTTCCCTGATTGTTTCTTGGATATTGCTTTTGACCGGAAGCATTGTTTTTGCCGATGAACCCGGGCAAAAGGCTAACTTAGACAGCCAGGCAATTAAAATAGAGGATAGAGGAGTCGTTGGGGCAGGGGACCTGACGATTACCGCCCTTGCAAGCGACGCAATAATTGCCGGAAGCAATTTGTTCATCAAAATTCCTCAGGAATTTCCCGTATTCTGGGATACGGCAGTAAAAACCCTAAGCTTAAGCGCTGATTCTTCCAGGGGCCTGGTCAATGAAGCAGTAACCTATCCTGACCAGAAAACCTTAAGGATTACCGTGACCAACAGCTGGCCCTTGAACTCAAAGATTACGGTTGTTAATCTTAAGATAAATCTGCCTGAATTGCCGGCTTACGAAGATATCCTGGGCGGGGAATTGACGAATCTGGCGTATTTTACTTTATCGGGATTCAGCGCAGATAATTCTTCTGTTTCCAGCCAGCCTATCCTGCTGAAGATTCCTCCCTTTTACGCCGGAGACGACGGTTGGAGTGAGAGTGGTTCTCCGGGACCCGGTGTGCCGGTTAGTTACGATTTTACTAATTTTCAATCCACCTATCCTCCGGGGTATTATCTGGCTGACAGAGGATTTTCAGCGGTTGTCTATGCCATTGATGCCCTGGATAACTGGGTGGACTCAAACGATACGGTAGTAATGTCTTCGTATTTATCAGCCCTGCCCGCAACTTCGGGAAACGCGGTATTTTATACAGACGCCAATTATAACGTCACTACCACTACTTATACCCTCAACCAGGGATACAGTTATATTTATGTTGTTGATGATACGCCAGAGACAATTGAATTAAAGGCAGCCAGGCAGGGGGAGCCGACCTTCTTCGGAACCTCTGATGCGGTTACTGTCGAGCCGTATGCTTATACGATTAGTGCTTCTTCGCCGCACACCCTTGATATCGGCTGGCCAGAGACAGTAGCCCTTAAGGATATTCATGATAATCTTATTACTGATACGCCGCCCACTCAGGTTACCATCAGCTCTAACGGCAATGCCTATTTTTATCCCGATAGCAATTATAACCCGGGAGACCGCAGCGCCAGCCGCAATTATACATTAACCTCCGGTACCTGCACTATTTATCTTGACGATGAGGTTGCGGAAAATGTCAGGATTACCGCCAACGACATATATGATAGCCTTAATAACGGCGGAGGTGGAACCTCCAACCTGATTGTGGTTACGGTTTCTACCTGGCAGGTACGCATGGATTTTGCTTATGATGAGGCAGAGGGTGCTGTGGATGACAAGCTTACTGTCCGGGTATGGCTGGAGAGAGAGGGAAACCTGGTCAACGATGCAAATCTGGGCTTGGCAGCTTTAAGCATTTATGACGCAAGTTCCTTTGTGCAAACCCTGTCTCCTGACCCGGGCGATGACCCTGACAGTGACGGAAGCTACTGGTTTACCTGGAATGATACGGGGCTTACCAGCGGCCGCAGCTACTTTGTCCGGCTTTCTCTTGCCTATGGCAATGAGACCCATTGGGGGGGTGAGGATTTTTACCTGACTATGAATAAAACCCTGGGTTCGTTAATCAGCGACAGCACTGCTGCGATACAGGGCCTTCAGTCGACCGCAGAGGGCATTAGTGATGAGGTAATCAACCAAATCTCTCCGCAATTGGGGCTAGTCAAGACTGATACAGAAGCAGCAGTTACTGCTACGGAAGTGACTATTCCCGGGCAGATTACTGCTGCAAAAGAGGAGCTTGAACCGCATATTTACGCGCGCATACTCAATACCGAGACACAGGTGGTTTCCGGAGGTGCGCTGGCAATCCGCTTTCGCGCTCCGGCAGGCTCAAGCCCGGTGCTTGATCTTTATAACGCAGAGCAGACGCAATTAGCAAGCGCGCTGGCAATGACAGCGGTGGGGACCACCGGGGTCTATGAGTACGAGTTGACGTTTGATTCTGCCTGGGGTTCGGGTTTCTTTACGGTTATCTGCTCTGAGCCTACCTACAACACCTTAGACGGCGTTACCATCAATGTCACCACCGCTGATTTGGAATCAGTGGCGCGTGATGTAAGCGCTGTTCTGGGCTCTACGGCGGGCCTTCAGGGGGCAGGCGATGTGGGCAGCCTTGTTGATACGGCATTTTCCGACATCACGGACAAGCTTGCCTCGATTAATGAGCGTATTGTAGACGCTACTACCGCTGCCGTGAAGGGGGTACTGCGTACAATCTCAAGCACGCAAGCCGAGGGCATTTACCAGGCGATGTCAGTAGTCAGCGAAACAATGCAGAACATCGGCACATCTACTACCGGAGAGCTGGAGTCGCTTTATGAGGTCTCCATTGAAAGCAGCGAGGATTTGGATTATGTGCGCAATAAATTCATTGAATTGGAGAACCTCTTAACCATAAATAAAGAGATGATGGATACGGTGACTTATGAACCGATTGTGCAGACCTGGTATGAATTCAGATAATATAATTGCGATGGCATATATAAAAAAGATAAAAAAGGAGAGTGAGAAAATGGAAGCGAATAAGAAATTCGGATTCATAAATTTCATCGTGGTTGCATTTTCTATGCTGTTTTTTGCCTCTTACCTGGAAGCCAGTATTGTGCTGAAGGCCGCAGCGGTCAACCCCTCCCCGGACACGGAAAAAGAGGTGGAGTTGAGAATCCCCCTGCCCAAAGAGGTGCAGCCGGAACATATCATCAGCTCCGGGGATTTACAGGTTGATTTTGATGACCAGAACAATACCTATTACGTCCACAGGAAATTCAGGCTTCCGCCCAAAGGCTCTATTGTGCGGGAGGTGGAGATTGAAGATATCTGGTTGATTGACGACGCAGAGTTAACTCCACTCCAGGAGGAAGCGGAAAAATTATGGCTTGTCTGCAAGAACAGCGAATTCGCCTCCCAGGCGAGTTTCTTAAAGAATAATATTGATTCCGGTATCAACCAGATTATGCAGGTGCAGAGTCGAATTCCGCTGAGCCCCCAGGAGCATATTTCCGATTACCGCAAAAACCTGGAACGCCTGGAAGAGGTATTGGCAGACCTGGAAAGCTTAAAGCAGCTTGCCAGCCAGGTAAAGCCGATATCGGCAAAGACCATCTGGCAGTTGATTATATTTGTGCTCGGATTCTTAGGTATAGTAGCAGCGGTATTTATCTTTATCTGGCGCCGCTATTTAAAGGCCCCGCAAATGGAGAAATTAAAGACGCCGGAGGAAGAGGGGCAGATCTAGAATATAAGGTAAGCAGTAGATAAAAAGCAGTAGCCATCAAAGGGCAAGAGTAAGGAGTTTGCCGTGCGGAGTAAGGGATAAGATGAGAACGATACACGCAATATATTCAAGGATTTACCTGTCTTTATATAGGATAAGCGTGCAAATTTTTAAATTCGATTTTTACGCAATAAGGAGGGTTAAAATGAAAAACAGAATTCAAAAATATCCTGCTTCTTACTTTCTGCATTCTGCATCCTGCGCCTTGCTGATTACATTTTGCCTGTTGCTGCTTGGCGCTGTTCTATCGCCGCCGGTAGATGCGGCTATCCCTGAGACAATGACCTATCAGGGCAGGCTTACGGATGAATTCGGCGCACCGGTAGCTGACGGCAGCTATAGCATCAGCTTTTACCTATATGACCAGCTTAGCGGCGGCAGCCTGATTTGGTCCCAGGACCATGACGGCGGGGTTTTTCCTGAGGTCACTGTGAATAACGGCATATTCAGCGTAGAGCTGGATATGTCCTTAGTGCCTGACTGGACAGACCAGTATTTCTTTACCCTCGCGGTAGAGGGCGACCCTGAGATGTCCCCGCGCATTCCCATTAATTCCGTGCCATATTCGTTTAATGCCTCAAGGTTAAACGGTCAGCTGGGACCGAATTCGGAAATTGTAGGCATAGATGATGTGCAAACACTTACTAATAAGACCTTAGATACGCCGGCTATTGATTTGCCCATAATTAACAGCGGGGCTAACCTGACCGCAACCTCTACGGATCTGGAAATGCTCAAGGATTATTCATTAGACAGCAACCGCAAAGTTTTGACTTATGATACTGCCACGCAGTTAATCGGTTATGAAGACGGCGGATGGTCCTGGACAGATTATATGCGCGACGGCGCAGGCGATATAGATGAGGCAGCTGATTTTGGCCTTGCTGCTCCTACCTGGGTTGATAATCTCGATGCTGACCTCCTGGATGGCTTAAATGCTTCTGAGATTAGCTTTGGTACAATTTCAGGCCTGACTGAAGAAGGGACAATTAACAACTTAGAAGTTGTGTATTTAACTAATACAGGCACGATTGACCAGGCAGATGCAACTCCCAGCAGCACGCCAACATACCGGGCAATCGGTTTTAGAATTGATGTAGGAAAGGTGCAACCCGGCGGAACGCTTGATGGTATGACTGATGAGGATAGTAACCCCTTAACCCCGGGCACTACCTATTATGTTTCTAAAACCACCCCCGGTGCGATTACTGCTACTGCGCCTACAGATGGAGCCTGGATAGTTAAGGTTGGCAGGGCATTAGATGCCGACACATTGATTATTGATATTGCTGACGGCGTAACCTATGATTCCGGCTGGCAGTATGTAGATACATCAAGCGATGACTCAGTGGTATTTTCCCATTATCTGAATTCTCAGAGCATGACTGCATATTGGATGTTTGCCGAGAATTCCGGCGGCTCCCAGCATGTTTTCACTCGTATGGCTCAGGATACAGGTGAACCTACAATACCAGGAGGCAGGCCTAAAGGTGGTTCATCCCTGGAGTTAAGCAGCGTTGATACCTGCACATTATTTTTGGGAGAATTTATTATCCAGGCAATTGAATTAGACCCGCTTCCTCCTAATGACCCGATAGTTTATCAGAAAACTCAAGGCTATGTGAAGGCAATCGCGATAAGGGATTTAGGCGGCGCAGGCGGAGGAGGAGCAGGAGCTCCGGCAGAGAATCATTGGGGTAAAACAGGGGATGACATCCAGAATACAAATATAGGTAACGTAGGAATCGGTGCTCTACCCGGTGCTTATAAATTAGATGTTGACGGTTACACTAATACAGTTGACGGCTTTTGTATTGACGGAGACTGTATAACCGGCTGGGGAGCTCTGGGTGGAGGAGATATTACTAAAGTAGGCGATGTTGACCAGGACGATGCCTTTTCCGGAAGTGCAGGTAATACCCTGTATTTTGAAGGAACAGGCGGCGGAGCTGGCGATATCCTTCTTCAAGGCGGAGCTGCTCCCGGTTCAAATGTTACAGTTACCATACCTCCTACTACGGGAACAATAATGCTGAGGAATTTAACCAGTTCGCATATCTTTGTGGGCGACGGCACTAATACAGCTGTTGATGTGGCAATGAGCGGAGATGTTCATATCGATAACGCCGGCTTAACTACTATCCAGCCTGATAGTGTTGATTTAGGCGGCGATACAGTCGGTAATTATGTTAATGATGTGGCAGGCGAAAACGCGATTACGGTCAGCGGAGCACCTGATGAGGGATATACTGAAACAGTTAAATTAGGTGGCTCATTAACCGAGGCTACTACCATCACCCAGGGCAACTTTGACATGCTCTATGATTTAAGCGGAACCGGTGATTTTAAAGTTCAGTCTCCGGCAGGCAATGCATTAGTAGTCAAGGACGATGGTTCGCTCTCTGTTGGAAATGAAGGTGTCGCTGATTACGAAACCCTAGCTCACTTTAAGCGAAGCTATGACGGTACAAACGCAGCCCGTGGTGTTTTGGCACATCGCTACCAAACCGGCGCCAGTAATGCAAATATTATGTCCGGAGTCTACGGAACTTCCGGTATATGGAATATGGATGGGTTTACTGCTTCCTGGATGGTCGGAGTGGAAGCAGGCACAGAAGCAGGTAATAATACCGGCTCATTAACAAACGCAGCATCCTTTTATGCGCATAATCCTGCGGGAAATCCTGCCCCTACTAATGCTTATGGTATTTACCTGGAAAATATTACGTCAGGGTCTAATAACTATTCGATATATTCTGCAGGAGGGACCAATTATCTTGCTGGAAACGTAGGTATCGGGACTATTCCAGGTTCTGAATTAGATGTTGAAGGAACCTTGCGCCTTTCCGGAGCTACCTCAGGTTACGTCGGCCTTGCTCCACAGGCAGCAGCCGGCTCAACCACCTATACACTTCCTGCTGCAGCTGATGACGGCAAGTACCTGATGACTGACGGCTCAGGCAATCTTTCCTGGGATACGCCAACCGGCACAGGCGGGACCATGGATGACTTTACCCTCTCAGACGGCACCAGTACCCAGCTCATCGAAGACGGCGACACCCTGCAGGTCTTAGGCGGAACCGCCATCAACGCCCTGGTGGCAGCCACTGACCAGGTGACCATCTCCGTAGGCAACAACGCCATTGACGGAACCCAGCTTGCTGATGACATTACCCTTGACGCTGACCTTGCCTTTGAAACCGATACTCTATTCATTGGCCAGGATGGAGGAAGTTATGAAGGTAGAATTGGTATTGGGACAGCAACTCCTGGAAAACTTTTGGAGATGAGTAATGCTGTCGGGACGGCTAATTTGGGTCTTACTGGAAGCGGCGGAAATGTAGAGCACAACATGACTGATGAATACGATATCATTTATGCACGCACAGTAGGTTGGCCGACTATGGATTTTCGTGGAATAGCATCGGATGGTACAGGTACTGCTGAGTTTAGATTCGGTATAGACAGTGGATCCACCGGTGCAAACCGCATTGTGTTATTTGAACCTAGCAGCTCAACAAGACAAACACAGCTTTCAACAAGCAATGAAAATAGCTATTTTAATGCGCAAGGCGGTAACGTCGGCATCGGCACCACCACTCCCGGCCAGCTGCTTACCGTAGACGGTACCTTAGGTATCCTAGACGGCAGCTCAACCTACCACACCATTATTCAGGGCGGTACTCAAACAGCTGACATCACCTATACCCTGCCTACGGAAGTCGCAGTAGGCGAGTACCTTACCACTGACGGCTCAGGAGTCTTAAGCTGGGGTACGCCCGCCGGCTTAGGAGACATGCTTAAGTCAACGTATGATACCGAGCCTGACAATATCGTGGATGCATCAGAAAACCTCATCTTCGGCTCAGATGCAGACGGCGACGTCGCCTACCGCACCAGCGGCGCCTACGCACGCCTTCCCATCGGCTCTCCGGATCAGGTATTAAAGGTCAACGGCAGCAACTTACCTTACTGGGGAACAGATGATATCGGAACAGCACAAAACATCTTTGATGAGTTCCAGGATGATGACTCAGACTCAGTACTTGCCACCACAGCCTCAGACAGCCTGCAGATTACCTCAGGCAATGCCATTACCACAGACCTGACTGATACCACCGGCCCGGACTATGTCCTGACCATCGGAGTAGGCAACAACGCCATTGACGGAACCCAGCTTGCCAATGACATTACCCTTGATGCTGACCTCGCCTTTGAAACAGATACACTGTTCATTGGCCAGGATGGAGGAAGCTATGCAGGCATGGTTGGGATTGGGACGAGTGTGCCCGAGGGAAATATTCATATCAGTGTACCTCTTACCGGAGGAGCTGACGAAGCAAACTTAATTGTAAATACAGAAGGCACAAGCGCAGGAGATGCTTCTTATTTGAAATTGTTGGAACAGGCAGGTACTCTTACTGATTATGGCGCAATGTTGAAATATGAAGCTTCACCCAACCTTTTTGCAATCGGAACCCTAGACAACAATGTAGAATATCCGGCTATATATATACCAAGGGCTTCCACCAACGTCGGCATCGGCACCACCAACCCAGGACAACTCCTTACCGTAGACGGCACCCTGGGTATCCTGGACGGCAGCTCAACCTTCCACACCATCCTCCAGGGCGGTACTCAAACAGCTGACATCACCTATACGCTGCCTACCGGAGTCGGAGCAGGCCAGTACCTGACCACTGACGGCTCAGGAGTCTTAAGCTGGGGTACCCCTGCCGGCTTAGGAGACATGCTTAAAACCACCTATGATACCGAACCCAACAATATCGTGGATGCAGCAGAAAACCTGATCTTCAGCTCAGATGCAGACGGCGACATCGCCTTCCGCACAAGCGGCGCCTACAGCCGCCTTCCCATCGGCTCTGAGGACCAAGTCCTCAAGGTCAGTGCCGGCAGCCTGCCCTACTGGGGCACAGATGATACCGGTACTGCCCAGAACATCTT
>JBHPGP010000022.1:0-21228 GCA_042570305.1 Candidatus Omnitrophota bacterium
CAGGGGCGTTAATCACTATGGTGTACTCCATTGCCTGGCTCTGCCTCAGAAGATGTACAATCCTGGAGACATATTCTATATTCATTCTCAATTAATGGAAAGGGCAGGCAGGATTATCCCCAAGTTGGGGGGAGGTACAATGACATTCCTGCCGATTGTAGAAACCCTGCAGGGTGATGTAACCGGGTATATCCAGAGCAACCTTATCTCCATGACCGACGGACAAATTTACTTGAGTTCGGATCTATTCCAGCAGGGTTTTCATCCGGCAATCGATATCGGATTAAGCGTTTCCCGTATCGGCAGCAGGGTGCAGACCCCTGCCTTAAAAGAGGTAAGCGCGGGCCTTAGGCTCTCTTACCTGCAATACAGGGAGCTCCTGCGCCTGATGCGTTTACGCACGCGCGTGGCAGAGGAATTAAAGCAGAAGTTGGCGCACGGCGAGGCGCTGGTGGATTTATTTACGCAGCCGGCAAACCGGCCGCTTGCCCTGACAGAGGAGATTGTGCTCTTTTATGCCTTTCAGAGGAAGATTCTGGAGATATTAAACCCCGCGGGCAGAGAGCGGTTTAAAAATGAAATCTTTGATTACCTTACAAAGACTTATCCTGAATTAATTTCACAACTCCGGATTAATTCGGAATTGACGGAGAAAATAAAGGAAGGCTTAAACCAGGGCTTTGCCCGTTTCTGCCGCGAAAACAAAATATATTAAACTATGGACGGTAAGATAGCCGCAATATACGGACCGGTTGTAGATGTTTCCTTTGACTCCGAGACTGAACTTCCCAGTTTTTCGGAGCTAATAGAAACTACCAACTGCGAGGGAAATCCGGTGGTGCTTGAGGTAGCCGAGTATTTAAAGAATAACATTGCCCGCTGCATCTCCTTTAACCTCACTTACGGACTGATGCGCGGAATGCCGGCGCGCCGCCTGCATCGCGCGATCCGCGTAAATAAAGCAGAAACCGTCCTGGGAAGGGTTTTGAATGTTCTGGGGGAGCCGATTGACGATAAGGGTGTTTTGCCTGAGGGTGATAAGCTGGCAGTAAAGGACAGCGGCAGCGATTATGCGCAGGCGCCCGGCAGCGATAAAAAGAGCGCTTCGGAAAAACTGGAAATCCTGGAAACAGGCATCAAGGCAATCGACCTTTTGTTTCCCTTAGTCAAGGGGTCAAAAACAGGCATTATCGGAGGAGCAGCATTAGGCAAAAGTATTCTTACCCTGGAGATTATTCATAATGTGGTAAAGATCCACCGCGGCTCATGCGTTTTTTGCGGCGCAGGAGAGAGGACGCGCGAGGGAAACGAATTATACAATGAATTCAAGAAGACAGGAGTCCTGGATAAGATAGTGATGGTTTTCGGCCAGATGAACGAAAGCCCGGCAGCCCGCTTTGAGGTGGTGAACACCGCCGTAACGCTGGCGGAGAGCTTCCAGGACCAGAGAAAAGACGTGCTTTTCTTTCTGGATAATATTTACCGCTTTGTCCAGGCAGGGGGAGAGTTCTCAGCGCTTCTGGGGCGCATACCTTCGGAAAGCGGTTATCAGCCTACGCTATCATCAGAGGTGGGCAGGTTTCATGAACGCATTCGCTGGCGGCAGAACTCATCCATTACCGCGGTTGAGACGGTTTACGTCCCTGCCGATGATATGACTGACCCGGCAGTAGTGGCGATATTTGCCTATCTTGATTCCATCATCGTCCTTTCCCGGGAACACGTGCAGCAGGGGCTTTATCCGGCAATTGACCCGCTGCAGTCAAGCAGCGCCTATCTTAATCCCCAGGTAATCAGCCTTAGGCACCTGAGGATAGCAAAGGATGTACTGCGTATTTTACGGCGTTACGACGAGTTAACGCGGCTGGTAGCCATCGTGGGGGTAGATGAGCTTTCCGCAGAAGAGAGGCAGGCTTACGAGCGCGCCAGGAGAATACGCATGTTCCTTACTCAGCCCTTTTTTACTGCCGAGGCATATACCGGCAGAAAGGGCAGCTACGTAAAGTTGAATGATACGCTGACCGGCTGCGAGCGTATCCTGCGGGGAGATTTGGATAAAGCGGGCGAAAGTGATTTATATATGACCGGAAGCATAGATTAAAAAATGAGGTGAGATTGTGGCCAAAATAGGAGAGATTCTGATTCAGGAAGGTATTATTGGTTTAAGCGAACTGAATATTGCACTGGATGAGCAGCGTAAGACTAACGAGCCCCTGGGCAAGGTACTCATCCGCATGAATTTAGTCAAAGAAGAGGATTTTTTAAGGGCCCTTTCCCGGCAGCTGGGCATGGAGTTTTACCAGAAGCTTTCCGATGTCTCGGTGAGTGACGAGGTAATTAAGCAGATTCCCGTGAAGCTGGTATGGTATTATAAATTCCTTCCGCTTAAGATCGAAGGGGAGCTGCTCACTATCGCGGTATCCGACCCTTTTGACATGTGGCTTACGGAAGGCCTGAAGACAAACCTGCAGTTTAGGGTAAACCGGGTGCTTGCTCCGGAAAAAGAGATAAGGGATGCCATAAAAAAATATTACGGCCTTGCCGCTGAGACAGTAGAAAAGATAATGGGGGAAGAGGGAAGGCAGAAAGAGCCTGTTTCTCTGCGGCCCTCAGGCGGCGTAGAGGATTTGGAAAAGGCTTCCGAAGAGGCCTCGGTAATCAAATTGGTAAATCAGATTTTAAGCGAGGCAATCAAAAACCGGGCAACGGATATCCATCTTGAGTTTCACCGCAATTCCGTAAGAATCAGGCAGCGCATCGACGGAGTGCTTTATAATATCGGCATGCCCGAACAGATAAAATACCTTTATCAGTCCATAGTTTCCAGGATTAAGATTATTTCCGGACTGGATGTGGTGGAGAGGCGGCTGCCGCAGGACGGCCGCGCAAAGGTCAAGGTAAAAGACAAGGAGATAGACCTGCGTATCTCCGTGCTTCCTTCTTCCATGGGAGAAAACATAGTCATCCGTATTCTCCCCACCCAGCTATTACTGAGCTTTGCGGACCTGGGATTCCTGCCCGGTGATTCAGATAAGCTGCGCCAGATTATCAGGAAGCCGCACGGGATTGTTTTCCTGACCGGTCCTACGGGCAGCGGAAAGACCACGACCCTTTACGCTTCGCTTACCGAGATAAATTCACCGGAGGTAAAGATAGTCACTATCGAGGACCCGGTTGAATACCAGTTAGAGGGGATAACCCAGATTCAGGTTAATCCCAGGATAGGACTGACCTTTGCCGCCGCCCTGCGCAGCATCCTGCGGCACGACCCGGATATTATGATGGTCGGCGAGGTGCGTGACCCGGAAACAGCAGAGCTTGCTATCCGCAGCTCTTTGACCGGGCATCTGGTGTTTTCTACCCTGCATACCAATGACGCTGCTTCCGGCGTAGCGCGGCTTTTGGATATGGGCATTGAGCCGTACCTCGCAGCCTCTTCCATCGAGGTGCTGATTTCCCAGCGCCTGGTGCGAAAGATTTGCCAAAAATGCAAGCGCGAGGTTCCGGTTCCCAAGCCTCAGGCAGAGAGGCTGAAACTGGGGAAGTCTATTTACGAGGGCAAAGGCTGCAAGGAGTGCAATTCAACCGGATTTCTCGGCCGCACGGTAATCTATGAAATGCTGGTTCTGGATGATGCAATCAGGGAGCTGGTGATCAGCAAGGCCTCCTCAAGGGAGATAGAAAAACAGGCGAAGCAGGGGGGGATGAAAACCCTAAGGGAAAGCGGACTGGAAAAGGTGCAAAGCGGCATTACAACCCTGGGCGAGGTTATGCGGGTTGTAGAACTGGAATAATCTAAATTATGCCTAAATTCATCTATCAGGCTAAAAAGGGGCCGAAGGAATTGTTCAGAGGCGAAATTGAGGCCGCAAGCGAAGCAGAGGCTCTTAATCTTATTGCCAGCCAAGGGTTATACCCGGTAAAAATCGAACAGAAAAGAGGTTCCGCAAAAATAAGGTTACCATCGGAGAAAATCCCGCAAAGGATCTCTTCGGCTCAATTGCTTGATTTCAGCCGCCAGCTGCATAACCTGCTCTGCGCGCACATAGAGCTCCTCAAGGCTCTCTATATCCTGCGGGAGCAATCTGACGAGCCGCTTTTAAGAAACCTTATTAACAGCCTTCACGCACGGGTCAAGGACGGCGAGAACCTTTCCGTTGCCATGGCGAAATTCCCGCAGATTTTTTCTCAGGTTTACGTAAACCTGATAAAGGCCGGAGAGGTTAGCGGGAAGCTCGATTCCGTATTAGGCAGGATAGTTACCTTCCTGGAAGAGCGGGATGACTTACGCCGTAAGGTTATCTCAAGCCTGGCCTATCCGATAATGATGGTGCTGGTGGGCATTGCTACAGTGGTTGTGCTGGTTACCTTTGTAATACCGAAGCTAACGGCTTTATTTTCAGACTTTGGCCAGGACCTGCCGCTGATTACAAAGGCACTTCTCTTTGTTTCCTCTTTGTTTAGCAGAGCAGAATTCTGGCTGGCAATCGCCGCGGCAGTAATTATCCTGGCGGTTTACCAGAGATTCAGCCGCAATAAACTTTCCTGGAAGAAGATTATCAGTACCGTACCGTTTTTCCGACGGATTATCCTGATGGAATCGATTACGCATTTCTCCTTTGCCTTCGGCATGCTGCTGGACAGCGGCGTATCTGTTTTAGAGGCTTTGGGCGTAAGCGGTTTGAGCCTCGGAGATCCTCGGCTGGCTGCCGAGGTGAATAAATTAAAGCAGGAGGTTACTAAGGGGCTTTCCCTGGCAGAAGGCGCAGATTACCTGGAGTCATTCCCCAAGTTCTTTCGCCGGATGCTGGTAATTGGAGAAGAATCAGGCATGCTTCCCGCAGTTATGGATACGACCACGCAGGTATTAAGGAAGGAGCTGGAGATGCGATTGAAGATTATTTCCTCTTTGATTGAGCCGACGGTTATTCTTGCGGTAGGCCTGGTTTTGGGCATAATGGTGGTTGCCATGCTGCTTCCGGTATTCCAGATGAGCGGTCTGGCGCTTTAAACCGATGAAATTCAAGAAGACAAAAGAAACGGTGGTTGTGGAGATAAGCAACGATCTCCTGAAGATGGTCTATGCTTACGGGCATCAGGTAAAATGGACTTATCACTGGCCCTTGGGTACGTCCAGCGACAGGGAGATTGCCGAACATATCCGTTCGGTGTTCGAGAAAAAGAAGTTTGCGCCTGCCGGAGGCATACTCAGTTTTTCGCGCAATGCCCTGACAGTAGGGATGCTGCATTTTCCTTCCAATGACCCTCAGGAGATTGCCTCTATGGTTGAGGTGAATGCCGTACGGCAGGTGCCGTACCCCAAGAGCGAGATTGTGCTGGGCTGGCGGGTTGTTTTTGAGGACACAAGCGGTTTCAGCGATGTGCTTCTGGCAATTTGCCAGAGGGCTTTGGTAAGAAGGCACATTAGTATTCTGGAAACGGCAGGCTTAAGGGTTGATGACGTCCAGATAAGCTCTGAGGGAACGGTAAACTGGCTGCTTTACCGGGATAAGTCTGTCGCTAGTTCCGCCCACTCCGAATTCATCCTTGATATCGACCAGAGGCATAGCGATTTGATCGTTATCTCGCAGGGCAACCTGATGATGAGCCGTTTAATCGCGCACGGAGCCGAATTTCTTAAAGAAGCGCCTGGCTCAGGGAATACCCGCTATTTTATTAACGAGTTTAAGCAGACGATGGGCATGCTGCCGGAGAGCCTGCAGGAGAAAAAGTCGAATAACCTCTTTCTCGTCGGAGCAAGGCAGGAGTTTGCCGAATTGGAAGAGATTTTTCAAAAGGAATTCAAGTTGAATGTCAGGAGGATAGAGCCGCCCCGCGAGAATTTAGTTCCGGAAAACATCTCCTTTTGCGGGCTGCTGGGCATTGCCCTTGGCGGACCCTGCAGGAGAATAATTTTTGACATCCCGGAAATTAAGATAAAAAGGGAGTGGCAGAGAAAGTTCAAGCAGCTGGTTCTGCTCGGAGGCCTGATTACTTATATTATCGTTGTCCTCCTGGTTACTGCCGGCTATAAGATTTATAAACGCCAGGAATTGCTCTCTCAATTGCAGGCACGTTATTCAATAGTTTCGAAAGAGGCAGGGCAATTATCCGGACTGATGGAAAGAATCGAATTGATACAGGACATAAAATCTCCCCGGGGTAGCCTCTTATATTATCTCTATGTAACTTCCAAGGGCCTGCCTGTCGGATGCCAGATTTTAAATTTCGATTTTCAGAAAGACAAACAGATAGTAATCAGGGGGCAGACAGAAGCCATCTCCGCTGTATTTGATTTCGTTTCCTTTCTCGAGAAGTCCCAGGCCTTTAAAAGCGTGCAGACCAGGTATACCCGTAAGGTATCGGGAAGGGATTTCCAGGGAAGCGAATTTGAGCTGGTCTGTTTATTAAAACAATGAAAAGTTTTTTACCCAAGAGTTTTTCTTTAAGTAAATTATCCGCTAAAGAGCGCCGCCTTTTTTACGTTATGGCAGCCTTATTGCTTGCCTTTATCATGCAGCGTTTTGTTGTGCGCAACATCTATTCGGAAATAACTACTCTCAGCAATAGGATTGCCCGGCTGCAATTGAATTATCAAAAGGCGCAATCCCTGATTGCCAATAAAGAGGAGATTCTCCAGGCAGCCGAAAAATATGAGGATTATCTTAAGGCAGGGGTTGGAGAGGGGGAAGATTCCCTGTCGCAGATCCTCAGCCTCCTGGAATCAATCGCGCGCCAGAACAACCTTGTACTTTCGGATATAAAACCCGGGCAGTCCGCAAGGGAATCGCCTTCACACCTGTCCTATTCCATAGACTTAGGATTGCAGGGAAGCCCGCAGCAGATAATGCGTTTTATCGCTGACCTTCAGAAGGCAGATGTTCTTTTCAGGGTGGAAAGGGCAAACCTTATACCTGCTGAGGGCTCACTTCAGTTGAAGCTGCAATTATCAAGCGTGGTTCTTAAATGAAAAATTTCAAGGCAATCAGCAATGAAAGGCTGGGGCAAATCCTCCTTAAGGAAGGCGTAATCACAGAGGTGGATTTGGAAAAAGCACTGCAGCTTCAAACCGAGAAGGGCGGGTTGCTGGGGGAGATTCTGCTTGAGGCCGGTTTAATCCTGCCGCGCGATATCGAAAGGGTGCTTTTCCTGCAGTACGGGGCAGGCTTTCCTTTTATTTTCCTGCCTGAGGGGCGTTTTATCGGCCTGGAAGTAATCAGGCTGGTCCCGCGCTATATTGCGGAAAAATACTGCCTGATTCCTTTTAGCCGCTATGAAAACGTGCTGACGATAATTATCTCAGATCCGCTGAACAAGGAAGAGGATATAGTCGCATTACTCAAGCAGATGACGGGGCTGGAAATCCAGTTTTATATAGGTTTGAGCTCACAGATAAAAAGGGCAATCGCGGAGTATTACGATTTACTGGAGGGAAAAGAAAAATGACGAAAATGGGAAAGGGATTTACCTTAATCGAGCTGATGCTGGTGGTGATTATCATCGGGATTTTAGCGGCGATGGTCGTACCGCGCCTGGGCGGACGTTCGGAGGAGGCGCGCACTGCGGCGGCAAAGGCGGATATTGAAGCGAACCTTTCGCTGGCAATAGATTTGTATGAAATGGACAACGGCGCTTATCCCAAGACACTGGATAATTTGACCGGCAAATCCAGCGAGTCAACAAACTGGAAGGGTCCCTATATCAAGAAGAGGCCGCTTGACCCCTGGGGCAGGGAATATGTTTATCAGTCTCCGGGAGTGCACAATTCCACAAGCTATGACCTTTATTCAATGGGCCGGGATGGCCAGTCAGGAACTGCCGATGACGTTTCGAATTGGCAATAACCGCGGCTTTACGATGATTGAGCTGATGGCAGCCGTGGTAATCCTTACCACAGGACTGGTGTTGATTTTGCAGGGCTTGAGTTCAGGCATGTTTGTCCTGAACAGGGCCCAGCGGCAATACCTTGCTACCAGGATTGCGGCGGAGAAATTGGAAGGCTTGCAGGAAGAGGCGATCAGGCAGGAGGGTTTAGATACGGGCTCAGAAAGCGAGTCAGTAACCCTTCAGGGCAAGCATTTTTCCGTCACAACAGAGATAAATCCCCGTGTAATAGAGACACAAAAATTCCCCCAGATTTTCCTACCCGATGAAGAGCCGGAAGGTTATGCGCAAGCTCAGCATGTACTGCAGCAGGCAGACGTTCGAGTGAGCTGGCAAGAGAGGGCGGCTCTGCAGGAATTGACAGTAACTACTTATTTTGAGAAGAGTCATTCAGAATAATTCACGCTATGAGAAAGAAACCCGGGTTTACCTTTATTGAGGTTATCGTTGTTTTAGCCATATTCTCCATAATCATTCTCTCTACCTACGGCGTATTCCGTTCAGCCTCAATGGTATGGCGGCGCAGCAGAGAATTGCCTCTTGATGAGAGAAGGGTAATGCTTGCCTTGGAGAGATTAGCCGGACAGTTGCGGGCTTACTGTGCTAAAATAGGCTTGGACAAAGAGGAGTGGCGGTTTATCGGCAGTCCGCGCAGCTTAAGCTTTGTGGCGTTTTGCGCTGACGGACTCTGCCTCTATGAATATGAATTTAATCCGCTGAGCGGAAAATTAGTCTTCACAGAGAATATGGTAGATAAAGAGGACGGGGAATTGGAAAAGATCAGGCAGAGGGAGTTAATCGAAGGAGCCGATGGTCTTAGCTTCCGCTTTCTCGGCTATGACCGCCAGCTCAAAGAGTATTTCTGGTATGAGGAGTGGGAGGAGGAAAAGAAGGAGGCGCCCTTTGCCGTTGAGGCAAAGATAACTTGCGAAGATGAGACGTATTCCAGGAAAATCTTTATCCTGCAATAGAGGCAGGGGGGTTTTGCGAGCAAACCGGGCAAGCATCGTGGTAATCTGCGTCTGGCTTCTAATAGGCCTTTCCGTGCTTGCGGTTTCAGTCGGTAAGATTGCCTTTTCCCAGATTAATTTTTCCCGTTTCTACATCGACCGCGAGCAGTCATATTATCTATCCAGGGCCGCGCTTTCTGAGGCAATGCTCCAGCGCCAGGCCGACCCTACGGCAGCATATGATACGCTCTATGAATTGCGCGACCCCCGCGAAATTCCATTTCAGGGCAATAGCGTAAGCTACTTCCTGGTTGACGAAGAAAGCAAGATAAACATCAATTCCGCAAACAGCGACGTGCTGGCAAGGCTGCTGGATTCGAATTTTACGGCTGACGAAGTGATTGATTACCGCAAGAACGCACCCTTTGCCTCAATTGAGGAGCTGCTGCAGGTAGACGGTATAGACCAGGAGGATTTTGAGGAAATAAAGGAGCTGGTTACCGCAAACAGCAATAAATATATCAATATCAATACCGCTCCCAGAGAAGTTTTGGAGGCATTGGGCTGTACGCGGGATTCCTGCGACAAGATTTTGGACTACCGCCGCGGTTATGATGGTGACGAAATAACAGCGGATGACAATGTTTTTGATTCCCTGGCAAGGATTGCCGAGGTTTTCGAGGATTTGAGTATAGATTGCCAGCAGCCAGGATTGCTGATGACAAAATCAATAAATTATACGCTCAAGGCGCAGCCGAAAATCGGCGCAAGAGAAGGCGAGGCAACGGATGTAATCTTTTCCGGCACCAAGATACAATCCTGGCGCAGCGCTCCTTCCCAATAGGCCAGTTTCCCAAAAAAATAATAACCCCCGGGAACTATGATACAATAAAAAATGAAAGGAAAAGAGCGTTTAAAAGAATTAAAAATGGCGCTGTCTGCCAAAGGACAGATATCAAAAATAATCATCATTTTTGTTCCTCTCTTCTCAGTGCTCGTATTAGGAGCAGCCTTACGCATTTATAACCTTAATAATGTAAATTCGCGAAGCCCGGATGAACGCATATATACTTATCAAGCCAGAACCATAGCCCAGCATGGCCAAGAGGGCATAAAGCTTTTGGTGAATGAATATAATAAAAATAAAAAATTCTGGATATATCCTCCTCCTACCAGGGTAGGCTACCTTTGGCTATTGGCCACTGTCATGAAAATGACAAATAGGCCAGATGAGGCAGCGGGTGCGTATATCTCCTGCTTCTTTAGCATTTCTTCCTTGATATTATTAATAGCGATGGGGTTAAGATTCTTTGGCCCCTGGATTACATTATATGCGCTCACGTTTATGAGCGTTTCCCCTATGTCCCTTGCGATTGCCAGGCGTTGCTGGACAGATGCCATGTCTGGGTGCCTGGGGTTATCGCTTGTTTATTTTTGTTGCGAGATAACTCGCTCTACCCGTAGAATAATCTGGTATATCCTTCTAATCCTAACAGGGAGTTACTGCATATTAGTCAAGGAAAGTGGAGTAGTTATTTATGTATTCTGCATAGCATGGATTCTATACGTCCTCTGTATCAAAGAAAAATCTTTTTTAAAAGGAATTTCTTTAGCAATCTTTAGCATCATTGGTATCGGCATGAGCATTGTTTACCTGGCGCATGCCATAGGCGGATCCACCGAAGTTATTAAAGTCTTGCTGCATGTTAAAGAGGGAGCGTTAAGCAATATATATGCAATCCAATATCAGTCGGGGCCATGGTACAGATTCCTTAAGGGGTTTTGGATAATAAGCCCTGTCAGTGCTTCTCTTTGTCTGGTCGGTATCGCAGGAGCCTTTTTATTTAAGAGGCCGGATCAGAAAATTATTACTTCGCCGATAAGCAATAACTCGCGCGCTATTTTCGGAATCTTATGTTTTATGTTTGTGTTCGTGGCTATTGCCGTGCTTACGCCATGGGGCCAAAATTTGCGATACCTCAGCACCATGTTCCCCCCTTTTTACTTAATCAGCGGCTTAGGGCTTTGGCAGATTATCATTTTTGCCAAAGCAAAACTGAATAATCCTTCTTTTTCTATTGTTATTGCAATTAGCGTCGTAGCGCTTGCCTTTTCCGCGGTGGGCGATTATAATTTTTTCAAAAGAATTTTTGTAGAGGGGGGCATGCAGGATCTTTCAATCGGGTTCTTAATGGAAATTCCACGCTAAAATGGGCAATTCAAAACGTACAATTATACTTTTCAATCCCAGGAGCATGCGGGGAGTAAGAGAGGATGATTCGCCCCCGATGGGCCTGCTCATGGCGGCTATTTATCTGCATAATGAGTTTAAGATTGCCATAATAGACCAGAGGGTCGAGAGAAACTGGAAATGCCAACTGGTAAATTTGTTAAAGGAGGCTCCTGTATGTATCGGTATCAGCGCTATGACCGGAAAGCAGATCAAGGGTGGGCTTTTGGCTTCCGAGATGGCCAAGGAGACCGGTTGTCCTGTTGTATGGGGAGGTATCCACGCCAGTCTTCTGCCTGCTCAAACCCTTGAGAATAAATCAGTCGATTATGTAGTGCAGGGGGAGGGAGAGGAGCCTTTTGCGCAGCTCGTTCGGGCCATTGCCTCGAAAGCATCGTGCAGGGATATTCCGGGTGTATGGAGTAAGGAAAATGGTAAAGCAGTCTTTGCGCGAGAGAGAGATTTTATTGACCTGAATAAACTCCCCCCGATTCCATACGATCTTATTGATCTTAGAAAGTACATCAAGCCCTGCGATTACGGAAAATCGCTGGTCCTTTACACGTCCAGGGGTTGTCCTCAACATTGCACATTCTGTTTCAACCGCGCTTATAGTCGGTCTCGCTGGCGGGCAATGTCTGCGCAGCGAGCCCTAGAGGAGGTTGAGCGCGTTTCGAAGGATTATCCGGATATCAGCCATTTGCAATTCTGGGATGATGACTTCTTTGCCAATTTGAATCGTGCGAGGGAAATTGCAGAAGGCATCAGGCAGTTGCAACCCCGCGTTACCTGGTCGGTTATCGGAGCTCACGTGCGCGATATCTCCCGCATGGATGACGGCTACCTTGCATGCTTAAGGGACAGCGGGCTCAAGGAGGTATTGCTGGGAGTTGAATCAGGTTCGCAGAGAATTATTGACCTGATACAGAAGAATTATGTTCTCGAAGAGCTTTTTTCTTCCAACAGCCATTTAGGCAATTATAATATACGCGCGACCTACAGCTTCTTAAGCGGCATTCCGGGAGAGAGTGATGAGGACATAAAAAAGACGATAGAGGTAATGTTCCGGCTTAAGAAGGATAACCCCAATATCGTAGTTGGCAATGTTAAGCCGTTTATTTGCTATCCCGGAACGGCCATATACGAAAAAATGCTGGCTTCAGGATTCCAGCCTCCGGAGCGCCTGGAGGATTGGAGCGATTTTGTGTGGGGCAATTACCTCGATGTGGATATTCCCTGGGTTTCCCGCAAAAGGAGGCTCTTCCTAGTCCGCCTATATTATTATACAGTGTTAATGAATCCGGACTATATTTTTACACGGTCAAAGCTTTTCACCTTTGTTGCATCCCTGCTGCGCCCTATTGCTGAATGGAGGGTGAGAAGGCTTTGCTTCTGTTTTCCCGTTGAGGCTTACTTTATGCGTATAATCCAAAAATTCTTTTTATAGCATAAACAGGAAGAGGCTTGTGATTATGAAGGTTAAGGGACTAAAATGTAATTTATGCGATTCAGACAAATACGAGCTTATTTATAAACAAAAGGCAGGAAAACCCGAGAAATCCCTTAGGGATGACTATTTGATATCCGATGCGGATAGCCAGAAGCCGGAGAGGATTTTCAAATGCAACAGCTGTGGTATGATCTTTGCCGAGCAGGATAAAAAAGTTGCCTATTATGTTGATAAATATACCAACATGGTCGATACAGACTATCTGCAGGAGGAAAAAGGCAGGCGCCAGGCAAGTATCAATATTTTAAAGAGAATCGAGAGATATAAGAAGAACGGGCGGTTGCTGGATATCGGTTGCGCAAACGGTTTCTTCCTTGATGAGGCCAGGCGCAGGGGGTGGGCAATTTCTGGCGTTGAATTTTCAAAATGGGCTGTAGATTACGCTAAGGAAAAATTGAATCTCAATGTGCTTAGGGGTTCTCTGGAGGAAGCCGCATTTCCGGGATGCTCTTTTGACGTAATAGTTATGTTAGACGTATTAGAGCATTTGACCGACCCGAAATCCACATTATTAGAAGTAAGAAGAGTGCTGAAAAACGACGGTATTTTGTATATAAGCACCCCAAACATATTGAGCGCAATGAGCAGGATTTTAAGGGCCAAGTGGTGGGGAATAAATAAATTCCACCTTTTTTATTTTTCGAAAACGACTTTTGAAAAGATGCTGGATGCCTGCGGTTTTAGGGTGAAGAAATACAGTTCTCGTGTAAGGATATTCTCGATCAAATACTGGGCCAAGAGGGTTAAGGTGCATAGTTATCTGTTGTACAGAATCCTGGAGTCTATTTCCCGGATAAAAAATATCGGAAAGCTGCATCTGAAGATAAACTTTCATGACCAGATAGAGGCGGTAGCGGTAAAAGCAAGGAAGCTGGATTACCTGGTTAGTTCAGTTACCGCAAAAAAGAAAAGAATAATCAAAAAAGATATGAAGATTTTTGTTGTTTTGCCGGCATTTAATGCCGAAAAGACTTTAAAGAGGACAGTCGAGGATATTCCTAAAAGCGTTGTGGACAAAATTATCCTGGTTGATGATAAAAGCACGGATAGGACAGTGGAGGTTACAAAAACCCTGGGATTAGAAATTTTTGAACATAAGCAGAATATGGGTTATGGCGCGAATCAAAAAACATGCTACAGAAAAGCCCTGGAGGAAGGCGCGGATATAGTAATAATGGTGCATCCGGATTATCAATATGACCCAACCCTTATACCCGAACTCATAGAGCCCATAAAAGAGGGGCGGGCAGATGCTGTTTTTGGTTCGCGCATGATGAAGGGCGGAGCGCTCGAAGGGGGTATGCCCCTCTGGAAGCACAACGCGAATATATTATTGACTGCATTCGAAAACGTTGTATTAGGCACATATCTGACGGAATACCATTCGGGTTTTAGGGCTTATAGCGCGGATTTATTAAGGACAGTGAATTTCGAATTCAACAGCAATGCATTTATCTTTGATACAGAGATAATAGTTCAGGCCTTGATACACCATTTCAAAATAGAAGAAATTCCGGTACAAACAAGATATTTTGACGAAGCATCCAAGATAAAATTTTTACCCAGTGTAATATACGGCTTAAGCATAATCTGGACTATGATGAAATATATCTTACACAACAAGGGTATTTACAAATTTAAGCAGTTCGAGTAATGTTCCGGCAGGGCAGGTTTCTATTGACTTGGATTGGATTTGGTGTAAAATAAATCCCTGTTCAGACGGAAATCACCGCTCTTTAAAATAAATATTCCCCCTTAGCTCAGTCGGTAGAGCAGATGGCTGTCAATGAGGCCACAACTTACGGAACACAATGACGTAAGTTGTATGGCCGAATTGACTCCGAGTTCTAGCCGTGAGGATATCGAAGAAATCCGATGGCTGCTTAGAACGAGGAGTCAAACTGGCAGCTTCCGCGGGAAACCGCGGTTGAAAAAGCGGGCTAATTCAGGGAAGCCCTCAAATAAGGGTAATCCTGAGCTAAGTCTTCGCCGAGAGCGAAGTAAATGTGCAGAGACTATATACCCGCCTCCTAAAAGCTAAGCTTAAGGAGATGAGATAGTCCAAGTCCGAAAGTAATTTCGGGTAGCTTGTAACCATCGTGTCCGAGGTTCGAGTCCTCGAGGGGGAGTTTAAATTTTTAACCCGTTGTGATATAATGTATTGCAACGGGTTTTTCTTGATGTCGATAGAATAACTAAAAGAGAAAATATGAAAATTGAAATTCTCGGAATGGGCTGTGCTAAATGTAAGATGCTTTATGAAAACGCAAAGAAGGCGGTTGAAGAAAAAGGTATTCAGGCAGAGGTTATTAAAGTTGAAGATATAAATCAGATTACGGATTATGGTGTTATGATGATGCCCGCCCTTGTTATAGACGGTGAAGTTAAATCATCGGGCAAAGCCTTATCAGTTAAGGAGATTAAGAAATGGTTAATCTAAAGCGTTTTCTCGCACCAATCAGTTTAATCACATTCTTAGTAATTTGCACAACGATGGTGTTTGGCGCTGACGCTAAGATAATTGTTTACTATTTTCACGGCAATGCCCGTTGTCCGACTTGCCATAAGATGGAGCAGTATGCAAAGGAGGCGATTGAGAGAAACTTTAAGGATGAATTGGCGAACGGTTTACTTGTTGTTAAGACAGTAAACGTAGAAGAAAAGGGAAATGAGCACTTCGTAAATGATTATCAACTGTATACGAAAACTCTTATAATTTCACGTGTAGAAAATGGTAACGAAATAGAGTATAAGAATCTTACGGAGATATGGGAATATGTAAGAGATAAAGATCAATTCTTCAACTACGTCACAACTGAAATCAATAATTACTTACAGGATAACCAGTGATGCTTCAGATTATACTGCCGTTAGTTTCTGCGTTATGGCTTGGGATTCTTACTTCAATAAGCCCCTGCCCCCTTGCTACAAATATAGCAGCCGTGTCGTTCTTATCAAAAAAAATAAACCATCCTAAGCTCGTGTTGCAATCAAGCATTGCTTATACCGTTGGGCGTATGTTTACTTATGCTCTATTGGGGGCGGTGATCGTAACTTCATTAGCAAGCGTTCCCGCAACAGCCAATTTCTTGCAGAAATATATGAACAAAATATTAGGTCCTGTTTTACTAATCGTTGGATTGTTTTTATTAGATATAATAAAGATGAATATTCCGAGTTTTTCAGTTTCTCAAGATAAACAAGCTGCATTAGCAGAATCAGGGGCGAGGGGGGCTTTTATGCTGGGAGTAACCTTTGCCCTATCTTTCTGTCCAATTGCAGCAGCCTTATTCTTCGGCAGCTTAATCCCTCTTGCGCTCAAAAGCACTTATGGAATTATCCTGCCTTTCTTTTATGGTATAGGTACTGGTATTCCCGTGATCGTATTTGCCTTGGGTATTGTAATGGGTGTAAGGTCTTTTTCAAAATGGTTCCGTAAAACAACAGTGTTGGAATTATATACGAGGAAGATTACCGGCATTATATTTATACTTGTTGGAATTTATTTTATCTGGGGTTATATCATTACCAGCCTTTTGTAGAAGGAAAAGATCTATGGAGCGAGTTATCCACGAAGAGCGGCAATTAAGTTTCTTTGAGAAATATCTAACCCTATGGGTTATCGGCTGCATAGGATTAGGGGTAATCCTGGGGAAATTATTTCCTCAGGTTGCCGTTAGATTAGACAATATATCAATTTATCAAGTATCAATACCTATTGCGGTATGTCTCTTCTTTATGATGTATCCGATTATGGTCAAGATTGATTTTGCCGAAGTTATAAAAGCGGGAAAAACGCCCAAACCAGTATTGCTTACCTTATTCGTAAACTGGTGCATTAAACCGTTTACAATGCTCGCCATATCGACCTTATTTTTGGGCATACTGTTTAAGGGGTGGCTCCCGGGAGTAGAGGTGGTAAAGGGAGGTATGCAGGTAGATTTGTATAGGTCGTACATTTCTGGTTGTATCTTATTAGGCATAGCTCCTTGTACGGCAATGGTGCTTGTTTGGGGTCATTTAGCAAGAGGTAACGATGGGCATACTCTTGTTATGGTGGCAATAAATTCACTCACAATGTTGTTTCTCTATGCGCCATTAGGAGGTTGGCTTTTAGGCGTAAACAGGATGCCTATTCCCTGGCAGACTATTGTCTTGTCAGTAGTTGCCTATGTGGGGTTGCCCCTTTTTTTAGGGTATCACTCAAGGAAGCTTATCATTGCTAAAAAAGGAATGAAATGGTTTGAGGAGAAATTCCTTCATTATTTGACGCCAGTATCAATCGGGGCGCTGCTTGTTACGCTTGTTCTATTGTTTTCGTTTAAAGGAGAACTTATTATTGAGCAGCCACAAGTAATATTCTTAATAGCTATACCACTTTTTATCCAGACCTGTTTCATCTTTGTTTTAACATACGCAATCGCTAAATGGTTAAAGCTGCCCTATAGAGATGCCGCACCGTCTGCACTAATCGGAGCGAGCAACCACTTTGAAGTTGCAATTGCTACTTCTGCTATGCTATTTGGTCTTTCATCAGGAGCATCGTTGGCAACGGTTGTGGGAGTTTTGATTGAAGTTCCGGTTATGCTAATGCTGGTGCGAGCGTGTTTAAAAACTCAACATTTATTTTGCTAAAGCTCCCTGTTTGTCTTATAATAATCCAGTTGCGAAAATCGTCCAATTGAGGGAGCCAATCTTTGTAAAAGGACTCAAAGCGAGGCTGCCCGGGGCGCCATTACAGTACGGCTGTAAGAACTATGGGTTAAGAAGTTCTTGCAGCCGTGAATTTTATGTGATAGGACTATGGTGATAAAAGTAAAACCATGAGCGAAAAAGAGAAAAAGCGTTTGATATCCGGCATAGTTATTCTGGTCTGTTTTAACGCTATCCTTATCACCTCCAGTGTAATAAGCGGTCTCCAGAAAGGGAATGTCATGCTGCGATTTCAGGAACGCCAGACAGTCACCCTGTTTTCCGCATTGTTCTTGGGGTTCACAGCGTTAACAAGCCTCTATATTTTTCTCTTGAAGAAAAGTTCCGCTTTGAAATCAGAACGGCGCATGTTCTGGCTTTTGTCCGCAATAGGATTTTTTTATTTAAGCATGGATGAATATTTTATGGCACATGAAGGCATTGACGAAGCGATCGGAAGCCTGTTCGGCTTGTATATCAAGCATTTGAACCTCGATAATATGATTATTGCAGTCTATGGTCTGATCGCTTTAGCCACTGCGTATTATTTCCGCCGGGCTATTATGGAGCATAAAGTAATACTGCCTTGTTTAGTCCTGGGGACCGTAGGATTATTCGGAACGGTATTATTCCATTGCTTCGAGAGATTCGATATTATCTATGAGGTTGTCGAGGAAAGCTTTAAGATCGCAGGGGTGACCTTTTTCTTTCTGGCTTATTTCCTGGCTTTATTATCGTCGTTAGACCAGCTTATTAATACCGCCCACTCCCAACCGAAACGTCAGGGATATTTACCTGATTAATTTGATACGCGTCGCCGGAATTAGCACCTTCAAAATAGATAATTGGGACAGCATTCGTTGGGATTCATCCTCGAGACAATAATCTTTGAACTCCTCCAGAAAGTTGCGAAAATCGTCCTCTCGGGGGAGTTTGACTTGCTAACCCTCTGCAACGAAATTAGTTGCAGAGGGTTTTTATCTGGAGTATACTGAATAATTGTGAAAAAGGAAATTAGAATAAAACCCATAGGTATAATCCATACGCCATATAAGAGTCCAAAAGGTATGCCTATTCAAGGTAAATTTAGGAAAAAGATCAAAGGAGCAATTGAGCTTTTTCCAGAGTATGTTCAGGGACTTCAAGGTATAGAAGGATTTTCTCACCTTATCCTGATTTATTATTTTGATAAGGCAAAGGAAGAAAAACTTGCCGGAAAGCCATTTCTTGAAGATGAACCTCACGGCATATTTGCCATCAGAAGTCCAATGAGGCCGAATCATATTGGTTTTTCAATTGTGAAATTAAAGAAAGTTGAAAAAAATAAGATTACCTTCTCAGAAGTTGATATATTTGACAATACGCCCCTACTGGACATTAAACCGTATGTTTCGCATTTTGACTCAAGGGAAGATGTAAAAAACGGTTGGCTTGATAAGCATTTCAGGAGTGGAAACATACCAAGACGGACCAGGATAGAATAAAAAATTAATGAATTTAGACAATAGGTAGTAGTTCTTTTGATAGCTTTTTGGCTCCTTCTGTGATACAATAGTTTTTAAACTCCTCCAAGAAGTTGCGAAAATCGTCCTCTTGGGGGAGCCATATTTCAAGGGGTAACAGGAATTCAAGAGGAGGAAGCCATGAAGAAGGGATTGGTTTTAGCGTTGGCAGCACTCGTATTTATTGCTTTTTTTCTTCCGTGGGTTTCAGTGGAGACCGGAAGCGTTGTCGGGGCAGTAACTAAAATGCTTAAGGGGCAGGAAGAAAAGGCAACATTGCTTTCAATCAGCGGTTTTCAAGTGCCGGTTTTGGCAAATAGCGAAGAATCCAGGTTGATGATTAGCGTTATAAAGATATTTCAGCCCGGCATAACAAACGCAGATAAGAAAAGTTATTTAATCTGGATAGTCCCTCTTTTGGCGGTAGCCATGGCCATTTTGGGTAACTACGTCTTAAAGAATAATAAGTGGGCACATTTGGCTATAGGCATAATCGGTGTTGTAATATTTGCGGGAGCGGTATTTAAGATCACTACGACCAATCTAGATAAAGCCATCCTAAAGGTTAATATTGCGCCCGGTTTATGGCTGGTGTTTATAGCATATCTAGGAATCGGAATTTTAAGCTTACTTGAGTTTTGGCGTTTACTGAAGAAGAGTTAAAAAAATTGCCCTTGGGCAGCTTTTTTAAGGCAGAGAAAATTGTGCGGTTAACATAAGGGAGGTATGAAATGGAGGAAATATCGGAGAAATTATATGGCTATATAGCCCAGTATGGATTAAGCGTCCTCGCAGCAATAATAATTTTTGTAGTCGGTAAATGGATTGCCCGTCTGCTTTCTAATTTTCTTGAGAAGCTGATGGTAAAGGCGCATGTGGAGAAGACGCTTGCCTCTTTTGCCAAGAATATAACATATATAGGACTACTTGTCTTTGTGGTCATCGCGGCATTAGGCAAATTGGGGGTGCAGACAACTTCTTTTATTGCGGTAATCGGCGCCGCCGGCTTGGCTGTCGGCCTGGCCCTGCAGGGTTCGCTTTCAAACTTTGCAGCAGGCGTTCTGCTTGTTATCTTTAAGCCGTTTAAGGTAGGTGATTTTATTGAAGCCGCCGGAACCTTAGGCACCGTCAAGGAAATCCAGATATTCTGTACGGTTTTGGACCATTTCGATAATAGGCGTATCGTTATCCCTAATTCAAAAATAACAGGCGATAATATCACCAATTTCAGCGCGATCGAAAAGAGGAGAGTCGATTTAGTTTTCGGTATTTCCTATAGCGATAATATTAAGACAGCAAAAGAGGCATTAGAAAAAGTAGTTTCTTCTGACCCCCGCGTATTAAAAGACCCCAAACCGGTTGTAGCCGTGTCAGAATTAGGCGATAGCAGCGTTAACCTGGTATGCCGCCCGTGGGTAAAGCCGACAGATTACTGGAGCGTGTATTTTGATACGCTGGAAAACGGCAAGATAGAACTGGAAAGAAACGGCATTACGATTCCGTTCCCCCAGAGGGATGTCCATATTTATCAGGAAAAGAAAAATAAAAAGTAATTGAGCGGTAAGTTCTTCAGGGTAGCGAAAATATTGCTCTTGGGGAAAGCTTAAGAAGCCCAGCGGTCTTAGCTGGGCTTTCTTTTAAAACAGGCAGGGGGTGCCGCAATGGATGAGGCCAAAAGAGTGAATCAGAAAAAGGGGTTTTTGCAACGCCTGATTGAGAGGCTGGATAGGAAGATGCAGGAAAAATCCAGGCAAAAGTCCGGTTGCTGCCAGGGTAATAAAGGAGAGAAATCGCCGTGCTGTTAAGATTTTGTGATTGGCTGACTTATGGAGTGATGGGTTTTAACCCGGATAGCCGATTCGGGGCGGCTGTGAATTTTTTTGTTTACGACTCCGCAAAAATTCTGCTCCTGCTTTTTTTCCTGATTTCAATCATCGCTTTTGTCAGGACATACCTGCCGCAGCAGAAGATTAAGCGCTGGATGAGCACTAAGGGCGCTGCCGGTAATTTCTTTGCTTCTTGCTTCGGAGCGATTACGCCGTTTTGCTCCTGTTCGTCAATCCCGTTATTTCTGGGGTTTCTTAAGGCAGGGATTCCGCTGGGCGTTATGTTCTCTTTTTTGATTACCTCTCCGATTATCAATGAATATCTGGTTGTGTTGATGCTGGGTTTTTTCGGCTTAAGAATCACTTTGCTGTATGTTGCAAGCGGACTTTTAATAGGAACCGTTGCCGGCATAATCCTGGGCAGGATGCGTCTTGAGAGTTACCTTGTCAGTGACCTGATAGAAAAACGCAGTGAAAACAATATCGAAAATGAGGTATATCCAACGTTTAGCAGCCGACTGAGGTTTGGTTGTAAAGAATCGGTTTCGATTGTGCGCAAGGTCTGGCTATGGGTATTAGTAGGTGTCGGCATTGGTTCGGCTATACATAATTATGTGCCGCAGGAGACAATTCA
>JBHPGP010000023.1:0-20645 GCA_042570305.1 Candidatus Omnitrophota bacterium
ATTCTCCATAACCCTGACTTTTGTGACCATGCCTTTCCGGATGTCCAATTCTACCTCTGCGTATGGGTAATTATTCAACTGCAACCATACTTTGCGTCCGAGAGCAAGGGCACCCCGCCCCCCAAGATAGTATTTCTTGATTGTGACATTATCCAGCCTTGACAGTTCTTTTCTGGTCAGGCGCACAAAGGCATCCACTACCTTACCTTGCGCCTTATCAAAGACCAGAGACAAATCCTGTTCCAGCCCATATTCTACCAAGCTCACCCTGAAAACTATGCCGTCCTTGACCAACAGATCAACCACTGCATTCGGATAGCTAGAGAAACGCGCCCAGGATTTACGCCCAATCTCCAGCCTGCCCTCATTCGAAAGGCGGAGATGTTTTATCGTAACATCACTGTATTGCATGAATCTTTCCCTGCTGAGTCTATGATAAAAGCTATCGATTATTTTTCCTGTATGATTATCGATTACTAAGGAGAGCAAAACCTCTTCGTTTAAATGAGGGAATACAACCTTGACCACGTATCCTTCCTTTACATATACGAAGGCTTCTTCGCCTGCTTTATCGGGGAATCTTACCCACCCTCTCTCGCCTAACCATAAACCGCCGTTTTTGCCTAATCTATATCCTTTAATTATGACATTATCTAATTGAGAAAATTCTTTCTTGCCTATGCCACCAGGATATTCTGACATATATATTATTCTTTCTGAAGTAGCTAAGATTGCTTCTGCCTGTTTTAATATCCCCTCAGTTTCTCCTTGTTCCTGACCAGCTTCTTCCTCCAAAAGTAATCCTCTTGCTCCATCGGCTAAACGGTCACTGTTACCGTTATGCCTGTGCGCAGATATCCTGGGTCCGATTTCCTTATCAATAGACAAAACCAACCTGATTATTTCTTGCTCATCCCTGGGGTTTTCTATTTCTAGAATATCCGGAAAATATATCAAAGAGGGATAGGATTCATTCAGCTCCTTCTTAACTAATTCGCGCATCCTTTGTTCATCATTACTCAATTCCGAATACGCAGGGTTACTAAATATGCACTTGAACCAGACATCGCGGGCAATATCCAGCTCGCTGCCCCTGGCGCGATTGGCTAATTGTTCGGCAATACGCTTAAACAGCCTCCGCGCCTCCTCTTTCTTAAGTCCCTGTTTATCTATATCGGACTCTATATGCTCTAATAGCTTTTTATCCTTCAGATGCTGACTTTCGTGCCGAAGAGCAGGAACGATTATCCCTTTAGCCAATTCCTCGTCTACCCTGAATACCTGGCTTATCCTGTAAATAAAATCTCCGAATATTGTTAAGGCGCTGTTTAAGCCTTGCTTATACTGCACCTCGAATCTTTGGGTGCCGATCCTGCTTGTTTCAAACGTGGAGAATCCGGCTTCTTTTATCAATTTTTCAAAGGCTCTGCAGAATTCCCTGTTCATCCCTGAATTCTCCATAACAAACTTCTTGGGAAACAGCTTATGCAGCTCATTGTTTCCTGATGCCTCTCCGTCCAGGCCATCGGCAAGCCGGTCTTCCTGCGTATTGACCAGAGGAATCGCTTCTGCGGTTTCTTTATTCCACACCCGAGGCTGCCCAAAAGTATCTATTAATTTTAACTCGCTGGCCTGCCGCTGGTAGACGTGGAATTGAAAATCTACCGGAACTGTAATCGAAGGATTATTGCCCACAATCAGCATTCCCTGCTCTCTTAAGGTAAGGCCTATTTCCTTAAGCGCCTCCAGAGTATCATAACGGTCATAATATCTCCAGCACTCGCCTAGCGCATTGCCGGCAATAGCGATATCCACGCTACCTTCGGTGATTATCTGTCTTGACTCAAAGAAGTTTCCTTGTTTAAATTCTAATTTATACTGCCTTGCCCAATCTATTGCTTCAGGATGAATTAAGTATATTGCTTCTATTCTATTGCCTTCTTCATCCACATATGAATCGGAGACTATGCCTTCCCTGCCTACTTCGATCGTTCCCCTCAGATAAGATTGCATTCTTTTATATAATCCGGTTATGCCGGTTTTCTCTAAAAGACCTGACTCATCGCCTGATGCATGCAGGCAGATTAAATTTCCGCTGGAATCAAATACTACAATATTTCTTCGGATATCAGTTAACTTGTAAACAACGTTACTTAAATCCATGGCTATAATCTTTATACTGCTGTCTTGTGCATGAACTGCCCTGGCAATATCAAGGGTAGCCAGGCAATCGGAAGCACAGCAGTCCAGTATTGTGCTTATCCCGCGTGAATCAGAGGTAATTAAGTCCAGGAGATAAAACCTGATTTTTGCAAGCCGACTGCTAAAAGTAGTCCTGGCAATAAAATTATCTTCTTTTGGCGATTGGGTTCTTATGGAATACTCAGCGGTCATCAGGCGTTCTAACAGAATACCAATCCACTTCTTTGTGTCTTCGTCGTTTGCCTTGAAATAGAAATCTATCAGTTCCGGAACATGAATAAGGTCAAGCAGTATAAATAAACCATGGTAGATTTTCATCTGTTCATCAAGGTCAACGGTATCTGCGAAGATATTCAATAAAGGATAAATACCTTGCTTGTTTGGCCTTAGCAACTCCCGCTTGATCTGTCGTCTCTTATCTACGGTTTCACCATCCAGTGCTAATAGGAGCGCCTTTAACTGCGCCCTTTCTCTGGCTGCCTTTCCATCGCTATAATGGCGCATCCTCCTGCCCCATCCCCATAAATTGAGAGGATTGTCATCTTCTTGTATATCACGCTGCTCCTGCAGACCCGGCTGTAGCCTGCCCTGCTCATCCAGGTAATGCAGGCCGCGCTGCTTGCTTCTGCCTAAAGGATCATTTTCGTCACCAAACAATGGCAACTGTCCGGACCCGGATTTAGGCTGAGGTTTAGGTTCGGGTTGTTCAGTAGGAGTTTCTGTAAAAAGGCTGTTGGGTAAGTCCTTAAGGGCCAGCCCTTGAACCCAATCGATGAAAGTCATTCCTTTTGGAGGCGCTTTTCTCCCAAAAAGCTTTAATATAGCTACCTGTTCTGTAGCATACCAATAAATCAGGCTATTCAAAAGATTCTGAGCATTCATGCCTGAGCCCATACTCTCCCAGCCGGAAGGCAATTCCAAACCTGCCCATTTGTGATAAAGGACTATTTCTCTTTTTACATCCAGCAATCCCTGCTGATTTCTTATACTCCTATGTGCCTTGCTAAAGAGCGATCTATAAATTCTGCTTCTTCTCTTTTTCTCTTCTTCAGTAAAATTCTTAAGGCGGTCAATAATTCCCTTATCCTTTAGCCAATGCCTTATGCTCACATTCATTCTGCTATTCTTTGCCTTTGAATCCCCGATGTCGCTGTTGTCCGGACTGTAATAGCGCATAAACATACTGCCCCAACGGTCAATACCAAATAAATCAAGAGAAGGGTTATTTTGAGGATAATGCATGCGTGCTCGATGACTAAGCTCGCCAAAATCAGAAAAAGCTGAATTGTAATAATTACGCCCCCTGAATCCTGACTGGTTATCCTCAGATCCAGCGGATTTGCTTTTAATTTTAGACTCGTATTGCTCAATATAAATGAGTACAAAACCAATATCTTCAATGATCTTAGAAAATACGCTACTATAGAGAGCCATCGTTATGTCTGTCTTTAAAATATCGATGTTATTGAATATGGTTAAGATTTTATCCTCTAAATACTTGTAGCTCCCTTCTTTTACCTGTGCGGTAAAATAATTCTGCCTGAGTTCTGATACCAAATCCTCTGCCTCTTCTAAAGTGTCTGAGTTCAGATTTTCTTTAACCATAACCAGCTTCTCTTTGATATCGGAATTTCTTACATGAAGATATACGGATTCTAGTCTCCTGTTTACTCGTTTTTTGATCTCTTCTATTTCTCGCGCCCTTGCTTCGATATTATCTGTTGTCCTGGCTAATTCTTTTAGAAGAGTGTTAATATCGTTCTCCTTTAATTTAGCCAGAGCGAATTCCAGATTCTCACTGGCAAGGCGTTTACCAGCCACAAGGCCTCTCTTTGTCCAAGCCAAGGCGTTGGTTAAAGACTCTTCTAATTGCTGATAAATATAGGTTGGCAACCTTCTCTTGTATTCAGATAATCTCTCATAACAATATTCTAAATCGCCTAAATAATGTAAAATGGTTGAATATTCTATCTCGTAGTTAACCAGGGTATGAATCTGGGACCTCAGTCCTGCAGGCCAGTCCTCATAAGGTATATCTCGCCACTGTTTCTCTCTTAACTTCGTACCATCAGCAAGCACAGCCGTGACCCATCTCTGTTGCCTGATAGTTACTCTGCCCTTAGGATGCCCTGCATCTGGCGCGAGTACATTAATATCTAAATCCTTATATAAAAATGTCTCTATAACACTTCCGTAATAGCCTATGCTGCTGATTTTCTCGATGCGTATGGCCTTGGTTTCTCTTCGGCGCTGCCAGCTATATTCCCAAGTACTTCTTTTGCAGGTTGACCTTGCGCCTCTTATTGTATTAATTGCAGCTACTAATCTGCGGCGGTCAGATTTAGCAGTCTCAAGCCAGGTTTTAGCAAGAGACAGCTGAATCTTAAGGCGCCGGATAAGCAGTTTAACAATCTCTCTATTTAACTCGGTTAACCTTTGATCATCTCTGACTTGGTATGCTTTCCTAAATCTATTCTCAAAGGGACGGATTTTACCACGAAGTTTCTCTGACTGTTTAGCTAAGGGAAGTTGACCAAGCCCATCTGGTTCTTCAGTAATTTTTATCTGGCTGGATATTTCCGATAAACGGTTGATAAAAGGCTGAAGTGCTTCCTGGTAAGCTAATCTTATTTGGCGTTCCAATCGATAGAGCCTATCGGCATGGACATCAAATCTAATTTCTTCTTCACTGCGGTCCTGGCGTATAGCTTTATGATAGACTTCGCTATAACTCGTCTCTTCCTGCCTTGCCTGCTCTCCATCACTATAATGCCGCATCCGCCTTCTGCCAAAGAGGAGGGGGTCAAGCAACGCGCTTGAATCATCGTAATCCGCGTAGCCTCTTGGGGTTCTGCCTGAATATCTTCCCTGCGTAACGGAATGACCTTTTTTGATATTCCAGGGATTATCCGACAAGGATTCAATATAGCGCTTAAGCCAATCTGCCTTGGCAGGATTCAATCGATAATCTATATACCCTCCGACAAAAAGTATATCTTTACTGAATAACTCAACAAGCCTGCTTTTCAATTCCCCCTGCGCAGGTGGACTTGATAATTGCCATAATTTCAGATACGTTGCTTTATCCCTGATCGATTTCCCATCTTTGCCCTTGAGGACCAGTTTAATTATAAAATTGGTTGGTGTTACTACCTCAAAAAACGGCTGTTCTAAGTCAGTATTTAGTTTTTTATCTATTAAGGTTACCTCTGAATATTTATCTGAGACTACGGCCCTGACTAAATCTCTATTGAATCCGGTAATTTGATAATTCCTGAGCAAGCTGATAATTTCCGGAGTAGCCTCTTTGGCATCAGCGAGATTTGTCATTACCGCATTAGCAGTGAACCCGTCAAGGCCTCCTGCCTTTGCCAGCGCATCCCTTAAGATAATATTGAATAAAACCTTGGCTAAAGAAATCCCTATGGCTTTAGTTCTATAATCAATATCTGTTCTCAATCCGGTTAGAGATGGCCTGCCCTCTTTACTGATATTTAATGATGCATGAGCAATACGCTTTCCTTCTTTAAATAAGGAATAAAAATAGGTCTCTTCTATCAGTTGAGTGACAGCTATATCAAATCTCTGTATCCTGCCCGCTTCTGATGCTATGTCTATTTCGCCTCTGTAGAGTTCTTCTTTGCCCTTATTCTTTTTTCTGCCAAAGGAGTAATTATTGCCTATAATGGGTAGAATGGATGCCGTAGTTAAACCCGCCTCCAAGATTCCGGTGTCTGCGCTGATAAATTGCCAGACAATAGCAGCAACGCCAAATAACGGCAAGGCAATACAACTGATTGTATTCAGCCAACTCCTATAAGGACTATTCCTTTCAGGATAATGCCTCAGGCCGAGCCTCTTAATCCAGGCCAGGGCATAATCAGCCAGGCCTTCATCCGGATACCACTTGGCAATTGCATAAAGCATCTTAAACAGGCCCTTGTCGCTTAAGCGATTTAATCCACGGGCTTTCATATATTTTCTAACCACTAAGTAATCAATGTAACCCCTTGATATTTCTTTTAGTTTTAATTCATAAACCTGCGGCTTAAGCGTTCCAATAAATTGCCTTTTTCCTTTTGCCTCTTCCAGATTAAAGCGTTTTGCGAATATCTCTCCTGGATCAATGCCTCTTTCATCCTTAGGCAGAATCAACTTAATCCTTGTACCAGGTTTTAGTCTTTTATCTGTGTATAAGCCGACTATAAATCTCTCAAAGAAATTCTCTAAGCTCAGGTTGTATCCTGCGGCATCCCGGCTGGCTGCCTCTTGCGGTAAACCTAATTTAATCTGCCAATCTATTCTTCCCCGGCCCCCTGCCCGGCTCAAGAGGAAATTCTTCTTCGCTTAATCTCTTAAATTCATTTTGCAGAGTTTCTAATATGGGATCAGTGTGTTCGGTAAAGGTAAACTCAAAACCGGTCTTGGTGAAATCAGCAACTCGTACATTAACCGAATTCTCTTCTAAATAATCTACTATTTCCTTAACTGTGCTCTTTATTTCTGGTATAGTCGGTCTGTGAAAATCAGAGGTATTTCTATCTATAAAAGAGATATAATCAAAATCTATGCTTACGATAACCGGGCCTTTAAAATCAGGCAAATCATTAAATTCGCGCGTTATCAGTGCGAATCCCAACATTTTACTTAAAGACTCGTTACCCTCTCTCTCGTCTTTATCAGCAGACTTTTCCCATTTAGGCCTCATCCAGTAAATATCTCCTATTAGCCCCTCCTGCTTAGCAAAATATACCCACGTAGCCCAATTGACTTTTGTGCCTCTGTAGTCTGCATCATGGTGATAGTCAAACAAAACCAGGGGCAAGCCTTTTGCAAGCCTACCAGCTCCTATCTCTGCTTTCAGCCAGTGATAAAGTTCATCATGAAAGAAGCTGACATGTATCTGGATTCTAGGGGAAACCGAATCGGAACTCTGATTAATATGCGGGGTACCCGGACCAAATCCACCGGAATTCTTTTCAATTGGCTCAAACTGATTTAACCCTCTGATCAAAAGTTCCCATCTTTTGATAGCTTGTAGCAAGAAGCGGATATCTCTCTGACTGAATTTCTTCATCTTCAAATAAGCAAATATGGGAGTCGCAATGTTGCCGAGGTGTTCCCCTCTAAGCCATATAAAGGAAATAGGGAGGGCTGTTTTCTCTGGCTGTTCATTTAGAATCTTGCGCTGTGAGGCAATATTACTCGGGAATCTCTCTCTCAGCAGAGAGAAATTCATGACTATGCTGTTACCCATTCTCCTGAAAACGCCGTTATATTGACCTGTCCCATATTCTATTAAAACTTTAAACGCCTCTCGACGAAGCCGCTCTGCGCTGTAGGTAGAGATTCTTTCAAGTAAAGTTTTGATTCCTGAAATGACTCTGGCGTCATTAACATTGGCTATTGCTTCATTAAGAAGATGCATTATCTCTTCCTCAAACCTATCTTTCTCTTTTTGCGTTACCGTAAATATCTGCCAATTTGTGATTCCGCTAAGAGCAATCCTCTCTCCCTGAATGGAATCATTCTGAATATACTTGCCCGGGAAACACAGCTTATCCACGTACTCTGCCTTAATCTGCCTGTCTTTTAGTTCCTGCATGACTTCTCCCGGGCGCACGCCGACAAGCTCCCCGTTTTCAAATTCCACTATTTCGCCACCAACATAAACTTTTCCCAGCCCTAATGCCTTGAATTTATCTACAATTCTATCCCAAACCCTGTTCTTTATATCTTCTGAATAAGTAACTTTTACAGTAGCGCCAGCTATAGCAGGATAAACCGGGCTGATATTCTGGTCGGATTCCGTTGTCCAGGTAGAAATCAAGATAACCGGCGATATTGGCTTCAACCTCTTAAGCCAGTCTTCGATTGCCTTTCTTTGTTGCTTATCCTCAAAGATGATGACTGGACGCGCTGATTCTTGTATTTCATTTTCCAATCTTTTCATATATTCATCGAATCTTTCGCCATAATCGAAATCATAACCCAGGGAGGCAGCCTCCGCTACGCTCGGATGGATAATCGCCAAAGCCTCGCCGTTACTTTTACTAAATTTCTCCCTAAGGATTGAGGAGGATTTATTGACATTGCCGTAGCGGATAAAACTTCTATTCACGATATTCCAGGCACGCAGGAGTATTTCATGTGCATATACTGAATCCCTTACGACCTCCAGAAGGCGGTCATCTAACCTGCCTGTCTTTTCATAGTAGGATTTAAAATCGCGTAATGCAATCAACCCTTGCATTAAAAGGTCCACCCAAACCTTTGAATCATTATGCACAAACTCAAGCATATTAATACCCGTAAACTCTTCATACCCTTCTGCCTGTTCGTGCTTAACCCTGCCTGCTTCTTTTAATATCTCCTCATCGCTTAGGAGAATAATCTTTTTAGAAACCTCTTTCGCAATATGGGCAAAAGCCCCTTCTAATCTATAAAGCGACCTATCCATAACCATTTTCTTATGTATAAGAGAAAGGAATCCCGCATCTTTGGGTTTGGTTAAGAAAAAGACGCTTGCCTCATTTCTGCGTAATCCCCGGGGAGAATTTTTCCCTTTATTATAATCACGGACCATTCGATATAATTTAACAAAAAATTCTGAGTCGGCAAAAATCCGATTGTTGGCAGGGGTCAAATCAATCAAAATACCTTCTCCTGCTTTTCTTATGCCTTGCTGCTCAATAAACTCTATACCAGATTCAGTAATTATAAATACTTGTCCATCCTGGCTAAAAGGATCAATGCTTGATATTAATAAAGGCACATCTTGAAATTTACTTAAAACCTTACCCAGCAATTCCTCTCCCCGCTCATAGAATCCCCTCTGGGTCAATTTCACATAAAAGTCGACATCCTTGGGAGGGACTTTAAAATCTGCCCTTGCCAAACTCCCGGAGAGATAATAACGATTAATACTCCCTTCCAGCCTTAAATTTTCAAGTATTTCTACTGCAATTTTCATATAAGGGAACAGCCCCCTCAGGAATTCCTCTTCCTGCGTAGAATCTATCTTCAAACTAATACCTTTCCATAGCCGAGAATAGTCTTTAAGTAATAGCTCGTATTCTTGCATAAGAATGGGGTTACTTCTTACGGCTCTTATGGCGATTTGATTAAGCTTATTTGCTGATTTAACATCTTCCAACTGTCGAGCAACTACCTGCCAACAAACAAGATAAGGTAGGCTCTTGAAGGCATTAAGGTTACCTTCCTTGCTTCTTTGTTCATATTCCTTGACTGCATAATTTACGCCACCCTGATAACCTTTTCTGTAGGCTTCTTTACCCTGAATAATATAGCCAATTTTATGCGCGCTTATTTCCATTGCGCACCAAACAACATCCCCTTTATTAAAAATGGTATATTTATCAACATCAATACTCAATCCTTTAACATACGGGTGTTGGGGCAATCCCTCTTTAAGAAGCCTCGCAACCTCATAAGGTGAGTATATTCTTCCTTCGGGCATTAAAGATTCATAGCTTATATAGTGACTAAAATCATGCAGAATATGCGTATTCATAATCTCATAGAACATTTCTCCATCTCGCAAAGGAAAATGCAGAGTACTATTCAGGTTAATAATTTCTACCTTATTATCAATATCAAATGCAGTGGGATAAGGTTCTGCTTCAGAGGTAAGCTTTATCTCCTTAAATCTAATCGAGTTAGCTAAAATGCTGGATAAATACTCTTCTGCCATTTCGATAAGTTGCATTATTCTTTCTAAAACATCTAGATCCCAACCACGCGCCTGACAGCGCTGATCGATTAATATCCTGCCGACCTCTGTTCGACTGATGCGAGGATACCTTTTTAATAACTTGTTTACATTTTGTTCATCATCTGGCGTATCTGAATCGCTAGGCTGTAAGAAGTGCTGGGTACCCGGGCCGAAAGACGCAGCAGGAATGTATTTTAATAAATAATCTCCTTGCCGGACACTTAAATCTTTTATCCTCCCAGGCTCTTTTACCCGGACCAAGAAAAAGATATCGCGACTTAAGGCTTGGTTATAAAGGGTCTGCCAGCTACCTTCTCCTTTGGCAATAATAAAATCAGCCTGCTGCCAGGCCTTGATAAATTCTCTAGTGACAAATCTTAAGTCTGTTCCCTTCATTGGTGAACCGCTGGATACAACCTTGATATTTTTTAACTCGGAAGCAAAATATTCTTTAATTTCATTTTTCTTAAGAAGCTGAACAATGTCCTCTTTTGTCACATCATTGCTAATCGGATTCCCTCTGGTTGCGAAGGTAACCCTATGCCCTGCTTGGAGCAATCTCTTTATAAGAACCAAATCGAAAACTACCTCACCAGCATTATCAAGGATATAAAGAATATTCTGCTCTTTCTCTTTGAAACATTCGGTTAAAATCGGGTAATCAAAGACTTCAAGTTTTCTTCTTAAAATCTTCTTTATCTCGGGTTTAAACTTTATCTTTCCCCCCTTGCCTCTTCTGCTTGCCTGCATCAACTGCGCGATACCAATGACATTGGCAGCTATAGCAATCTTGACTGCTGCAAGCAATTGATCTGATTGCTTAGATACCAGCTTTTCTATCCAAACCAACTCCTTAGAGATATCTGCAGGAAAGTCATCCTTTAATTCTTTGAGTAAGTCACTCTTCGCCAGAAATACCCGGACTATTTCTGAGCAAATCGCTTCAATCTCTTTATTAGTAAGCCCGCTAATCCCTGCAGCCATTGAAAAGAGCCGTTTTACAATCCCTTCCAAACGTTCCAGCCTGTCTTGATTCATTATTCCTGCTTCCTGGTACATGCGCAACCATCTGAGTTCCTCGCGTAGTTTTTCCTCAGTTGTAATTTCATTCAATTCTACACCCGGAATATAACTCTTGCCTTTACCTGTTAAAACCTTCCGTGCCAAAGGCAGGCTTTCCCTGTCAAAATAATATAGGCAGTTACCAAGCTTTCTCACCCATTGGACCCCTTGGTCAAGCTTGCCGATATCCTCTTCTCTGGCATTCGGCCGCTCATTTGTAGGTTTGATGTGGATATTGCCTTCTCGCCATTCTGCCCATTTATTTAGTGAATCATAATCGAGATATTCTGATCTGTCATGGATCTCCTCGCTTTCTAAGCCTAAATCTGCATCTAACAGTTTCATCCCTGACTGTAAATATTTATCGGAGGTAACATCCCTCTCCTGCCATTCCCCGTCAAGTTTAACCATCAATACCACATGATCGCGCCTTCTTTCTTCTTCCTCTTTTCCATTTTCGCTTAGCTTAACTTCAAAGTCGCTTCCGAGAATATTCTTATGGTACCAGAATATCCAGTTCCAGAAGCTGCTCTTGCGGCTTATTGTCTTTACAACATAGCGCACAGGGATGCCTATCTCTTCATGCATTCTTCCTAATACGCGCGTCTTGTCAATACACATACCCCATCCCTGCTTTAACACTTCCTCTGGATCCATCATCCAGGTTGTATTATAGGCAAAGCGAATTTGGTTCCTTACAAAGTCACACAACCGGTCGGATTTATCCCTTTCGCTTGTCAACCCCTTAGTCTCTCTCAAGGCCCTTTGCCTAATCCGAGATGGCTTTTTAATTTCCCGCTCAGGAACGCTAACGCGGCGCTGCTCTTCCTCTTTAACGCCTTTGATGTGAGAATCTAACTGGTCGTAAAGCCCGCACCTAAGACGCATACTTACCTCTTGTACTATATTCAGGAATATTTCCTTGGTAATTCCCATTTTCTCAAAATAATTTCTGTCATGTATTGCATTTATCACAGTGCTTGGGTTATAATGCGCGCGCCTCTCTTCCTCCGTAAATAATGCACTTGCATAATAGGCATACATTCTGTTTAAGTCCTGCTGCGTCATAAAATGAATGGCATTGCGTTGACGCAGACTGCAGATAAATTCAATAAAATATCTTGCTGCCCACTCCACCTGATTTTCCCCGAAAGTCTTTAATTCTTCTTCTTCTGAAATTATTTGCGGAGCTTGCTTTTTTTGCAATTCCCTGAAATCAACCTCCATGACTATCCCGATATCAAATACATTATCCTCTACAAGCTGTATGTCGCTAATTCCGGTTGCCCTGCCTGCATAATGCCTGAGCATTGACTCATAAGCAGGCCATCCTCCGATTTCATCCTTTGTTGTCGTTACCTTTACTCTTTCGATTGTTTTGCCATCCTTTACCGTAACCATGAATACCCGGGGGATAACCACGGTAGACGTTGCTTCGCAACCCGCCTCATCAGCCAGGCGAATGAAGCTCTCCCTGAAGTACTCTGCAAAACCGTGCCCCCTGTATTGATATCTACCCCTTGCTCTTCGGCGGCTGATATAATAATATCCGTGCAGCTGTTTCTTTTCTTGCTTTTCGATTATTACAGCTTCGGCATAACCGATTATTGCTTCCTGTTTAAGAAGCACCAGCGTATAATCCGGACTGCCCCCTAAAATCCTGCGCCATTCCTTCTTATCCTCTTCATTCCTGATCGCCCTTTTTACATCAGGCAGGAAAGGCTCTGTTTCCTCTTGTGAATTTAAAATTTCCTTTTCATCCTTACTTATTAACCTGATCTCAACTTCTTCATCATAATAGAAACTATCTCCATCTGTTAATTTCTTCTCACCTGGATTTTTATCCGAATTGCCCTGCGGCAACATCGCGCCGAAGGAAAAGGCCCCGGCAAGGCCGAATAAAGTCAACTCGCCCCCCACCAGCCACGGAAGGTAGAGCAAGTCGGCCAAGCCGAGGCCTAATAATATAAAAGCCGCTGCAAATCCCACACCAGCCACGGTAAATAGGATAATATGTTTGCGCAGCGGCTTTTGAGATAATTTTTTGTTAAGTTTTCCCTCCAGCCATTTCCCTAATTCCGGCAGGCCTGGGAATAAAGATGAATAAAGCGTAATCGAATTATGGTTATTGTTATTTCCGTTTACTCCTTTTAAATATAAGCTGTTTTTAATCCGCCTGAACAGCTCCTTTCCGCCGCCGCTTTCTTCTAACTGCTCGATTATCTTTTTGCCCTGATGGGAAAGTCGTAATTTTTCCAAAGTCTCAACTATTTCCTGAGGGAATTCACTAGCAGCATCGAACAAATTAATAGTCATTTCTGTATCCTTTACTGTTTGCTTATCAGGATGCTTATTAAGATAAATCCTGATGGCTTCTAAAACCTGCTTATTGTTATTAGCAAATTTTCTTAAATCGTTTAGTCTAAGATTACTCTCAGCTACGGCGAATAATTGCTTGCCTGCCCTGGTAGCCAGGAATCCATCAATAATATCCCTGATTTTTTTATTCGAATTGCGCATCAGTTCCTCAAAGGCAGACAGCAATTCATTAGCATAATTTTCTTCTTGAGCCACAGATTTGAGCAGGGAGTATATGCGCCTTCTTGTTCCTAAGTTAATTTCCAGCTTAAACAGCATTCCAATATACCTGTAAAGTCTCTGTGCGTTTATGGGCTGCTTTTTGCTGCCTAGCTGCAATTCAAAATCTTTAAGATAATTTTTCTCTAAGGCCCTTACTACTACCTCAAAGCGGCTCCGGCTGTCTTTATAATTAATATTTAATTGCCCGCATATATTTACAAAATGCCACCAGACCTTAGTCCTGTCTATGTCTAAAATCTGTGAAATTTCTTTATTAGTTTTGCTCTTAGCGATTAAGGCTAAAACTTGCTTCTGCCGTTTAGTGAACGGATTACGCGCCTCTTTCTCTAAGGCGCTAAGGTCTAAATCTTCTATCCATGCTTGGCTTATGACCTTTTTCAGAGCTCTTAATTTATACCGGCTGGTTAAATTACCGACTCCTCCCTTTCCTCCGGACATGCCTAATTTTTTGAAAACACTAAAGCTATGATTTTGCACGGCACTCACTGTTACTTCCCACTTTTCGGCAATCTCTTCGTTTGAAATAGCAGCTGCCCATAACCTGAGAAGTTCTTTTTCTCGCGGAGTAAGAGGATTATTCTCCTGTGCAGCTACTTTCTTCTTTAAAAGCCCAAGACTTTCTGCATCAATCGATATAACTCCCAATTCCGCCGCCTTGATAACAGCATGCAAATGAGCAAGCGGGTCCTGACGGGCATTAACTATTCCTATTTTTTTATAGATACCGGGGGCATAGGTCTGGTGGATGGTTGAAACATTTATTTTCCACATCTTGGCAATCTCTGTGCTGGTATAGCCTTCTGCCCAGAATTGCAGAATTTGCCTCTCCCGGGGCAACAGGCGAATTTTTGTTTTGGTTTCTAGCTCTTTTTCTAAATCCGTAAGCCATTGTTTGGCAATACTGATTATGCCTAACTTGGCAGCCGTAACAACAGCAAAGATATGATTTAGATTAATCTCATAATAGCGTGGTTCTATTTTTAATTTTCTATAAATACTGGGCGCATAAGTGCCGGAGATAGTTTTAGTTGCAATCACTAATCCATTGGCAATTTCATCATTGCTTTGGCCGGCTGCCCATCCGGATAAAATCTCTAACTCTCGTGGCTTAAATTCTATTTCTGCTTGAGACTCTATATTTCCGGCTGTATCCAACTGCCTTAACACTTCCTCTGCTTTCACCTTGGTGTAAGGATTGGAGTCATGATTTGCGATATTCGTAATAACCATTTTTGACCTATCTGTCTCGACCTTTCCTAAGGCAATTACCGCTGACTCCCTTTCCAAAGGATTGCCTTCTTGAGCAAACTCTAATAAAATCTCTTCTATTTCTGCATCTCCCTGGTATTGAAAGCCCAGGGCAAGCAGGAGCTGTTGTCTGACCTGGGAAAATGCTTCTTTCTTTAGGGCGTTTTTCAGCGGCTCAATAATCCGCTCATCTTTAATATTCTGCGCGGCACTGGCTGCCCACTGCCTGTCCCAGGAATCTCTCTGTCCTTCTTTTTGCAAAAATGCTATAATCTGACCGACCGCGAATCCCTTATCATCTTCTGCGTTTGCCAGCTTTGCCAGGACTACCAGCGCCCTCTGTCTCACTGATGCAGCACGCTCAGTTACGAAACCCCTGAGAGCCTTAACAAATCTCTCGTCACTTAATTTATCTATAGCTTCAACTAATGCCTGCTGAACATGGCGGTTAGGATCGCCTCTCTTTCCGCCTAATACAAACCCTGTTCTTCTAAACAGGAAGTCTGTTGCCTCGGAGTTACCTATTTCAGCTAATCTTAAGATTGCCATCGAACGCACGCGCGGCTCGCTGGAATAGATCAGGCCCTTCAACAATTTCAAATCATTTGTATTGCTTAAAGCCGCTTCTAACTTGTCAAATAAATCAGTACTATCGCCAACGATTATCTGGTCAGTTTGTGCGTCAACCCTGATTAATGTCACATCTTTGTTGTCACCGCTAAGCACTAACAATTTTGTCCCGTCTCCCAAGTCTATCTCCCAACTAACCCTGAAGGTCTTATCCCCGATCTTGATTCGCTTGGTATTATGCGGATAAGATTGATTACCCTGGTTTAAGTTAAGGCTCATCAGGCAGGGAAATACAGGTAAAAGCAGCAGCGAAGTAAACGTTTCCTTCCTGACAATAGAGGACAATCTCCTTAGAAAAACAAGGGCCGCTGCACAGAATACCCTACCGGCCACGGTAAGTCGGGTAATAACCTTGCGCAGCGGCCCGCTTAAACGCTCTAGATTTGATCTATCGGAAAAAATAGGCTTCTTAAAAAGTATTGTATTATCTTCAAGCCGACCCGCCAGAGGATCAAAAATATACTCTCTCCCACTTTGCAAATCAGTGATCTTGCAGTAGTAATGAACGCCTTTACCTCTTGAGATGATGCATAAGGGATAACCTAATTCCTCAAACGCTTTCCCTACCAAATAACAACCAACATCACAGCTAAATATTCTTTCCAGATATTTTATGACAATATCAAATAATAAATCTACCCTTCCTTCGAAACTACCAAAATCAGATAAATCCAGTTCTTTTATTTCTTTAAGCATATCCTCTTCGAATCCGGGAAAGTATTTCCTGAAGGGATCTTGATAAGCCATTTTATACAACCTCCAAGATATCTCCTCTGATATGCCTAAATTCATCCTTTCTCGAATCATCTCACTCATAGATTGCAAGGGAGAGTTTGGATGGAATTCTATTATAAGCTGATCTGGAATTGGCCTATCTTCTTGAATCTTAACATACAACTCATATACAGAGCCTTCTTTTAAATTTCCAATATCGGCTAAAACATACGGCCGGATGATTGCTTTTGAAACCGCTTTCTTCTTAAAAGTAAAAATAAACCTATTCTTTATACCTCTGATGAAACGCTTAGAAAGACGAGCAACATATCTGACTAAAGAAAATAGTGTAAAGAAATATAATCCGTAGATAGACAGCATGCTTGCCCAACCTGCTAGCTTGGCAGAAAATGGAACATTAAAGGCTTCTGGCTTGAGTATGCCGCTTCCATCGGTGGATAGGAATGTACTTCCATATAGATAATTCTGTGCAAAGCTTTGGAGCCTGGCGTAATTGACACAAATACCCTCTCTTCTGTTTAATGTCTCAGCCGGGCTCATAAGTTGATACCACAAAATCTCTATTGAAATGGGGCGTTTGCCGCCTGTTGGTTTCAAATCAGCATCATAATCAATATTTTCCGCTATCCAATCCCAGACCTTTTCTCTGTTTTCATCATATTTCTCAACAGAATAATCACCCTCTGTAATCTGATCAACTTGCCATTTTATAATATCCTGAGAAGCGCAGGACTCTTGAATCTTATAGTTCACTAATATAGGGAAGATTAATATAGAAGCTGGCAGGCTCCGCCAATTCTTAGGTTCTACATAGGGGAATTGGTCATTAAATTGAACCAAGAATAAATCATTGCGTACGCCAAATGGCATATCATATCCAACCATATAATGCATTGTTGAGATACTGATGTTTTCATTTACAAAGTAAATATGAAGAGGTTCATTTCTTCTTTGGACATAATTGCGACCCCCAACCTCTCTGCTCCAAGAATCTCCGGAATTAAGTAGCGGGTATAATATAGGTTCTGTAGAATCTAATAAATAATTTCTGTTGCTCTCTGAATAGCTACGTGGCAAGAGGTCTCGGAGATTATTACCTTGATCAATAAAGTTCTTTACGCCATTCCACCCGGATAAATAAATGTGCCATTCAGTGAGAAAATGATAATTCTTTTTATTGATTGAGTTAACTTTTCCGATTGATTCATAAGAAGACACTCTTTCAATTTGTTCGGAAGAAAGAAACTCTTTAAACTCTTCTGGTAAGCTATCTCGTAAGGTAATATTAAAATCCAATAGCGCTACAGTTGTGCTATCTTTGAAATAATCGCCATCATATTCATCTACTGCCTGGTCAAAATCATCCCTTGCTTCATAGAGCCGTCCAAGATTGTCCGTAGTCATTTTTACTGTCAAATTTTTCAAAGTAGACTGAGTAGATTCTAATGGGACTGCCGGAATCTCGCTGCCATGGCCGACTAAACTTGTAACCAAAACTATAAATACTAACAGAGGAACAAAGATATTAAACCGGCTTAATCTTTTTTTAGAAACCGCTTTCTTTTGGGCAGCAAAAATAATGTGCTTGAATTCCCTGTACTGCGCAATCAGGGCTTTTAGTTCATTGGGATGGGATTCGTGAACTTGTATAGAATTAATTACTTCCGGAGAGAGGTTATTTCTAAATTCTTCTGGAATTAGCCAGTTGATGTAACTTGGCGCAAGGCTAGAGGCGATAGGATTAAAGAAGGCGAATAAATACCTTAATACCGGAGCACCCCGGATTTTATGGCTTGCCTTTAGATACGCTAAATTAGTTTTGTAAGTCTCAATACCCACCCTGAAGAAACCTTTTGACGCGTTGGGTACGGCTAAGGTTACCAGGCCAGCAATAAACTGCACGATAGGACGAAGGTGGTGAGTATTCTTGAGAAGAATACGACGACCATTAAGTTTTGCCTCTGCATCAAAAGTAACATTTGTATCTGGCAGCCAGAGTTCACTTAAAGGCAATGATTTACTTGTTCTCTTATTATTCCTGCGTAAAGGAATAAACACAAAAACTACACCGCCTCCTACGATTAAGATAGGTATAAGTATGTGTAGATATCTTCCGGACTGATCTACAGATATCTTCTCTGCGAAACTAAGAGCCTTATCTGGGTTAATCACTCCTTTCCCTAGGAGACCGTCTTTGTAAAGAGTTTCGTCTAAGGGATCGGCAGTCTCTTCAATTATCCGAATCACCTGCTCTCCAGATAGATTAGGGTTCTTGAGTTCAATGTTGCCTGCTAAACTGGCTACTCTAGGAGCGGCAAAAGATGTGCCGTATCTTACGCGAACCGTTTTTGGGGCATCCTTTCCTATTCCCCAAGAGCTGAAAAAATGATTTAAGCTCCCGTATTCTACGAACCAAGGATCTACAAAACTAACTTTCCCAAGGGCAGCTACATCTACATAAGACCCGTAATCAGAATAAGAGGCTTTCTTCAAGGCTGTTCCATCTTCTAAGGCCGCCACTGCTATAACTTCTGGATATGCGGCGGGATACAAATTCTCGGAGCAATTATCATTACCAACGGCTGCTACAATAACTACCCCCTTCTGATGCAGCTCTTGAATAATAGAATATAAATTAGAACTGTCTTCAGAAAACGCTACGCTGAGATTAACAACGGCCCTTTCTCCAGGATGTTCTTCAACATAGCTCGAGACCCTTTTTAACCCGTAGGCAACGGTATCAGGATTGATTTCTGGTATTCTATCTTTGCTAAGGGCTATGGATACTACTTTATAGCCATTATTATTTTCTTGAATTACCTTTGCTACCAGACTGCCGTGAATGAATGGATATGCGGAGTCGAATAAATCATTCTCTTCTCCCTCTACTCCAGAAGCGATGCTTGTATCAACTCCGCTATCAACAACAAAAACAGTTACTTGAGGATCTGGATTAATATAGGAACCCGGGGGAATGGTTTGAAATTGCTTAGCGCAATTTATTAAAGATACACAGATTATCGAGATTGAAATTAAGACCACAAATAATTTATTAAGAATTTTATGCGGCAGTCTGACTAGATTACTCCTTATAATAGAAACCTCTTTCTTCGCGGCAGCAAAAATAAGTCGCTTGAATTCCCTGTACTGCGCAATCAGGGCTTTAAGTTCGCTGGGCTGGGATTCATGGACTTGAATGGAGGAAACTGTTTCGTCAGAAAGGTTTCTCTGAATAATCCTATTAGGAAGAAGCCAATTGATATTCCCAGAAGAGGAAATTCCGCGAGCAACTGGGTTTGTTAAGGCAAATAATCTTTCTCTTATGGTAGGTGGACCCTTATTGCCATTGATTTCCCGAATATACTCTAAATTGGCGTTGTAGGTCTCTTTGGCTACCCTGAAAAATTCTTTGGATACTCCAGAGGCTGCATATCTCTGGGAAATGATAAAGTTTAGCATAGCACCTGTAGCCTTAAGAACATAGCCCACGGCAAACTGGACAATAGGGCGCAAGTTATGAGCTGCTTCTGTAGAATTATCATCAAAATCTTTATTTTGCAATTCTGTGGCGAGGGCAACTTCTACGCTAATATTACTTAATGACTCCAGGGCCTTCTGGATTGTTTGCTCGTTTATCCCTTCAGGTACCTCAATTATGAAATCGTAGGTCGTGTAGCTTTGGCCTTCTTTCTCTTCTAATTCCGGAGATGAAAGATCCTGTTTCTCGGGAATACTGCAATTCAAGTTGGCTAAAACGCGGGTTATATCGAACTCTAATCCTATTCTATCTACGGCATAGGCTGTAATCCGGAATATTTTCTCTGAAGGGCCTGGCTCAGGCAGAGATTCTATCTGTTTTAATGCCTCATTTAGTTTTTCGCTGAGTTGAGTCCTCTGTTTGCGGGGTTCGGAAATATCAATGTATGTTTTGTATGTCCCGGCATTATTACTGGTAAGTGCTGTCGCAGTAGGGCCTAAAATATTTACCCCGCTATCAAATATGGCCTGGGCAATGACGCTTAACGTACCCACTCTATTTGGAACATCAAATATCTCCAGGCTATGCCTGCCTACATACTCGCCAGGAATATTCGGCATAATCAGAATTCTTGGTCTGACTAACCTGTAAACCTCCTCCAGCTCTTTGATTTTGAGCCTAAAGGTACCCATAGCCAAGAGCAAGCTGTCAACGGAATCATACTTTAATTTATCTGTTGACAGCTTGCTCGCGGTTAGTTTTAATCTCGCCTCTACTTCTGCTCTAATGGCGCCTGCGGAGGTTCTTAAATGTATGCCCCTGCCTCCGAGAATTTGCTCTGCCTTCTTTCTGGCTGCTTCCTTAATCTGCTCAACAAAAATCTTATCTGTCGCAGCCAGGGCAGCGTATAATTCATCTTCATCTCTCAGGCCTTGGTCTCTAGCAAATGGATAT
>JBHPGP010000024.1:0-19177 GCA_042570305.1 Candidatus Omnitrophota bacterium
CCTCTATTCGTTTCATTTCTGCACCAGCAACTTATAACTTTTATATTCTAACAACTTTAATAATTGCCTTGTAATCTTTCCCATAAAGGTATGGTGTACGGGTTTATTTCTAACACTAATTAGCAAATCTATTTTAAGACCATACGGCTTTAAGAGCGAAGTTATTATATCAACAATATTACCTAAGCCACTATTTTGCAAAAATACCAAAGGGGTTTTTCCAGCAAAATAAGCCCCTACTGCTAAAGCCATAGCTTCGCTTTCCTTTGTACAGGGAATATATTTTTTTATTTTATCGGTAAAGTCTTTTAGCCCTGAGCAGGGAATCCCCACAATAAAATCATATTTTTTCATTTTATTCCATACCTCCTGTCAACCTCTTGTGCCTGTTTAACCGGTGTCAGACTCCTCATATCATCTAAGGTAGCTGACAATTCCTTTTCTATAGGCAAAACGCAATCGTGCCTTCTTATAATCTTTAAACTCTTCCTTATGGCTTGAATCTTAACCCTCTCTGTTTGGTTGGCTAAAACAATCATTGAGAAACCCGCTCTAAATAATTGTTTATTAGTAAGCTGGGGGAACTTAGTCGGTACTATAACTAAAGGGGTCTTTGATTTCCAGTGTTTTGGTATACTTAATGCCTCTTTACCGGTAGGTTGCCTGCTGTGAATTAACACCATATCTGCTCCACATTTAACATAATAATCGGCTCTTTTGATGGCTTCTCTCATTCCGTATCCTCTTATCAGCGCTTCTGTCCTGGCTATGATTATAAATTCCTTTGTCTTTTGCGCATCCTTGCCTACCCTGATCTTTGCCCCATGCTCTTGCATTGACAACAGGCGTACCTTGCCACCCCATAATGAATTCTCTTTTGGAAAGATATTATCCTCTACACAAATGCCTGCGCAACCTATTCCTTCAAATTCCTTTACAGTCCTGATAAAATTATGTAAGCCACCATATCCATTATCAACATCTACTATAACCGCAAGAGAGGTTGCATCAACAATTGTTTTGGCTGCATGTAGCATTTCGGTCATGGTAATACATCCGTTATCTACCAAACCCAATCTAGCCGAAGCCTCAAACCCTGAAACCCAGATTCCGTCGAACTCAGCCTCCTCTATCAATTTCGCTGTAATAGCATCTCCTGCTGAGACTATTACAAGCTTCTTTCTCTTTTCTAATAAGTATTTAAGGTTGCTGGCCTGCCTTATTTCCTTTAGCAGCTTAGTGGTTGATATATATGGGTAAGATTCGACCTGAACAACCTTGCATAACTTCCTCTGCTTAGCCTCTTGATATAAAGGAGGCAACCAGTCATCTCCGTGCACAGCAATATCAACATTGTATTTCTTCAGATTATCAAACATTGTGGGCTTTCTGTAATCCATGCAATCTAGAACAACCTTATTAACCTCCCTTACGGACTCTATTATCTTTTTCCTGTCTTCAAAAGATACTATCGGCTCTCTTTTATATCTTTTAATAATATCATCTGGATGCAGGCCGATAATCAAAACATCCCCTAATCCCTTTGCCTTTTTTATAAATTCTAAGTGCCCACGATGAAATAAATCACCAACCATGGTAGCGTATACTACCCTTTTATTCTTCATTTTAACCCTCCTGCATCATATCGCTTGACTCTTTTTTGAGTTACTAAAGTATCATAAAACTGCTCGTGTTGCTGTACCATTTCTCGGAGGCTGAATTTATCTTCAACTAACTTTCTTCCTGCAATGCCCATCCGGCTAGCCTCAACCTTATCTTTCAACAAATGAATAATCGCATCTTTTAAAGAATCCGGATTCCTTGGAGTGACCAGAATACCGGTACTGCCATTTATAACCACTTCCCGAAGCCCCTCTATATCAGTGGCAACCACTGGTTTTGCCAAAGCCATAGCTTCAAGAACGACTAACGGCATTCCCTCGCGCAATGAGGATAAAACCAGCATATCCAAGGTAGATATGATTTCCTTTATATCTGTACGCCACCCAGTAAAGATAATATTTTTTTCTATCTCCAATCTCTTAACTAAATCCTTTAACCTGTTTCTAAGCGGACCTTCTCCTACAATCAAGAATCTGGCTGTTGGTTCATAAGCCAAAACTCTCTTTGCTGCCTGGATAAAATAAGGCAACCCCTTCTCCCAGACCAATCGCCCAATTACCCCCACCAAAGGAGCATTGCCTTCTATATTCAACTCACTTCTTACCAAAAAGCCAGCCTGGTTATGCTTATACTCATCAACTTGGACGCCATTATAAATCCTGACTATTTTATCAGCCTTTATCTTGTGCCTGTTTATCAATTTTGCTCTCATGGACTCAGAGACTGCAATAAACCTGTCAACCAACCTTTCACTATAATGTCCTGAGATTATATAGACTGCTTTCTTGATGGGATTCACATTAAATTCTTCAACTGGTGCAGCAATAGTAGAAACGATAGCTGGTATCCTGGCTATCTTGGCAGCAAAACGAGCATAGAAATTTACCCTTTCTCCCTGACTATGGACTATATCCGGTTTTTCAGATTTCATAATCTTAATTAATCGCAAGAATACCTTAACACTGAACCTGCTCCTAAAGTTAACTGGAATAAGTGGAATTTCAAGCTCTCTTAATCTCTTCTCTAAAAATCCTCCGGGCAGACAGATAAATTTAACTCTATATTTATCACTGTTTAACCTGCCGGCAATCTGGCTAAAAACATTCTCGCCTCCTCCGAAAGAAATATTAGCAATTACATATAATATTTTCATCATTTAACCATCTTTTATTGAATTATTTTTTACCTATAACAGAAGAAAAAACCCTTAAATAGTTTTCCCCCACCGCTTCTTTGGTATGGTCTCTAAGATAACGCTGATAACCATTATTAACTAAAGTGTTATATAATTCCTCACTATTATACAGCTCATTTATAACTTTATCTATGGACTTAACATTCTGAGAAATCAACGTATCTTCTCTATTTCTTAAAAACCGTCCTACGTCATGTGTAGCAATTAATGGAGTCTTTACACCCCAACTATCACCAATAAATCCTAATCCTGCTTTAATAACCGGTGTATAAGCATAAAAACTCTTAGCCAAAAAAGAAATTGCCTCTTGCCGTGGCAGGCTTTCTATATATTCTATATGCCTTGTATACCTTTGCTTTAATCGTACTATACCTTTAGCTATCGGACCTGGGCCAATTACAATAAACCGCTCAGTTGGTGTGTTCTCTAAAATTAAAGGAATCGTCTTTATTAATTCCTGTGCATTCTTAAACGGAAATAAACCACCAATATGAATTCCCATTCCCCTTTCCCTGTTTTCTTTTTTTAACTCTGGAATCTGATTACACCATGGCGCATAATGAATTTCAGTTCCATGGTAGGAAAGTTTATCCAGGTATTCTCTATCTCCATGATAAGACACCATTATTGCATCAAAAACCCGGCATAAGTTCCTCCAATAATAACCTATGTAGGATTTAAATAAAAAACCCGTGTTTAGAGCCTGTAAGTATTTTTTTCCTTTAAATGATAGGAGCATAAACGGATCCCGGGCATATTCCGTTAAGAAAACTGATGGAATATTAAATTCTTTTTTAATCATCCTAGATAGTTTAATATTTCCCCTTCCTGAACAAAATACTATATGGGGCTTGAAATCTATTAGCATCCTTTTTATGGAAAAGTAATGAATTCCCTGCCTATGATATAATTCAGTGAGATTTTTATACGGCCTGTAGAATGAGGTATTGCCCAGCATCTCTTGTTCAGGAAAAATCCATTTACCTTTAAGGGCATCCATTTGCTGACAAGTTATTACAATTACCCTATGGCCCTTCTCTCCCCAATAAACCGGCACTTCGGCAAAGGAGCTAACCTTTACTGATAAATTAGGGCAGATAGCAACAATGTTCAAGATTTATCCCTTGTTTAAAATCAACCAATGCACTGCGCATTAATATCAATCATAATGGATCATAAGTACATTGATTTCTTTACTAATCGCTTAAAAAAGTTGCTGATTTTAACCGCAATCTTAATAAATAACCCCATTCTATTATATCCTAGCCAACAGCCTGCTTCTTTAATCTGCTGCCATTTGGGCATTTTCCCATGCCATTTTTCAGGGTGGCGACTGGCAACAAATAATAAATAAATGCCCGCATTTTTAAAGGGGCTGACGGCTTCAAAGATAACGCTGAATTTGTTCTCTTGAAACAACCTGCGTAAACTTATAGGGGTAAAACGCCAATAATCCCCAAAGGAAGCTTTGAAATGCAATTCCTGGGCAAAAGGAACGATAACAATGACAATATCCCGAGACATCTTGCAGAGATTATCGAAGGCTATCTTGACTTCAAAGATATGCTCCAGTGTGGTGTGATTGAATACAACATCAAAACGTTCTATATATTCGCTTGATACAGGCAAAGACAAGTCTATTTGAAAATCAGTTTGAGCTGATGCATCGGCCAAACCGCGTTCACCAGCGTAATTACTTATATGATATGCAGTTGCGTTAGTAAAATATTTGCGATAGCTACCACCCTGTTTATCGCGGTCATCCCAACCGGATACATTAATTATCTCCCCGGAAAAAAAGGGGCAAATGCCTGTTAAGATAGTATTTGACCAAAGCCTGGGCAGTATGTATCTCCGATCATAAATCATCCAAGATTTTAATTTAGATTTTGAGTGAGACACCCGAATGATCTCCTAATCTTTTTCTTGCCCAGATAGTCATAGAATTTCCAATAGGCAACACGCTAGTTAAAAAGAAACAGCAAGCCAATATAGGAGCCACTATTTTCTCAAGTCTTTCGTACACAAGAAAACCAAGGCTATTTCTGGGAAGAAGAAATTTATAGCAACCGGTTATCGTCCGTGGCAGAGGGTCAAAGCGTATATTTATTATCTCAAATTTAGCTTTTTGAAGTAACCTTCTGATGGTGATTCTGTCAAATACAAATAGATGCCGTGGTAAATCCTCTACCATAGCTAATTTCTTGCCAATAATATATCCAGGAAGGGACCAAGCATTTGGTACCCTAATCATAAGTAAACCGTCTTCCTTTAAAATTCTGCTGATTGTTTGCAGTATAGCTGTTGGGTCATGCACATGCTCCAGAACATGATTGAGATTGACAACATCAAAAAAATTGTCTTTAAAATTAGATTCTTCCAGCACGCCATTAAAAACATCTACTCCCAAGTTATTTATAACGTTCTCGGCTGTCTCCTTGCTTGGCTCGACTGCGTATGCATTCCATCCCCATGTCTTCAACAGATATAAATAGACTCCCCTGCCACATCCTACATCCAAAAAATTTCCATCTCTCTTAAATCTTGGAATGTAGGGAAAGAATCGGTTAAAGATAAAAAAAAGCGGAAAGTATATAAATCTGCGAATAAAATGATAAAAGGAATGCCTTTTCATAGCATCTTCTGATTCGCGATCATTTGAAGCTTTATCAATGAACGCGATTTTATCAAAAAAACCTTTTCTAATAGCTGATTTAGAGAATTGATAGCCATAATATGTGGCTAGGATTTTTAGCACAATTCGATATTTAAAAGCATGGCGAGTTAAGTAATCTGTTATTGTTTGAACCGTAGCAAGCCTATATTCAGGATAATCTAAGGGATAATAACGTTTGATACTGTCTCTTGTTGGTCTTGGATTGATATAGAAAAGACCGCAATTCCTGCATCTAACCAAGTTAAATTCTTCTAGCATTCCATAAATTTTACCCCCACCTGCAGAGTATAACAGCGCATCATCTCGCCCGCAGATATTGCATGTTACAGATTCAAGCCCTTTCAATTTTGCTCCTTCCGACTCCCCAAACTAATCAAGGCAGAATCAGTAAATATTAAATAGTCCATATCGATGATTACATACAGATTGAGAAAGCAGTTGCCAATCAGTAAGATCTGTGCTAATTTATGACAGTAAACTAAACTTAAGCAAATTATTCAAGGCAAATCTGTTTTCCGAATATGAAAATAAAAAATCTATTATTTAAAAATACTGCAATAAATGGGTTGTTTCGAATAAGTAGCATAACAGTCAACTTCCTGCTCATGCCATTTATTATTCACCATATCGGGATTGCCCGCTTTGGAATATTTATAGTAGTCCAGGTCATTGTAGGAAGCTTTGGCATATTTTCTGAAGCCATAAGAAGTTCGATTCTCAAACACGTCAGTCAGTACCATTCTGAAAATAACCCTCCCAAAATGAATTCCCTGATCAGCTCTGTTTTTTTTAGTTTCCTTATTTTCGGTATTATAAGTTTCCTAATCCTCTTATTGCTAGGAACCTTTATCATTACGCGGTTCTTTAATATCGACCCCTACCTACTGGGAGAAGCTCGGCATTCCTTAATTATTGTTTCCTTCCTGTTAATCTTTATATTCCCTCTCCGTGCGTTTGAGGGAATCCTCCAGGGGATGCAGAGATATGATCTTAACTCTTATACCGGCTGGCTGACTATAACAGTCCGTACAACAGCTATTCTATTCATTCTTAAGATGGGTTTTGGTCTCATCCCTCTTATCTTAGTAATCTATTCGGCTGAAATAATCTGCCACCTCTTAAATATCTACTTTGTAAAACATGTAATACCCTTTCTTGATATTAAGGTATCAAACATAAACAGGGAAATGCTAAAAATCATATACGGTTTTGTATCAATAATGTTCCTGATTAAAATATTTGGCTTAATAAACACCAAAATGGACCAGATAATAATCTCTATCTTTATAAATGTAAGCTCCGTAACCTACTACGAGGCTGCTAATAGACTACATATGCTCTTAATGAGCCTAACCGGGCTAATGACTGCAGCAATAGTGCCTGCTGCGTCTTATCTTTATACTGAAAGGAATTTCGCCACACTGAAGACCCTGCTTTTGCGCGGGAATAAATATCTTCAAGCAATTATTTTGCCTGTTGCTATCTCTATCATTTTTATGGCTAAGCCCTTTCTGAACCGCTGGCTGGGTGCCGAATTTGAATCTGTTGCCATAGTTGCACAAATCTTTGTGATATATTGGTTGTTTCATATCTCTCTGGGTGTATCAGCAGCAATTCTAACCGGAATGGGGCGCATAAAATTCATCCTTTTCTATTTTATGTCCATTGCAATATGCAATCTATTCCTAAGCATCATCTTTGTTACTAAGTTCTACCTAGGCTTGGTTGGCGTTGCCATAGGCACAGCTATTCCTCATATTATAGGAGCACCCTTCTTTTTAATGTACGCCCTCAAGGCAATTAGCGTTCCATGGAAAGGATTCCTTAAAGCCACTATTCTAAAAACCTACCCCATTGCTTTAGTTGTTTCGCTTTTACTATTCCTTCTTATTTCCCAATCCTATCCAAAAAGCATGCTACATATCGGCCTGTATGCAATGTTTACATTCACAATCTACCTACTATTATTCTACCTCTTTGGTTTAAACAAAAACGAAAGATCAGAGGCAATAGCCAAACTATCCCTAAAAATATAAATTCAAGCAGACTACCTACTAATAATATTATTGAAACAATCCTCTATCTGCTTCGCCCGGTTTAACCAAGTATGAACTTCAACTGAAGCTGGGCCTCTATTAGCCATTTCATCCCTTAGTCCATTATTTCTTAGTAGATCTACGATTACTCTAGATATTTCTTGTGGCTTAGAAGAATCAACTGCCTTGCCTGCGCCTATTCTTTCCACGACATCGCCATATCCTTTAACATTACTGGCTAATATTGGTATACCACAGGCCAAGTATTCATATAGCTTAATGGGGTCGCCTGGGTCTTTTCTGACTGGCTTAAAGAACACTATTCCAATATCAAAGGCATTAATATATAAGGGAACAGTTTCAAAGGAGACCTCTCCAGTAAAGATGAAATTTTGTTCTAATCCTAACTCTTTTACCATGTTAATGAAGGCATTCTTTAACCTTCCCCAACCTACAATTAAGAATGTTACCCCGGGTATCTCCTTGATAATAAAAGGGCTGCTTGCAATCAGGTTATCAATACCCTGCCAGGACATAAGACCGCCTACAAAACCGATGTAATAACGCCCTAAGGCAAGATTGAGCCTACTGCGTACATCCTTTTTAGGCATTGGCTTAAAGCTCTCGGTATTTACCCCCATAGGAATAACCTCTAATTTAAAGGATTGTATATTATATATTTTTTGGATTTCTTCTTTTAATCCAGCAGTATGAACTAGTATCTTGTCAAAAAATTTGAATTTTGTTCTTTGTATAAATTTGAAGATTGGCTTTAAGTAAGAAAAAACACCTACTAATTTTAGCTGCTCAAAAAACATGCCATTAATCTCAATCGCTGATGGATAATTCAACAATTTCAAGATTAAGGCTTCTTGACAGAGACTAAAGCCTATCTCTCTTACATATACTGCATTCGGTTTAAACTTAAGTAAATAAACAATCAATAAAAATGGTGCGATCAAAATAAAGACCAACGGTCTTATCACGGGCAGATTAACTACGGGGATATATCTAATGTTAAGGGGTAGTTTATCTCTATATTTACTAAACCGGGGGACACATAATTGCACCTGATGACCTAATTTCTGCAGATTAATGATTATTTCTACAATATGCCTGACAGCCCCATTGTGACCAGCCATATCTGCATAGCAGATGTAGAATATCTTCATTATTTAGGGGATATATCGCTTAGCATTCTTACCATAATATCTCATAGCTAACTCCCGATACCCATTAGGATATAGGAATCCGTTATCATCTATATAGTAATACTGTTTTTTCTGAAGCAGATAGTTATAAAATTCGCTTTTAGGGGTTCCGACATATACGGCTCGGGAAACACGATCAGGTCTAATCTCCTTAATTAACTCCTCTGTTAACACCCTGTCCTCTTCTTTTTCTCCAGGAGTACCAAAGCATAAAGAAGCATATGTTCTCATTCTTAACTCTTTACATCTGGCAAAGAAGTTAATTATCTGCTCTACCGTAATCCCCTTGTTTATATTATCTAAAACTTTCTGGCTTCCGCTTTCTACTCCTATGTAAAAACCATTACATCCAGAAATCTTCATTCTCTGCATCATTTCACCATCAACAGTATCTACCCTTGTTTCGCAAGCCCAATCGATTTTAATATTCTTCTCAATTAACAGGTTGCAAAAATCAATTATTCTTTTCTTGCTAACTGTAAAATTATCCTCTCTAAAATAAACACTTCTAATCTTATATCTCCTAATCAAATATTCTATTTCCCGTACAATCTTTTGGGCGCTAAACATTTTGTACTTTCTTCCCCAAACCTCAGGCATACTACAAAACCTGCAATTAAAAGGGCAACCCCTACTAGTATTTAAATTAAAAACCGGCTGAGGCAAATAGCACATCGCTGGTCTAATCTTGTATTTTCTATATTCAAACAAATGCCAGGCCGGCATTGGTAATTCCTCTAAATCCTCTATCCTGTTAGTCCTGACGATCCGTTCATTTACCCTACCTTCTACTATATCTAAAGTAGCAAACTCCCCTTCTCCCAGAACTATAAAATCGACTGTACTAGGAAAACTCTCCGGCATATTAAAAGCGTGTGGTCCGCCGCAAATGATGCGTGCTTGAGAATTATTCTTAACCAATTCAATCAATTCTAATGTCTTCTGAAAGCTTACGCTGTGGGTATGGAAACCAACAAAATCAGGGTTAAATTCTTTTAGTGAGCCCCTAAACCTCCTCCTTTGCCGATACCTGCTTACGTAATCAGTTCTCCATAAATAATCGTCTAAAATTAATACTTGGTGCCCCTTCTGTTCTAACGCTGCTGCGATAAACCCCAATCCTAAGGGCATCATTGGAGCAGCTAATGCCAAAGGAGACTCTAGAGGTTTAGGCTTGGGAGGGCTAACTAATAAAACTTTCATTATTCCTTATCAGCTTACTTTGAGTACGAATTAAATTCATAATAATCTTAGGTTCCGGAATTACAAAACTTTTAATTGAATTTTTTGTAGTTCGTCTTTTTCCGCACGAAGATGAGGAAGCATTATTACAATTGCTGTCAAAAACCAGAATGGCTCCATAATGCGTACGATAATAAAAGTGTTGGCGGCAAAGCAATGCACGGTTAAACCGATGAACCCCGCTATAAACCCCATAACTAACCCTTTATACCAATCATCATTCACTCCGTTAAAGACTTGTATGGTGTTTTTCAGAATAGTTATTAATAACCAGATAAATATCCAGAATCCAATTATTCCTGTCTCACCTAATACGCGCGGATATTGAGTATCAACTAATCCAACACCAGTAACTCCATAACCTAAAAACGGACGCTTAACCCATTTCCCAAAGACATCTTTCCAGCTCTCGATGCGAGTGGCTGCTGACTGATCCAGGGCAATGCGTTTTCCAAAAGCCTCATATACCGTTCCTGGTTGAAATGTGCTGGTTACTCGCTCGGTTACCCTGGCTGGTAGTATAGCCGGAAGAATAAATATACCCAATATTAATATTCCAATCAGCATAATCCTCTTTCTTTTAGTCAACACGATAAGAATTAAAAACATAGGGATAAATGCCATATAACTTCCGCGTGAAAGTGTTTGCAGCAAAGTTATAAATATAAAGCAAGCTAAAGCACCACAGCAAAAACGCCAAGCTCTGGAAGGTCCGTACAAAAATAGGGCTGCTGATATTGCGAATAATAGAATTAAATAACCTCCCAGTGTATTGGGTTCACCCTGTGGACCCTCGAAAGGCGCAGTACCCCTTCCAGCTTGTCCAACTGTTACTATTGCGTAAGTGCAAACCAATGCACAGGTTATCAAAAAAACTATAATAAAGGTCTTTATTTGTTCTTTACTTCGGATATTATTAGTCACCATAAAAAATAGCATAAAGTACTCAATATATTTCAGGATGTAAAAAGAGCTTTTTAAAGGGTTAATTGTACCGCCGATTATCCCTATGCCCGTTGATAGAATACATACTAAAATATAGGCAGCTATCGGCAGGTTAAGCGGAGTGCGTTTGAACAATCCCAATTGTTTGTTTATTGCCATCTTGGCTAACCAGGAAAAGAAAACCACGAAAAGCAATATATCATCTACCCGCAAGACCACTGCCCGCTGGGGAACATCTGCTATCTTCAGTTCCGGAGAAAGCAGCATGGAAAAGATTAATAAAATCAATGCTACATCGGTGTTGATAAAAGTAATGACAAATACAATTGGTGCGAGTAAAAGAATAAGGGGCAGGATTTCTAGGGGTGCTTCAGACACATTTAAGAACATTACAAAGGCAAGGAATATTAAGGAAACTGCCACACCCAATACAATCTGTCCGTTTTTCTTAGGCATAATTAAAGTTTATAAAAATTAAGGGGCTTTCTTAGCCCCCTTCTATGATAAGACTTCCTAAATTCTAGAACAGCGCATGCTGCTTCCTGTAAATTTATACCCCCTCCTGCGGCTTGCCCTTTTTTTGCTTTTCTTCTGCCTCATCGCTTCCGTAGTACCTATATTTGTAGTGGTAGTAATAGGGGTAAGTTGCCATTGCTTCTGTCTGAGGCTGGGTATGATTTAAAATTATGCCGGAGAGCTTCCCGCCTACAGAATCTAATTGGAGCTTAGAGCGCAGAAGCGCATCGCGGCTGGTCCGGCCAATCTCATAAATAATGGCCACACAATCTAATTTGGGAGCCAGAAGGCTGGCGTCAGTTACAGGAAGAATGGGAGGCGAATCAAAAATAATAAAATCAAATTTTTGTTTAAGCTCGTCAATCAAACTTGTAAACTCTCTGGATTCTAAAATTTCGGTTGGATTAAAAGGTAACGCTCCGCTGGGGAGAATCCAAATATTATCTATACCGGTAGGTTTACTAATCACATCCTCCAGCTGCATCTCGCCCACTATAATATCAGCCACGTTATTTAATGCCTCTTCTAAACTTACCGTGCCAGCGAGGACCTCAGTCAAGCCCGGCTCTCTTTTTATACCAAAGGTTTTTGCCAGAGCCGGACGCCTTAAATCAGAAGATACCAGTAGTGTCTTTGCCCCTGCCTGGGCAATAACCAAACCTAAATTGCACAAAATAGTAGTCTTGCCTTCGCGTGGGCTTGAACTGGTAACAAGCATGGTTTTCTTGGATGGGCCGAGTTTAAGGTTCGTGCGGATATTGCGAAATGATTCGGCTGCCGGTGATTTCGACCTGTAATGGACAATCAAACGCACAAGCTTCTCCTCAATCTCGCTCTTTTTACGTGCAGGTAAGATTTTCTGACTGAATTTACTGAATCTTGAGAAAAGCCCCTGCTTGCCCTGAACCTCCTCACCAATAGAAGGAACAACGCCCAATACCGGTAACTTCACTGCATCTTCTACATCCTCAATAGTCCCGATTGAGGTATCCATGGTCTCCCGGACAAAGGCAAGGGCAACGCCCAGCATCAACCCCATTATCCCGCCAACTAAGATTATGATATTTTGATTTGCGCCAACGGGCGCCCTAGGCATCACTGCCGGGTCCACAATGGCAACATCAGCAACCTTTTCTGCTTCGGAAATACGCGCCTCTTCAAGCTTCTCCTTAAGCATGGCATAAAGCTTCTTGTTTACCTCAACCTCGCGGCTTAAACGGGAATACTCCAATTCTTGGCCAGAGAAGCCTTTAATTTGTGCTTCCAGGCCTTTAATCTGCTCATTTAACTGCATTACCCGGGGGTGTTTTTGAGTATATTTTTGCAATAATTCACCGCGCTGAAACTCCAGCTCAACCAGTTTTTCCTGGATCGGCTCGGCTAATTTTATGTTTCTGACTTCATCGCCAAAATCCTTTAACTGCTCTTCTGTCTCTTTGAGCCTATCTTCCAGAGAAGACAGCTGTTCTTCTATAAATTGACGGGCATGGCGGGCCTGTTTGGTTTTATCCAGCAGATTCTCCTGGACATAGACCTCGGCTACGCTATTAGCTAAAAGCATTGCCTCAGCAGCGGTATCAGCCGTAGCAGTAATGCGGATAATATTAGTGCGCGGGATTGTCTCGGTTTCAATGCTGCTCTGAACTCTACCCACAGCTGTATTAACATCTGTAACAGAAGAATCCCCATCAATCAATTCCATGCGCATCGCGACCTTTTGCATAATCGGGTAACCAATGATTATATTTGCCTGAGATTCCATTATATCTGCCGGAGTATAGGAAATCCACTCGGTAAGCAGGCCGGCAATGGTCTTTCGTTCCTCAATCTTAACTGTTGAGCTTGCCTTATAAAACACCGGCTGCCGGGAAAGATAGGCGATGCTGCCAATGATAACGGCAAAAAAAGTCAAGATTATGACTGCTTTTCTCTTGCGAAAGATTCTTAAATAATCCCTCAGGCTTAATTCATATTGCGGCACGATTTACTCCTTTTTCTTTAGCATAGCATAGAATAAAGCGCCTATTAAGTCAAGACTTTTCTCTAAGCTTAAAGCTGCCTTGACGCAGCCATCTTTTTCTGCTATCCTTAACAGGATAATTATTTGAATAAAAATCATAACCCGATGAATTATATAGAAATAGAGCGCCTGAGCAAAGATTTTACCCCTCCCCTTTCTTTCCATAAATTGTTGAGGTTAAAACTCAGGCACAGAAAGCCAACCCGCGCACTTGAGGATATTTCCTTCTCACTAAAAAAGGGGGAAATTCTCGGCATACTCGGACCAAATGGTGCGGGAAAAACCACGCTTTTGAAGATAATCTCCACCCTGATTCTGCCTGACAAGGGGACAGCTACCGTAAAGGGTTATCGCATAGGCAGGGATGATCAAGAGATAAAATCGCTGATTGGCCTGGTTAGCCCTGCAGAAAGAAGCTTCTACTGGCGCTTAAGCGGCAGGCAGAATCTCGAATTCTTTGCGGCAATGTATGGATTAAATAAAAAAGAATCAAATGCCAGAATCCGGGAACTCCTCTCGGTCTTTCATATAGACTATCCGGAACTGGATAAGCGATTTGACTCCTATTCCACGGGCATAAAACAGAAATTCGCTCTTATCCGCGCCTTGCTTAATAATCCTGAACTGGTTTTATTTGATGAGCCGACAAAAAGCCTGGATTATAAAACTAGCTCTGACTTCAGGAACTTCATAAAAGAGGATTTAATTAAACACCGGGGAAAAACAGTGATATTTACTACTCACCATATGGATGAGGCAATGGATTTTGGCGGCAGGTTTTTGATATTACACAGAGGCAACGCACTCGCCCTTGGTACGCTTGAGGAGTTTAGAAGCAAGATTAGTAATCCTGCAGCCGGGCTGGGAGAGATTTTTCTGGAATTAACGAAAAATCAATAAATATGTTAAGAAGAATTATCGCTTTCTTAAAAAAGGACTTTTTAGTTGAATCCAGCTATAAGCTGTCGTTTTTGCTCAGCATCTTCACCGTGTTTGTAAGTATAGCGACATATTTCTTCATTGATAAATTATTTGGCCATCGTATGGTCGGGCATTTAGAGGAATTTGGAGTGGGTTATTTCTCTTATGTCCTGTTAAGTATGGCTTTTTTCAGTTATATCGGTGTGGGTTTAGGCTCTTTCTCCAGCCGCATACGCTCAGAACAGATGCAGGGAACCTTAGAGGCATTACTCCTGACTCCTGCCAAAATCTCAACAATTCTAATCTCATTAGCGCTTTGGAATCTTTTGTTTGCTACTCTGAATATGGCAATCTATATCCTATTGGGGATATTGTTGTTTAAGCTGAACTTTACCAATATCAATTTATTGTCTACTTCGGTAATACTACTTTTAACAATTATCTCCTTTAGCGGCTTAGGAATAATCTCGGCAAGCTTTATTATGGTGTTCAAACGGGGAAATCCGGTGGGATGGGTAATCAATAGCCTGGAAGGCCTGATAGGTGGGGTATATTTCCCGGTTACTGTTATGCCTGGCTGGCTGCAAATCCTGGCAAGGTTCTTTCCGATTACCTATGCTGTCCGGGCAATTGAGCTGGCTGTGTATAGAGGTTATCACTTAAGCCAACTTGGCAAGGAAACCGGCTTTCTTCTTTTATTCTCCTGCCTACTCCTGCCCTTAAGCTTTGCCTCATTCAAATACGCCCTTAAAAGAGCACGCCGCCAGGGAAGCCTGCTTCAATATTAACTCCCCTGCGTGAGCAACCACCCTGTTATCTCTTTAAGAAAAGATTGAGTGTATATTTAAAGATGCGGGTTAAGTGATTTAAGCTATATTTTAGGCTTGAATTTATGCCATAGATATCCTTAAGTTGAGATATGAACTTAGGATGCGGGAAAATGCTGCGAAAGATAAACCGTATCTTTTTTAAAATCCCTTTGTTCATCGCCAGGAACATAAAAAAGGAAAGATTCTTACTTGGTCTTCCCTTTAAAACAGAATCGACAAAGCGGTGTTCAAATCTGTTCATCCGTTCAGGCCTGAGCTTAAGAAGCATATCATCAGGCACATCGCTCCCCAGGATTTCTTTAGCAAAATAAAGGCTGTAATAAAGCGGCCTGTTAAAGTTGAATTCAACGGCATCATGCATAATCCTCTGCCAATCCAGGATGCCGCAATAATAATTAAGGATTGCGTCGATATCGGTAAGAAGTATCAGGCGGTCAAAATGGTGTTTGAAATGATGATAAGCCAGATGTAATAATAAACAATCAGGCGACATCCTGAGCATTTTAATGTTATCTATAGCAGCAGGTTGGACATCCTGCCAGACCTTCTCAATATTTAAGTTAGAAATATATCCATAACCGGGGTAAAAGGTATTGTTCAATATATGCCAATGAAGATGCAGGGAAATAAACGGATAGATAAGCTTCTTGCAGACTACAGTATTAAGATAAGGGCTGTTTGGCTTATTTAGCATATTATGATATCCAGGATGCATCAGATAATCTAAAGGGATAAGAACTCTTTCAATTTTTGGTAAGTCATGCTTCTTAATCAGGAGGTCTATATCTGACATCGGCCTTAAGCCAACATCCGGATATACCCTTTTAGCCAGATCTATACCCTTTAACGGTATACATTCAATATTATTCTCTGCAAAACCAGCCAGAATATCTTTTAACTCTGCATAAAACTGGAGGTTAGCATCTTTTGTCCTGATAAAACTATCTCTTAGCGTAGATAGGACAAATTGTGGCAGGTTTTCTTTATGGCAGGATAAGTGGTAATATAGAATTTGCGCAACTTCTTGATTCTGGGCATCTTGGAGAATAAAATGCCAATCTAATCTTTCGCTTAATAACCGCTCTACAGGTTGCTCTTTAGCGTCAGGCAGGCCAATGCGCGCATAATATCTGCAAAAACTTCTCTCTTGGTCATATGCCATCGCAAAAACTTTAGCAGCGGCAAGTACCGAGGGAATTACCCGCCTGGCCGGGGTTTGCAGTCTGCGTAGAGCAAGCGGCCTTACTTGAGCAATTGAAGAAAAAGCGGCTCATCTTCTTTATGCTCAGCTTAGGTTTCTCGTATTTCTTCTTTTTCATCTACATCACCTCCTTTACGATATGGGCAATACGGCAGGCCTCCTGGGAAGGTGCGAGAATACTGCCATCTTCCATATAAGCCATACCCTTACATCTCATGCATAGAGAAAGCAAAGCACATTGAGAACACAATGGAAGGTCATCTGTTCCTGCCTGTCTTATACTTCTAATAAAAGCAGAATTATCCCATATCTTTTTGAAGCTTTCTTCCCTAAGGCTGCCAGCAGAAACCGGCAATCCCACGCAGGGGTATATTTCTCCCCGCGGGTTAATACAGAAACCCGTACGGCCGCAGCGGCAATTTACCATGCCTTCTCCAGCGTGAGACTTATAGTCGTCCTTGTATTTGCGGGCTTTTTTAAAGGCTGCTATATAAAAATCTTTTATTTGAGAATCATCCATTCTGAACTCCAAAGGCCCCTTATCGGCGTTGGCCTTCGTAGAAATAATCGGGGATACGACCTGCTTACACCCAAATCGCTTGGCGATTTTGCCTATCTCCTTTAATTCAGAAAAATTATGTTTAACTACTGTGGTTTTAAGCATTACCTTTATTTTTTGCCTGCGCAAAAGCTCCAGCGAATTTATTACCTTGTCAAAAGACCCTGCGGACTGAGTCAGCCAGTCATGTGTTTCTCTCTTCGCGCCCAGTAAGCTGATATGCACATCAAAGAAATTAAGCTCTTTAATCCTCTGGGCATGATCCTGATTTATTAGTGTTCCGTTGCTCTGAAGGGTCAGCGCAAACTGTTTAGTTGCTGCATATTTTGCAATATCCCAGAAATCCTTATGCAATAGAGGTTCGCCTCCGGTAAAGGATAAAAATAGACACCCCAGGTAAGCCAGCTCATCCAGTATCACTTTTGTCTCATCAAGGGTAAGCTCCTCAAAAGAATCCTGATATTGATAACAAAAGCGGCAGCTTAAATTACATCTCCAGGTTAATTCTATGCTGCCGGTTATGGGAATATAGTTCTTTTCAATCTTATCTGCTAATGCGCCGAACATTTAATTTAGCCCTTTTACCCCCTGCCAGAATGAGCTATCCGGCAGAAACTCCATTTCGTATAAACGGCATTTACTCAGCAAAAGCTGAAAAGTATCCAATAGTCTCTCGATGGCTTCTTGATCAGGGAGATTCAGATATACATTAGGAAGTATCTGGCTTACGGCATAAGATGATTTTAGCGGAATAAATGTTACTCTCTTGCTTTTCTTAAGCAGGAATATGCTCTTAAGCGGTGCGGATTGGTCCCGGTCATTAAACCAGGGCATTGCATACGCCATAAAGCAGGAACCCCTCTTTCTGATAATTATCCTCTCATCAGAAATAATATTCAGCCCCTTCTTTTGCAATATTCTGGCGACGGTAGTTTTTCCGCTGCCGGATGGGCCAATAAAAATATAAGCCAGCCCCTTATAGATAATGCCCGCGGCGTGAACAATAAAACTGTCCAGCTCTGATAAAAAAAGCGAAAAGGCTGATAGCAAGAATGGATAGAATAAGATTTTGACAGAAGCTGGGTTAATATCTAACTGGCAGAATCTATCTGCTTTCTCAATAAAACCAATGTTATAAACGGGACTTTTCTTGTTTCTGAAGGCAAAATAATCGTTTTTTTGAATTATTTTTATTTCATCTTCTTTATGAAACCGGCTGTGCCCCGATGTTTTATTTACGCGCATATAAAAATAGGGTTTATTTATGGGCTTTATATAGCTTCCGAGTGTAGAACTTACATGAGAGAAACTGCCTATATCGTCTATCTCTATCTGAATAGGCACATCTGCAATATTCAAACCAAGCTTAATGCTTTTCTTCATTTTAGCTTGATGATCTGTCTTTTAAGAAGCTCACTGAGGAACTCAACAGCATCTTGTTTAGCTGTCTCTCTATCTATTTGAAATGAATCACAGATACTATCTACTATCTGGCAGATTTTTTGAATTCCGTCAATCTGATTCCAGATAAAAGCGCCGACCTCGTTTAACTGTATGACGTTTCCTTTACGCACATCAACCAGAATCGCCTCATCCTCAATTATTCTCCAGGGTACTTTATCATTTTTAATAATGCGGGCTTCTTGGTTTAGCATAGCGAAATATTTGTTTTACGGATAAATGAATATGGTTTGATAATCAATGGCCATCTCTAAGCCCTGATTAGTCCAGCAATGACCGATAATTCGTTCACCATCCTTTTTTGCGCCAAAATTTACTCTGGCATCTATGCCTTTTCTTCTTAACACATGGCAGAGGAGCAAAGAGTATGTAAAACAGGTATCTCTTATGCCTATTTTCTTGCGCAAAAACATACACAGATTGACATAGCGAATTATCTTTTCTCTATCCTGGCTATTCGTTAATTTATCTTTCTGAGGGGAAGCTAAATTAAGCAGACGAGGGTTCTTGCCTAACAAATAAAGAACAGATATCTTTAAGGAGGTAGACAATACACACAGCAAAAGCCGCCAATCACGATAGTTAAGGAATTTTTGAATTGTGCCGGAGGCACTCACTCTTTGAATATCTTGATATTAGCCTGCTCTTTTAATTTCTCTGCCCATTCACTAAAACCCTGATATTTCTTGATATTTTTGAGCTTTTCAAGATACTGCTCTTCTTTCTCGTCAAATTTCTTG